>NZ_VTSR01000020.1 GCF_008329715.1 Gimesia chilikensis | reverse complement strand
GAGAGAACTCAGGAAAACCAGGAAGCAATGGCAACAATTTGCTTTGGTGGGAAACTATTTGTAATCGGAGTTACTAGCCACCGGTGTTAAATTCCGCGTCAACCTTAATTACTGGCAGCTAGCGCTTTGCCGCTCACGGGGAAGCATGTTTGATAAAAGGGGGCTGTTTATTCAAGCTCATATTCCTCAACTAACTCTTGCTGATCTGCATCAAGGGGTACCTGGAAATACTTTGAAAGCTCAAGAGCCTCGTTCATAACCATTCTAGAGTGTTCCAATTTATTTAAATTGAAATAGCGGATTGCCTGCGACTCACAATCAATGAATAAGCACTCAATATCGTCCTTTAAACATTCATCAACCCGTGCTTTCTCAAGATAGGATTTAATAACCATCTGCTTTTGAATCGAGATACTGGCAGCGGCATACAAAGTCGCTTCCTCAAATTCTTTTCTGGACTCGCAAACCATGATCCAACGCGCCAGATGACAAACTGCACTAATTCCTGAAAGCGAATCATTTTCGACTTCTTTTTCAATTGTTTCGAGATCAGGTTCTTCTAGCAGCTCAGCCAGGCGATTACCGTACTTTGCTGCTCGTTCCCAATCTGCCTTGAATACAGCATCGTCAGCTTTTTCAATGAGCATCGAAACCTCAACCTCTCTCGCACTTGGTCTGAAATGGCAATGAGGAAACATTGATTCCAGAAGGATGATTTGGTCGTTACTCACATTGGTATTACTGATGTATAATGTTTTTAAATTTGAGAGCTCTTTTAAGTTGCGAATCCCCTGCACACCGACCTGGGTATCGTTCAGATGAAGCGATTCTAATTGTGTGAGCCTTCTGAGATGCTCGAGACCACAATCACTGATTCTGGTGTGAGATAAATCTAAATATTTCAAGTCGGGTAAGTCTCTGAAATATTCTAAAGCTGAATCACTAATCTTAGTTTTCCTCAGGCTTAAGTTTCTCAGTTGAGGCAATCGCTTCAAATAACGTAGGCCAACTCCTTGTACGTCTGTAGAACTTAGATTTAATTCATAGAGATTTTCCATTTCGGTCAGATGATAGAGAGCTCTATCAGTGATCCTCGTGCACGCCAGATTTAATTCAATTAGTCTGTGTAATTTTGCTAAATGGATAATACCTGCATCACTCACTTTTGTCTCAAATAAATTCAGTATTCTTAATTCATGAAGACCTTCTAAATAAAGCAGTCCGTCATCTGAAACTTGAGTATGACTGAGATCAAGTAAATTCAATTGTTCTAAACTTCTTAGATGAAGGAGTCCCGCATCAGAGATCGCGGTTTCACTAAGATTAAGTATACTCAGTTTAATTGACTCCTGCAGATACTTGAGTCCTGCATCAGTGATTGTCGTATTATTGAGACTTAAAACATTTAAGTGCTGCAATTTCTTTAGATGGATCAACCACTCGTCTTTGACATTAGAATAACTTAGGTCTAATTGTTCGAGTGTCAAATTCTCTCCTGCACGAACAAGATCTTCTTGCGTGACACTTTTGCCTCTTAGGCGTAAATACTGATCAGAACTGAAGAACTCAGATTTGTCGAACATAGTTTTACTCTAATCTATGAATCATTCTTTCTTCATCGTGATAAAGATATTTCCCAATTTCATCCAGCATCAAATTATTTATGAATGATTGCTTACTTCAAATCAGCCAATGTCGATTAAGCCTTCAGGAAATACACAGACTGATCAGTTAATTGATCAAACCGAAATCACCGTGCCAGACTACATAGCTTATTGCTGCCACGTTCAGGAAGACGGTCAGCCAGTAGACGACTAAGAATTTCTGTTTGCTGGATTTGTGTCGCAGCAGGCGTTGTGCGGCCAGGGCGCCGGGCCAGCCTCCTACCAGTGACATCAAGTGCAGGGTTGCTTCTGCTGTCCGCCACTTTCCCCGTTGAGCCGCTGACTTATCCCAGGCGTAGGCGATAAATGTGACGACGCTCGCGGCACCGTATGCCACCAGCGCCAGCCAGGAGAGCCGGTTGAAATAAACAGAGACCAGTAGAAAGCAGATAAAGAGTACCGTAAACAGAACAGCGGGAGCGCTACACAAAATCTTGACTACGGACTGATCTGAAAAACGGACATGCTCGGCTTTGGGTTTACCGTCTTTGCCCGGGGTTGTTTCGTACGAAACAGGATCGCCTGTCTGCGGCCGGCGTGCTGTCCGAGTGAAAGCGCTGATGTGCACGAAGACCGCGGTGCCGTCGTCTTGAGGTGTGATAAAGCCAAAACCTTTTTCATCGTCCCAGTGTGTGATATTTCCCTGTGAACGCATTCAGATTACTTTTTGATTGGGGTGTGAATTTGTTTTGAATTGAGTGTCTGGTACTGTCGACTTATTGTAGCGAAAAGCTGAAATCGATTCGAGCTAATGAGAGTCAGATCCCAGTCTGCTCGGCACTGTAATACTCCACCAGATAAAATCTTTACGAGCGGAGTCTTTTCGTGTCTTTCGTGACATTCGTGGTTTTAAAACTGGATTTCAATTCATGGGACCAGTTCTCTATTGGCCCTCAAGTATCCATATCAGAGATGATTCTCGTTGAAATGTGAAGTTGGTCAGGTAACATGTCAAGGAACGCTGTGTGACAGGCCCTCCAGGGTTTTCTGTCTGAATAAGTTCCTGCAGATGTTGATCAGGTAAGTCCTAAGATGGTTTCGAATCGCTCAGTCAGAGATTTTGTGGCAGGGCTCATACTTGTTGTTGTGGTCGCGTATGGTGGGCTGGTTTACCTGAGCTGGTGCTTTGCGCCTGATCCCGATTCAGAATGCTTCACGATACTCAATGTACCTGCTGCGCCCGCCTGGCAGTCTTGTGCGAAAAAAGAGCTGAACTCAACCATAGTCACCGACAGGCAGCCGATTGAACCACCGGGAGGCTACCGGGGGACAGCGAGTGCTGAACTAACCACGGATCAAACATTATTCTCGTATGTCTATACTGACTACTTTGGTAAGGAGACTTACCGCATCGACTACTCTCTCGTTCTAAGCAAGAATGAAGACTGGACCGATTATGTTATACATCCCCGTGCAGATGGTGGCGGTAATGTGGGAGCCTCTGCGGAGATCAAAACACAGTTTGATCGTGATGATCGAACGTTGAACGTCACAATTCACCAGCAATTCGCACGATCACGGGAAGCAAAGTGCCTCAGCTTGAAATTTCAATGGGATGGTCACCGCTTCATTCAGGTGAAGGGCACAGAACCAGCTGCGCATTTGTCGTCTCTACCCTGTAATGGCAAACCCTGCGTAGTTGTATCCCGGTTGGTGGACCTTTAGGATGGATGCTTCAAATGCGTTCCGAAAACCCGCCTGTGGAGTGCCGCATCATGATGCGTTTCTGTCTGCTGTTGACCGGTTGTCTTGGTTTCCTTTGTCTGGAGTCTGTAAGAAGTAATGCTGCGGAACCGGAGAAGGCCGCGACCCCTTTACTAAAGATCTCGGCCCGGGTTGATCTGGGGGAGGATGTCGGTCAGAGCTTTGGTTCGCTGTTTGAACTGCGGGATGCGGATGGCACCGTGATTGCCGGGGCCGGGTTTCTGGATGTCTACAACACCCGCTTTCGCGGGGATCGGCATACGCTGCAGTTTTATGTGAAACAGCCGGGCACTATTCCGACAGCACAGACGAAACGGCTGCCTCATCCGGATCTGGATACGGGCGTGTATCTGCTGGATCTGAATCAGACGATTTCTGCCTGGAGTGGTTATCGACCCGGGGCACTGCGGACCTGGAATCCTGCAGCCGGGAAGTGGATCGATACGCCGGAGCCTCCCACGGGACCGGTGGGTTCCGGGGATGGCATGCAGAGAGTCGGGACCGGCGTGCTCACGTTTTCTTCCAACCGGGCGGCTTATAATGGGCGTATCATTCTTGGGCCACCTGCTGAGGGCCGCTATTACAACTTCTATTATGCGCAGGGCTTTCTCTGTTTCTATCATGGCAAGCGGTCCGAACAGGGGGGCTTTACGAAGGTTGTGGCCTGTCCCTGGAAGCCGTCGGATGGGGGAGCGGTGGATCTGTCGCAGGCGGTGAGTATCGACTGCAAATTTGTCGGAGCGACCCCGTTCGCCTGGGGGCAGTATCGGAATGAACTGCTCACGGTTTCGAACTGGGGAGGCGTCTATGTGTTCGATGGAAACAAGTGGCGGACGATTCTGGAAGCCAGCGACAAAAGCAGCTACCAGGTTTATTCGATGCTGAACTTTCGGGACCGGCTGCTGCTGGCCCAGTATCCAGCGGGCGAGCTGTTTGAGTATACGGGGGGGACTGAAATCAGGCAGCTGTCCGGCTGGCCGCCCCGGCTGCCGGGGGTTTCGCCGAGTGCCCGTGAAGCCCAGACGCTGGCGATTTACCGGGGTGATCTGTTTGTGGGAGTCTGGCCCTGGGCCGAGTTGTGGCGGTACGACGCGGACGCCGACCGCTGGTCTTCTGAGGGGCGGATGTTTTCGCATCCCGAACTGACGGACCAGACGGTGCATCCTTACGAGGCGGAAGCGGTGCAACATAAGCTGGTACTCAATCACTGGGGGCAGCGAATTACCGGACTGGTGCCGCTGGGGGGCGCGTTGATGGTCTCGACCTCTTCCAAGGGGACCTATCCCTGGTCGGATCAGTACACGTTTCTGACCGATGCGCAGCGACGGGAATATGGAGCCGTCTTGGCGTTTGAGATGCCCGGGAATCTGGCAGCGCAGTTGAAATGGAAGGATCAGCCGCTGGAGCTGGAGTTCTGCATTGAACCGGGGCGACTGGTGATTCGTCAGGACGGCCAGGAGATTGGAGCGACTGCGTTTGCAGCGACGGAAGTGGAGCGGTTGCAGCAGGCGCGCGTTGTCTGGGGTGAGGGCGTGTTTGGGAAGCTGAAGGGGACGGTGCAGGGGACGCGGGAGTGAGGTGCGGTTTCTCAATATACCGCATTTGCGCTGTGACCTCCTGTTGCCTGTGGCAATCGTGGATTGCATCCGGGATCTCCCTCTTTGTTTTCACTGGTGGTTGATGTGCGCTGGTTGTACGTCTGCTGTCGCTGCTGGTGCCGATCTGTATGATCTCCGGGTTGTTATTCTGAGCGGAATGGCGCTCGCCACCGGTGTTGTATTCGGCGCCGATCCTGGTTACCGGTGGCTGGCGCCTTGCCGCTCACGGGGATGCGTCTAATGGGGGAATAGGCGCTACGGCTTATGGTATCAGGTTAGATCGGTGGCTGGTGAGGGGCGGTTTCTTACTCTTGCGCATTTGTTCTGTGACCTCCTGTTGCCTGCGGCAATCCCGGATTACATCCGGGACCACCCGATTAAGTGAGTTTCAAATGGATCATGATTTCATCTGTGTTGTGTGGCTATTGCTGTTTGCTGTTGTTGCATCCTGGGGATTGGCGGCTGGGGGTCAAGACAGAATTTTGTCCCGATGTGGCCGGATTTTGTCCTGCTCTGTCCGGGATTTTGTCCTGGTTCATCCGGACTCTGTCCCGGTTTGCCCTGAACAGCGGGAACGCAGATGGCACAGCGGTGCGAACTGCTTGGGTGTAAACATGGTGAAAAACGATGCTGGTTCAGGTGCAGAAACGTCACTGGTTCCGACTGTTTCCGTGAGTGCCGACCCGCCTCGCGCGCGAGCCAGAAGGGAACCAGCATATGATTCGGAACGGGGCGATCAAGTTCAATTTCTGCAGGTGAAAGTGCAGGAAGTTCATGGGAACGTTCCGACAGCAAAAAGAGGTAAATTGAGTGCTGGGAACGGGATTTGACGCCCTGCAAGAGTTTGCACTCAGCGGGTGCAGGGTCTGCAGAATCTTTCAGGGTGCTGAGGCGATTCCTTGTTCCCAGAGTGCGTCAGGGGGTTGGTTTCAGGAGTACAGATTTGTTTCATAAAAAAATAAAAGTGTGGTCGAATGGTCGAAATCAGGAGGTGGATGCAGGCTGTGTGCATCCGATCAAGCGGGGAATCTCCTGAAAATCAGGGGGAATTCTCTGCATGGGACAGGAAGTGAAATTCGTCAAGTGAAGAATGACAGATTTTTACGAACGGGTACGACGACTGTTCAGCAGTGGGTGTTTTTCGAGTGTATTGGCATTGGATATGCATATTCTCGTCAGCAGTCCGGCAGGAACGGGTTTCTCCCGTGCTGTCATCTGAGGAACGAAATTATAGCTCATACCACTACTTCCTCACTTACCGACACTCCTGACCAACCTGCCCGGGGCTTAACATCAGAGGAACATTTAAGACCATGAAAAGTACAATGACCGTCGCCAGCTTTCTGGCTCTGATTTCACTCTCGCTAACCGGTTGCGAGTATCTCCCGCAGACTCACGCCGAATCTCACACCGCAGCGCCAGGTAAGGCACATGGCGAAGAACATGCGGATGGTCACGCCGATGAACATGGCGAGGCGCATGCTGAGTCTCACGGTGAGGGACACGGAGCAGGGGGACATCACGCGGTTCACAAGATTATTGTGACGACTCCCGTAAAAAAAGATGTGATCAGCACCCAGCAGTATGTCTGCCAGATTCACTCCTGTCAGCACATCGAAGTTCGCGCCCTGGAAGGTGGTTACCTGGAAAAGATTAATATTAAAGAAGGACAGCACGTCAAGAAGGGGGATCTGCTGTTCAAGATCCTGCCGACGTTGTTCCAGGCCCGGATGGAATCAGAACTGGCGGAAGCCAATCGCGTGCAGATTGAGCTGGATAACGCCCAGTCGTTGATGGATAAGGGGATCGTTTCGTCACAGGAGATCGCGCTGAAAAAAGCGGAGCTGGCGAAAGCGAAAGCCAAAGTGCAACTGGCCCAGGCGGAACTGGGTTTTACGAATGTCAAAGCTCCCTTCGACGGGATCGTCGACCGCCAGCGGAATCAGCTGGGAAGTCTGATCGAAGAGGGAGACGTTTTGACGACCATGTCCGACAACAGTCTGATGTGGGTTTACTTTAACGTGCCCGAGGCACAGTACCTGGAGTACAAAGCCGAGTTGGATAAGGATGGCGGGAAATCGGACCATCTGCAGATCGAACTCAAACTGGCCAACGGCGAAATCTTTCCTCAGCAGGGGAAGATCGGTGCAATTGAAGCTGATTTTAATAACATGACGGGGAACATCCCCTTCCGTGCAGATTTTCCGAATCCGGAAGGGTTGCTGCGTAACGGTCAGACCGGAACGATTTTGATTCACCGCACCTTACAGAACATTCTCGTGATACCACAGAGAGCGACTTTCGAGATTCTCGCCAAACGTTATGCGTTCGTTGTTGATAAGGACAACGTCGTACACCAGAGAGACATTGAGATCGAGGGCGAACAGGATGATATCTTCGTGCTCAAGGGTGGTCTCAAGGAAGGCGAGAAGATCATTCTCGAAGGAATTCGTCAGGTGAAAGACGGCGACAAGATCAAATACGATTTCCGTGACCCACAGGAAGTACTCAGTAACCTGAAATATCACGCGGAATAAGCAGGTAAGATCAATCATATGTTCGCTAAATTTCTACATCGCCCGGCATTGGCGATGGTCATCTCGCTGCTCATCCTGTTTATGGGTGGGCTGGCGATCACGGCCCTGCCAATTTCCCAGTTTCCGTCTGTCGCTCCACCGAGTGTGGTTGTGGCCGTCTCCTATCCAGGTGCGAGTGCCAAAATTCTGGTTGACTCCACCCTGGTGATCCTGGAGCGCGCCATCAACGGTGTACCCAACATGCGGTACATGAGCTCTGCCGCCACCAGTGCGGGTGAAGCCACGATCAAGATCATCTTCGAACCGGGTACTGACCCGAACACGGCGGTCTTGAACGTGAATAACCGCATTCAGATGGTGAAGAACCGTCTGCCCCCTATCGTGGAGCGTGAGGGGATTATCGTCATGCAGAACATGACGAGTATGTTGATGTACGTGAACGTCTACAGTAAAGACCCGAACGTCGACCAGAACTTCCTCTATAACTACACCACGGTGAACCTGCTCCCCGAAATTAAACGTATTCGCGGGGTTGGCCGGGCGCAGATTCTCGGTAACCGTGCATACGCGATGCGGGTCGAACTGGATCTGGACCGGATGCGGGCCTATAAAATCTCTTCCGCAGACGTGATGGAGGCGATCAAGGAACAGAGTATGATCGGTTCTCCCGGGCGACTCGGTCAGGCGACGGGTACGACGTCGCAGACGATCGAGTACGTGTTGACCTGGGTCGGCCGTTACAATAAACCGGAGCAGTACGAGAACATCATCCTGCGTGCGAACCCGAACGGGGAGATTCTGCGCTTGAAGGATGTGGCCAAGGTTAACCTGGGGTCATCGTTCTACGACCTGTATTCGGACATCGACGGCTATCCTTCCGCGTCAATCGTGCTTAAGCAGATTCCGGGCTCTAACGCTGCGGACGTGATTGCGAAGGTGAAGGAGAAGCTGAAAGAGATCAAGACGGAGTCATTCCCGCCGGGGATGGACTACGCGATCAGTTACGACGTTTCGAACTTCCTGGATGCTTCTATCGAAAAGGTGCTGCATACCCTGTTCGAAGCGTTTATCCTGGTGTCGCTGGTGGTGTTCCTGTTCCTGGGAGACTTCCGCAGTACGCTGATTCCGACGCTCGCGGTGCCTGTGTCGTTGATCGGGACATTCTTCTTTATGAGTATGTTCGGCATGTCGATCAACCTGATTACGCTGTTCGCACTCGTGCTGGCGATCGGGGTTGTGGTCGACGACGCGATCGTGGTGGTGGAAGCGGTGCACGAAAAGATGCACGCCAAGCACCTCTCGCCTTATGCTGCTACCAAAGAGGTGGTGGCTGAGATCAGTGGTGCGATCATTGCGATTACCCTGGTGATGACCTCCGTGTTTATTCCGGTGACGTTCATGCCGGGGGCGGTGGGTGTCTTCTATCGTCAGTTCGCATTGACGATGGCGATGTCGATTGTGCTGTCCGGTGTGGTCGCGTTGACACTGACTCCGGTGTTGTGTGCGATGATTCTCAAGCCGCATACTGGCTATGTCGAACAGAAGGGGATTGTCGGTCTGATTAACCGCCTGCTCAAGAAGATCAGCGGCCGGTATGCCTTTGTGCTGCGGGGGCTGCTGTGTGTCTTCCTCGGAGCCGCGGTGGGATATGGCGTTTACGAACTGCTGCATGTGGAGATCGTGCACGAAGTGCTTTCGGAACAGATTGAACTGTCGCATCTGCGGACCGTGATTATCGGGGTCGTGATGGCGGTGTTGTTCGCCTTTACGTTCCGGGCGGTCTTCTCCGGCAGTGAACCCAACGAGAAGAAAAAGAAGGGGCCGATCGGCATCTTTCTGTACTACTTCGACCGGGGTGTGGACAAGGTAACGAATGCGTTTACCTGGATTGTGGGTCTGATCATCACCCGGCGTATTTTCACCATGATTGTGATTGGTGTTTTCGGTTACGGGATTTTGCTGGTCAACGAAGTGCTGCCCTCCGGGTTCATTCCGCTGGAAGACCAGGGGGTGATCTACGGGATTATCCAGACGCCCCCCGGTTCAACGCTGGAGTATACGAACTCGAAGTCGCATGAACTGCAGAAGATCTGTGAAGAGTTCGATGAAATTACTTCGGTGACTTCACTGGCGGGTTACGAAATTCTGACGGAAGGCCGTGGTTCCAACGCGGGTACCTGTCTGATTAACCTGAAGCCCTGGTCCGAGCGGAAGCTGACTTCGAAAGAGATCATTGAAGAGCTCGAACAGAAAGGGCGGGCGATTGCCAACGTGAAGCTCGAATTCTTCGAGCCGCCTGCGGTGCCCGGTTTCGGTGCAGCCGGTGGTTTCTCGCTCTGTCTGCTCGATAAGACCAACAGTGGCGACTACGACGCGTTCGGTAAAATCACCGAGAACTTCCTGGCGGAACTGGGTAAGCGGAAAGAGTTGAAGGGTCTGTTTACCTTCTTCGCGAATAACTATCCGCAGTACGAAGTTGTGATCGACAACGACGTGGCGATGCAGAAGGGGGTCTCGATTGCAGACGCGATGGATAACCTTTCGATTGTCGTGGGTAGTACATGGGAGCAGGGTTTCATTCGCTTTGGACAGTTCTACAAAGTGTATGTGCAGTCCGCGCCGGAGTTTCGTCGGTATCCTGAAGACCTGCGGAACATGTTCGTCAAAAACGATGAGGGGGAAATGGTACCTTACTCAGCGTTTATGAAGATTAAGAAGATGCAGGGGATGAACGAAATTAACCGTTATAACCTGTATACGACGGCGATTATTCAGGGAGCTCCTTCGACGGGTTACAGTTCCGGTCAGGCAATCGATGCGATTAAGGAAGTGGCGGAAAAGACGCTGCCTCACGGATATGGTATCGGCTGGCAGGGGCTGGCGTACGACGAGGCCAGCAAGGGGAATACGGCGATCTACATTTTTGCGATCGTGGTGATCTTTGTGTACCTGGTGCTGGTGGGTCAGTACGAGAGTTTTGTTCTGCCCCTGGCGGTAATCGTCTCGCTGCCCGTCGGTCTGTTTGGTTCGTTCCTGATGTTGAAGTCGATGGGCCTGGCCAACGATGTGTACTGTCAGATTGGTCTGGTCATGCTGGTAGGTCTGTTGGGTAAGAACGCGATTCTGATTATTGAATTCGCGGTACAGCGACGCCAGGAAGGACTGAGCATCAAGGATGCAGGGGTCGAAGGTGGTAAGCTGCGATTCCGGCCGATCGTGATGACGTCGTTCGCGTTTATCGCGGGTCTGGTTCCTCTGGTCCGAGCTACGGGGCCGGGTGCCATCGGTAACCGAACGATTGGTACCACGGCGGTCGGCGGGATGCTCATGGGGACCCTGATCGGGGTGTTTGTGATCCCCGGTCTGTACTTTCTGTTCGCCAAGATGTCTGACGGGAAGAAGCTCATCAAGGATGAGCATGATGAACCGCTCAGCGAACTGGTCGAGCACAGGAGTCACAGCAATCACTACGACGAACCCGAGCATTAACGGGTCTGTGACGGACTTGTAAACAGGAGAGAACGCACGGTGCTGGACCACAAATATCTGGTTCAGCGCCGTGCGTGTTTTTTTGTGTAAGGCACATCAATCAGTACAAAAAACTCTGATTTTCAAATGTGAAACCGTATCGATTACGCAAGCTTTTCCAGAGTCGCTTGGGCGTTAAACGAAACGCCTGCACGCGTTCCTCATGCGTGCCAACAGGCGGAAAAGTTTGACAGGCTTTCCTGATCGTATCTTTCTGCGAACGTCTTACAGGCTGTCCTGAGACGTGGGCGCAGGCCGCAAACTCAACACAGCTTCTGCAGGCGTAGCCTCGTCGATGCAGCGCGAAAAGAATTCACAAGTTACAGTCCTATCCTGCACTTACACGGTAAGAGCCTGTATTGCAGTACGACGCTTTCGTTGATGCTGTTATGTGAATTTAAATTGCTGCAGGCAATATAGTGGATTGCATGATTCTGTGGTCTGCAGCGAACTAACTGCCGATAACAATTGAGACGGCTCTCAAGATACCCGCCTCGTTTCAGCTGTCTCGGTTCGATTGTTCAGATCGGATCCATCCGGAAGGATTTCGGATATTCTCCGGGGCGGATGCTACTGTGTTCCCCCGAAAGAAGCGAGATGAATTCAGTTTCACTGTTTAACAGGAATGACGACAGTCGCAGGGTGCAGAATAATGAGATGGAACTCCCCCACTGTTTTTTTATATAACGCGATTCAGCAACCGCATGTGATTGCTTTGGCGATGGTCTGCAGCATGCTGCTGCTTTCAGGGTGTCAGATCCCGGATCTGTTTGGTGCAGCTGAAGGAGCGCCTCTGCCGGATGACTTCAGCGGGAGAGCGAGTGTCGACAGCTCCGCTGACGTGGGCATCAAGGAATTCTTCGATGACCCAACGCTGACTTTTCTGATTGGTCAGGGGCTGGCATCGAACCAGGAACTGCAGATCCGCAACTGGGAAGTCCAGGTCGCCAGCAACGAGGTCCTGTCGCGACGAGGTGCTTATCTTCCCTTCGTCACGGTCGGAGCCGATGGTGGTTTTGATCGGACCAGTCGCTTCACTCCCCTGGGAGCCGCTGAGGATCAGTTGACCTACCCGGGTTCAGGCGGAGCGAATTTCCCGGATCCTCTGGGGAACGTAAGACTGTCAGCGAATCTGTTATGGCGGATTGACGTCTGGCGTGAATTGAGAAACGCCCGCGATGCTGCAGAACAGCGTTTGTGCGAAGCAATTGAACTGCGGAACTATTTCGTTACCCAGCTGGTGGCTGAGGTGGCAGACAATTACTATGAGCTGGCTGCTCTGGATCAGCGACTGGTCTATCTGAATCAGACCATTGAACTGCAGAAGAAAAGCCTGGAAGTAGCGAAGTTCCAGAAGGATGCGGCCCGGGGAACCGAACTGGGTGTCCAGCGATTCCTGGCGGAAGTTCGTAAAAACGAGAGTGAAAAGCTGATCGTAAGTCAGCGGATAATTGAAGTCGAGAACAGAATCAACTTCCTCGTTGGTCGATATCCACAAGCAGTGGACCGGGTTGGCTGGGATTTCATCAAGCTCGATTCGCAGCCTTTGCACGTCGGTGTTCCCTCACAGCTGCTGTTGAATCGTCGTGACATTCAGGCTGCGGAACGCGAAGTAGCTGCTTCGGGTCTGGATGTGCTGGTCGCCCGGGCTCGTTTCTTCCCCCGGTTTGATATTACTGCCAGCGTGGGATACGAGGCTTTCAATCCCCGTTACCTGTTTGATCCAGGTGCATTCATTGCGAATGCCGCCGGTGGTCTGGTCGCACCGCTGCTCAACAAGAAAGCCATCCAGGCGGATTACAAGAACGCGAACGCCCGCCAGATCCAGGCGATCTACCATTATCAGCGGACTGTGCTGAATGCATTCACGGAAGTCGCGAACGGCATCTCCAAAGTCGAGAAATACCGTTCCAGTGTCGAGCTCAAGCATAGCCAGGTGAAAGCCCTCGAAGAATCTGTTTCGGTGGCGACTCAGCTGTTCCAGAACGCCCGGGCGGAGTACATCGACGTGCTGTTCTCGCAGCGTGACCTGCTCGAAGCGAGAACCGACCTGATCGAGACCAAGCAGCAGCAGTTGTCTGCGATCGTCAATACCTACCAGGCTCTCGGTGGTGGTTTCCTGATGTCGAATGCCGGTGAAGTGTATGACGAATACTTCACCCCGGAGCCGCCTCAAATGGACGGTGGCATGGGTGTGCCTCCCGTACCGGATAATTTCGATATGACATCGGCCTCGGGTAAAGCCAGCCTGATGACAGGTTCGGAAGACCAGGCACCGCCGGCTGCTCCCGTCACGGAAATCGTGCTGCCGCCCGCGCCTGCACCGGGTAAAGTCAGTCTGGAATCAGCTCAGACTGAGGACGAATCGTCACCGCCTTCACTGGGCGAAGTCAGCCTGACACCGCCGATCGACGATGCGGCACTGCCTCCTTCGCTGCGTGAGGACAGCCTGTAGTCCGAGAGTAAGAAATCCACAACGCCTGGTGAGACGGATCAATTCCTGTTTCACCAGGCGTTTTTTTATTGATTAGAACAGCTTGCCCTTACAGGAACATCATTCGTATCCAACGGTAATTCTTACTCTTCCAGGCGTTTGTTGAGCCAGCTGGAGACCCGATGGTACAGATGTCGGCCGACGGAGTAGTGCTGAGGCCGACAGGTGACATCGATCCGCTGTCCTGCATGTAGCTCAGAGGACTGATCTGAAGCGAGCGAGACCACGAGGTTGAACCGGGGATCGAGCAGCTCGTATTCGTCTCCCTTTTTTTCGGAAGACGCTGGTTTGACAGGCAGCGCACCGCCGTATGCTGCTGCGAGAGCGGGATGAGTTAACGTCACACTGGCACGCGGGACCACCTTCTGCACCGGACAGGGAATCGCTTGATGGTGAGGGAGATGTGCCAGGACGGTGCTCCCCGGCGTGTTCAGGAAATGCTCGAGCTCATGCTGCGCAACGGCGATGTGCAGCTCTTTATGGCGGTCGTCTCCAATGGTGATAATGGGATCTCCCTGTTTGACATACGTTCCGAGCTTTGCCTGCAGATTGCGGGTCACCACGCGACCGTCGATTTCAGAGCGGATCGTCAGCTCTTCGAACAGTTGTTCTTTTTCCTGAAGTTTTGCCTGTAGGTCCTGCAGTACTTCCTGTTCGATCTGTCGCTCTGCGATTTTGCGTTGCTGGTCGAACTGGTAGATCCGTAACTCTGACTGTTGAATTTCGATTCTCAATTTCGCCAGCTCGAGTTCCAGATCGGGATTCCATAACTGGATCAGCGTCTGTCCCCGGTGAACCTGTTGTCCGCTTTGCACTTCGATCTGTTTGATAAAGCCAGGCAGAGGGGCGTGCTCGGTTCCTTGAGGGGGATAATCCACGATCGCCGGCGCCTGGAAGTTTCCCAGCCAGGGGACGTAGGCCAGGACCAGAAAACTCGTCAACAACAGAGAACCGCTGACCAGCACAAATCGGCCTCGTTGCGGAGCTTCCCCCGGCTTTCCCACTGCAATATACATTGCACACCGCCAGACAGGCTGGATGATCCAGAGTGCAATAGCGATCCCGGCGAGAATGACTCCGGCTCCTTCCAGCAGAGTCGCCGCAGCGACCGTGAGGGTGATGCAGACTAAAATCCGCCAGCAGAGCGAGGCGATTCCATAGCCGGCTGTGATCAGCCGGACGCGCCGCGACCAGTTGGGGAGCAGGGTATTCACGCCTAGAAACGTTCGTTTGGCCCACTGCCTGATCCAGAGTTGCCCGTTCGTAGACAGGTTGGGGATTTCCAGCAGGTCGACCAGGATGTAGTAGCCATCAAATTTCATCAACGGGTTCAGGTTAAACAGCAGGCTGGTGATACTTGCCGTGAAAACGATGTTGAAGCAGGCATGGTTCAGCCAGGCATGCGAAGTCTGTCCCCAGACCAGAGCGGCGAGGGCTGCGATCAACAGTTCGACGTAGAGTCCAGCTGCGGCAACATGCATTCGTGACCAGCGGGAGGGGAAGCTCCAGCTGGAAGTGACATCGACATAAGGGAGCGGGGCGAACAGGACGAACAGCGATCCTGCTTCACGAACGGAACCCCGATAAAGCTTACAGACGATGCCGTGTGCTGACTCGTGGCACAGCTTGAGAATCACCCAGCAGCCGGCCAGCCAGATCCAGTTGTCTGCGGAGAGTATCGTTTGGGATGAACCATAGAATGCGTCCCAGTTCAGGCCGATGCGAAACAGAGCCCAGAGCAGCAGGCTGCACCAGGCGATCAGCGCGGGAGTGGAGAACAGCCAGCCCCAGGTGTGTGCCAGTCGGGAGAAGAGTCGGTCCGGATTGCCAATCGGCAGACGAAAGACGAGGAAATTCAATTTTGCAAGCCAGGCTGTCGCTGGACTTTGATCGGCGCCAGCCGGACGCAGTCGCTCATCCTGGTTTTTCAGTAACTCACTGCCGAACGCCCATTGGCAAAGACTGATAATGTCGTCCTGTGAGAGTTGATGAAAGGGGAGCGCGGTTGAGAGTTTGCTGTAACATTCCTGAACAGTCGACCGTCCGTCGAGCAGCCGCAGGAACGTATATTCGGTCTGACCCACACGATAGTAACGCGAGTGCAGGGAATCGTTGATGGTGTAGTAGTCCTCACCATTGGCATGCTGGAGTGTGAAAGTCAGATCTGCGCGCAGTTTGAGCCGGCTGCTGAAAAAATCGCGGATACTCACATCGGGCTGCATGCTCTCACCTTCCAACACTTAATACAGGTACTTCCTGATCAGATTCCACGGTTTGTGAAACAGGATCCAGTAGACAGGCTGTGGGGCGGTCTGAATACTGGCCCGCCCTTTCATCCCCGGTCGCAGCAGGCCCTGGCTGTTATCCACGGCTGCTTCCGCCACGAAAATATTAGCGTCATCCCGCAGTTCTGCCCGGGGATGAATTCGTTCCAGCTGCAGGGTCTGGTCTGAGTCGGGTAGTGCTTCCAGGCGAATATGAACGCTCTGGGCTTCCCGCACATGACTGATTTCAGAATCGGGCACGGCGACCTCCACGACCATCTGATCCAAAGGGGCGATTTCAAACAGCGCCTCGCCAATCTCCAAGGGTGCCCCTTCGGCCCAGTTCATAGTTCCCGCGACGACGATCCCGTCGACGGGACTTTTGATTTCCAGATTGTTGATGCGATGATCGAGCAGCTCGATTTCCAGACCGAGGCGTTCCGCTTCCAATCGTGACAACTGCTGGGTCGTAAAGTCGCGGGCCGCCTGGGCCGAGTCGCGACGTTTGATCGCCTGCTTCTGATCTGAAATCAGGCTGGCCCGTTTCCACTTGAGTTCCCGGGGATCCATCCGGGCCAGAACGTCTCCCTGGTGGACCAGGTCTCCCGGTTCGACCAGCATGGTTTCCAGTGAGCCGGCAAAGGGGGCGACGACGAACCGCTGCATCACCGGTTCGAGCTGACAGGCACATTTGACCTGGTAAGGCCAGGGAATAAACATCAGGGCCGTGAAGAGCAGGCAAGCAGCCAGCACCGCCCGGCGGGTCTTTCCTTGCAGCGACTGACGGACAGCCGCCTTCCAGTTTCCTCTCAGACTCGATCGCCTCTGCGCAGCATGCAAGGCATTCGCCAGGGGCTGACCAGCGGCTTCCAGCAGGCATTGCGTCTGTTTCAGTCGATCCAGCGGGAGGTCGACAACACAGACTACGGTATCTGCCTGCTGGTCAGTGCAAGTGAGTGGGACACAGAGAATTGATTTCGCCTGCAGTTGCTCGCCAACCGTTTGCAGCGGTCGAAGCTCGGCGTTTTCAGTACTGTGTTGGTCGGTCCAGACGAGTGATGTCTGTTGCCTGAGCGTTTCATCCAGGGCTGCTTCGATGAGTCCAACCGATTTCGCCGCCTTGTCAAACTGGGGGCAGCCCGAGAGTCCCACTAGGCGACAACGCGTGTGAGTTGCTTCTTGACTGCCGATGGCGATCTGACGACAGCCCAGATAATCGGCCAGATCAGAGGCGGTCTGGCCGGCTGCCTGGGTGAAGTTGGTGGAACGGGACAGATTCGAAAGCAGTTCCACAATCGCAGCGGAGTCACGGGCATGTTGTTCCTGCTGCAGCCCCTCGCGCAGCGTCTGCCAGAGTGTGATATGAGTTGCGAGTGCCTGCAGGAGCAGCGAGAACGGTTCGGTTGAATTTGTCGCGGGAAAGACCACACCCAACGCGTCAGCCGCCTGTCCCCGGGTGGTGATGGGCGCCGCATAGAGCATGAAGTTAATGTCGACGCAGGGCTGAATCTCGACTTCTTTACTCTGGATGCTGTTCTGACAGACCTGGTTCAGCTGTGAAAGCAGGGCGGCATCAGGTGTGGAGGCTGATTGTTGATACAGGATTCGACTGGTGGCTTGAGTTGCTGTTTCCGCGGGGTGGTAATAGAGGATCAAAGCCGGCTGACAGTGCTGTTTCAGTTCTCCGATTAGTGAGTGCAGCAGTTCGTCAAATGTCTGAGCCGTCAGCGCGCAGCGCAGCAGGGACTTGTGCAGACTGCGATGTCGACGTCCCCTGTGATTGAGGACGCGAACCGGTGGTCGTTGTTTCGGATGAGTGCTTTCCGGATGCATGGCAGATTAACTTTCCAATTGAATCGTACAACGTTCGCCACTGCGAAAATCTCCCTTCTGGTTGTCGATCCGGATTTTGACCAGCACGGTGCCGCTCTGGGCATCGGTGACTGGTGAAATGTACTCAATCGTTCCTTCGGTTGAGGTCTGGTTGTGTTTAAATGAAATTCTGATCTTGTCGTTGATGTGTAATTGGGCGGCCTGCTGGCTGGTCAGCGTGAAGTAGGCCAGTAGCTGATCGAGTTGTACGAGCGTCATGGTTTCGGGACTGTTGGGGGCGACAAATTCGCCCTGCTCTTTGTGGATCAGGCTGACGACGCCGGAAATCGGTGCTCGGATCGTGCGACGGTCAATCTGGGTTTTGATTTTCTGATATTCGAGTTTGCGGGACAGGAGTTCTTCCTGAACCGTCTGGATGTTGGCTTTCGCGACGGCATTTTCATAACGGGCCCGATCGACCTCTTCCTGGCGGGCGTTGCCTTCCTGTCGCAGTGATTGCAGGATCTTAAGGCGTTCGCTTTTCAGTTCCAGTTCTGCGCGGACACTTTCCAGACGTCCCCGGGCATTCATGTTCTGCTCTGCGACCGCCAGCAGGGCCTGGTAGATATCATTGTTGAGTCGCACGAGTGGCGTTCCCTGCGGGACCGCTTCTCCCTCGCTCACAAAAATCTGATCGATGACACCTGTTTCGTCTGTGGCGACCCGGATCGTACGGTAAGGTTCGGTGTACCCTTCCAGTTCGACGGCGAACGCGCGGAGCGGGCTGCAGGCCAGCAGTCCTGTCAGGCTCATCAAGATCCAGAAATTAATTCGTCTTGAATACATCTGCGCTCCACGCTTGTTAAATAATCAGACTCGTTTCCAGTTCAGTTCAATGGGATCAGTTCCACGTGCTGCAGGTGGCACTGCTTAACCAGTCATCATGCTGGGTCAGTTGTTTCCGCCGCTGCCTGCCAGTCTCTTCTACTCTGCGTTGGGTCTTTGTGATTTTTCCCAGGGTCTGTCTGCTGACAGGAATTTCGCCGGTCTCGTCAGCCAGTTGTTTCAGTGAATCGACCCAGGCGGACTTGGCCTGGCGGAACAGGGTGTCATCGAGCGATGCCAGGATTTGACTCGAGCCTGGTTCCCCCTTGCGGGCAGCACGTCCGATTAACTGCCGGTCGATACGTTCGGTCAGCTGGAAGCCGGCGGCCAGTACATGCAAACCGCCCGACTCAGCGACGCCCGGACCCAGTTGAATATCGGTTCCACGACCTGCCAGGTTCGTAGCTATGGTGACTGCCTGCGGTTGTCCTGCGGCTGCGATGACAGCCGCTTCTTCTGCATCCTGGATTCCATTCAACAGCTGGTGAGCGATTCCCAGTTCATGCAACATATTTGAGAGTCGACGGCTGGCATCAATATCGGCTGTACCTGCGAGTATGGGGCGATGAGTGTGCTGCATTTCCTGAATCGTACGCACGAAGGCCTGTTCCCGGCTGTGTTGGTCTTTAAACAGGCGGACGGGGAGATCCGTCCTGCGACTGGGCCGGTGCGGGGGAATGTAAGAGTAGCGGACTCCGTATACCTCTCTCAGTTCCTGCTGGCAACCTTGCACGGTTCCCGACATGCCGCTCAGTTGATCGTAAAGCTGGAAGTATTTCTGTCGCATGATCCGGGCGATCGGCTGGCTCTCTGTGGTGACCGGTTTTCCCTCTTTGGCTTCCACGGCCTGGTGCAGACCATTCCGCCAGGTGCGATCGGTGAAAATGCGGCTGGTATGCGGATCGACAATCTGCACGCGGTTTTCAATGACGACATAATGCAGGTCGCGATGATAAAACAGTTCGGCCCGCAGTGCCTGTTCGACATATTGCATCCAGGGACGATCAAGGCGTTCGATGGGAATCAGGCTGCGATCTGCTGACAGACGGAGGAGGCCCAGGTCGGTGATCTGTAATTCGGAAGCCTGCTGATTGACGAGGAAATCCTGCCCTGCTTTGAGAGTAAGCGCCGCCTGTCGTGCCGCCTGGTAAATGTCTGTGTTGTCTGCCGGCTGTCCCCCCTGCGAAGAGAGGACCAATGGAACGGTGGCTTCGTCGATGAGTACACTGTCTGCTTCATCGATGATCGCGACGGCATGCGCAGACTGGACCGGCTGTGGAGGAGTCAGCAGCTGGCCATTCAGGGTGCGGGTAAACTGACTGCCCAGTCGAGGACGTTGCTGAGAGAGCGTCATGATCTGATCGCGGAGATAGTCAAAACCGAACTCATACCCTGGTCCATACGTAATGTCGGCTGCGTAGGCAGTTCGTTTTTCTTCTGGGGACAGGCGCGGTTGATTCAGGCCTGCAGTTAAGCCGAGGCGATGATATACCGGAGAAAGCGTCTCAAAATCGCGTTCCGCGAGGTAATCGTTGACCGTCATGACGTGCACGCCACGCTCTGCCAGCGCGTACCAGCAGGCTGGTAAGACTGCAGTGATCGTTTTTCCTTCTCCGGTTTGCATCTCCACGATCTCACCGCGGATCATCGCCAGTCCCGCCATGAGTTGTTCCCGGTAATAATTCAATCCCAGAGCACGGCGGACTGCTTCGGAGACGAGGGCAAAGGTCAGGATCGTAGTCTGCTCAGGGAGATTGTGATTCTGCTGTTTCAACTGCTGGTAACGGCTGGCGAGTTCGGTATCTCCAAGCTGTTGTAAGGCAGACGCAAGCGTTGGCACGCGCGCCAGTAGCTCGCGGTCGTGTGCGGGCTGTGTTTGTCGGGTCCAGAGATGACGTTTCATAGCTTAGGCCCCTGTTGCTGATCAGAATCGGCGGGGACTACCGGCGGCGGTGCGTCTTGTTCAGAACTGGGGACGGGACCTTCGGACATGTCTTCGGGAACGATTCGTTCCTGTCGCAGGATGGTGCCCGTGGTCCGGTTCAAGCGGGTCTGGCTGAGCACGTGGTCCACCTGGGCAGCAACGAAAGCCTGCTCTGCCTCGGCCCGGCGGTCCTGGGAGTCGATCAGGTCCTCGAGCAGAAAGCTGGATGCACGATCCAGACCGGGGGCCATTTCCCAGCGACGCTGCAGGAATTCGACATCCGCTTCCGCGGCGATCATGGCCTGGTACTGGCTCTGTAAGTTCCGGTTCGCTGTCCTGACCTGGCGGACGGCTGTTTCCACCTCTGCACGCAGGTTTTCCACGGTCAGTTCGAAGCGGCTCAACAAGCGGCGGAGCTCGACCGATCGCTGCAGGTGACGTGAGCGGGCTTCCTGACGATAGAGGGGAACCTCGAATACCAGGCCTGCAGTATAACTGGGTTCCCCGACACTGAACTGATCGACCCAGGCGCGGGAAAGATCAAATTCCCCTTTCAAGCCGGAGAGATACGTTTCCAGAACCAGGTCGAGTTTGGGAAGCAGATCGTTGCAGGCGACTCCCAGCCGAACACGGGCTGCCTCAATCTCGCGGGAAGCGATATCAACTTCCGAGCGGTATTCGAGGGCCGTGGCCATGGCGTCTTCAATGGTGACGGGCAGGCTGTTGTCGATGGGCTGCTGAATTGAGATCAGTTCCAGGTTCGGGCTGGATTTAAGCTGGGGTGAATTGACCAGGGCCCGCAGGCGTGTTTCGGAGTTCTGTACGGCGGCTTCAATGCGAATCAGTTCCGAGCGTCGTTTGGCCACGGCTGCCCGGGCGCGGGCGATCTGGCTCTGCAGGGAATCGATGTTGTAGCGCTGTTCGAGGTACTTCAGAATCCGCATGCCGTCCTGCAGGTGTTTCTGCTTCTGGATAAACAGCACACGGTTCAGGTAGAGTTCCCAGTAAGTTTCGGTCACTTTCAGCAGATGATCCTGCAGAGCGGCCTGGGTGCGATCGGAGGTGATGTCGGTATTCAGTTCCGCCAGCACGATCAGGCTCTCATTGTAAGCCTCTCCCCGGCCATTGAGGAGCGGCTGGTTATAACTCAATGTCAGCCGGGTATCTCCCTGGTTGGGCGGGACGAAAAAGATGGAGTTGCTGGTGTTCAAACCAAACTGCTGTGAAAACTCAAGCTCGCCCCCCTGACTGTTTTTACGTCTTACGCCGAAGTTCGAACTCCAGTTGTTTTCCCGCAGCCGACTGAAATTCGTCCCGGTATCAAGGGTGCTGCTGGACGGGATACTGATGCGGTTGAACTTGGATTCGATAAACAGTTTGGGATCAAACTCGGCCATCGCCTGTGTGATGGCGGTTTCGGCGATGATGGGATCGTCGTTGATGATGCGTACCTGGGACGAATTCAACAGCGTCTCCTGGATCAGCGTATTCACATTCACCGGGCTCTGGTGAGACTGAGGTCGGAACTGCAGGGTGACGCTGTCGGCCCACCAGGGAGTGAAGTTTTGCGGAATCAACTGGGTGCTCCATGCATCGGCTGCAAACGACTCTGGTAAAGGGGAAGGTTTAGCAGAGGTGGGGGCAGGAGGCAGCGGAGTGTAGGGAGCGATCGCCTGCGTCAGCTGGTAGTCTGATTTCACAGGGGGAACGGCTGCAGTTCGTATGGGAGGCTCAGCGGGCGTTTCGAAGTCAGGCGGCAATAGAGCCACCGGCGTATTGGCACTCTGACGGGGCAGGGATCTGGAATCCTGCGCTTCGTGCGCGGCCAGGCTGATCTGTGAATCTAGTTTAGCGGCATCGGACTCAGCAGTTTCATGCTCCGCCTGATTGATCGACTTTGAGGGTAAAGCCTCACTTGCGATGACTTTGTTTTCGATGAGCGCTTTCGAGTTGAGTTGGCCTGGAAGCAGCGCGCAACCCGAGCATCCCCAGACGACCAATAGAAAAACGGGCCAGAGTCGACTGTGGTGGTTCTGATCAATGGAGGGAAAAGCCTTATGCATTCTATGTACGCCACCAACATAAAAGTTCATTTAATCGTTATCTCTCTTTCAAAACCCTGTTCTTGATCAATTTACCTGTCTTTGCGGACAGTTAAGGTCTTTGCCCTACCAGCCCCTGAGGGGAAAACAATGCAATGTACAAATTTGCCCGGATTGGGGGGCAGCTCTATCCGACCTGCCTGAAATCGGGGACCTAGAGTTCTTCTGCAGAGCGTCTGCCCGTGATTCCGAAGGTCCCGTCATCTTGTTTGGAATCCAGACAAGTCGATTCGGATCCTGTCCCCGAAAAGGTCCTCAAAAGTGTGTTGGAACCCCTTTACATACTGGATGAGAAGGTCTACTGAAACGCGCCCCCGAGGCGGCGTTGTGGAGGCATTCCAGCTGGAAGAGCTGCTGATGCTGAGTGCGGCTCCTATGCCCGTGGATGTGATCGATCCGAGTCTGACCGCGGATGCAGATACCAGTGCCACAACTGGTGTCATTCCTGCCCCATCCGTCGATGGTGTGGAAACGATGCAGGTCGCAGATGTGCCTGCAGAAGAGTCGTCCACTCTGAGTGACTCTGTCGATGATCTGCTGCAGGAGTTCGGGCTGTCCGATGCGTTTGACGAGGCAAATCGCGATCTGGAACTCGTATTTATCGATGAGTCGACCGACCATTACCAGCAGCTGATTGATGACCTGCTGGCCCAGAACGACGAGCAGCGTCAACTCGAAATCATTCTACTGGACAGTCAGCAGGACGGGATCCTGCAGATCAGTGAAGCGTTACAAAATTATTCCGAAGTCGATGCGATCCATTTTGTTTCGCATGGAACGCCGCAGTCGGTCAAACTGGGGGCGACCTGGTTGAGCCTGGAGAATCTCGATCGCTTTTCGGAAGCCATCACCGGCTGGAGTGAGTCGTTCTCTGCAGGAACCGATCTGCTGTTTTACGGATGTGATCTGGCAGCTACCGCTTCCGGTCAGGAATTGCTGAGACAGATTCAGGAACTGACGGGAGCCGACATCGCCGCGAGTTCAGATGATACGGGTGCGTCCAGCCTGGGGGGAGACTGGGATCTGGAGTATGAACTGGGGGATCTGGAGACCGACGTGGTGTTCTCATCCCTGGTACAGAATGAATGGCTGGGTCTGCTGGCAACGGAGACGGTGCGTGATCAGTTCGGCAGTCAATCATATGGCAATAATGACGGCACCCAGAACTGGAATGGTAACTGGGTGGAGTACGATAACTCGGGAGGCGCTCAGAGCGCCAGTACCGGTGATGTCAGAATCACCGGTGGTGAACTGCGGATGGTGGGCGACAGCGGGGCCGACAACAGCGTGACCCGTGAGGTCGATCTTTCCACGGCTCACGATGCCACTCTCTCTTTCGATGCGGTCTCCAGCGGAACCGAAGCTGGTGACACCTTCTCGGTCCAGATTTCCGATAATGGGGGGAGTTCCTGGACCGTGCTGGATACCCTGACGGATTATAACGGAGCCTATAGCCGGGATATTTCGTCCTACATGGCAGCAGATACACAGATCCGTATCCAGATTGAATCAGGCTATGATGGCGGTTTGCTGGGGCTGCTGTTTGTCGAGTATTTATACATCGACAATGTGCAGGTGAGTTACACGGTCAACGAAGCACCGGAAATCACTTCTGATGGTGGCGGAGCAGCGGCGGTGGTGAATGTGGCTGAGAATTCGACGGCCGTGACGGCCGTAACCGCGACCGATGGGAACCTGGATACACCGACCTATGCGATTTCGGGTGGCGCAGATGCGGGTCGTTTCACGATCGATGACGTCACGGGGGAACTCGCCTTTATCTCTGCTCCCGATTATGAAAGTCCGACCGACAACAACACCGACAACATTTATGAAGTGATTGTCGAGGCCAGCGACGGGTTTGGCGGTAGTGATACGCAGACCATTCTGGTGACCGTGACTCCCGTGAACGAAACACCCGCCGCAGCAGATAATACGGTGACGACCAGTGAGGACACGCCTTACACGTTTACCGCAGCCGACTTCAATTTCAGTGATATCGACGGCGATACCCTGGCGAGCGTACGTATTACGGCTCTGGAGACGGTTGGGGCACTGCAACTGTCAGGTGTAGATGTAACGCTGAACCAGGTGGTCAGTCGGGCCGACATTGATGCGGGCAATCTTACATTTACTCCGGTCGCGAATGCCAATGGCTCGAGTTACGACAGCTTCACATTTACTGTCAATGATGGCGCACTGGAGTCTTCATCCTCGAACACCATGACAGTGGATGTGACCGCGGTCAACGATGCACCAACGGCTGCTGACAATACGGTGACCACCAGCGAGGATACGACTTACACGTTCACCGCAGCCGACTTTAATTATAGCGACATCGAAGGGAGTCCCCTGGCGAGTGTCCGGATTACCGCTCTGGAGATTGTGGGATCTCTGCAATTGTCGGGTGTGGATGTGACATTGAACCAGGTGATCAGCCGGGCTGACATCGATGCGGGCAATCTCACGTTTTCACCAGTGGCGAATGCCAGTGGTACGGGTTACGACAGTTTCGGATTCACTGTGAACGACGGGACGCTGGATTCTGCTCTCTCCAATACGATGACCGTCGATGTCACTCCGGTAAATGATGCACCGACGGCTGCTGACAATACTGTGAGCACCAGTGAGGATACTGCTTACACCTTCACGGCGGTCGATTTTAATTTCAGTGACATAGAGGGAGATTCGCTGGCGAGCGTGCAGATTACTTCACTGGAAACGGTGGGGGCTTTGCAACTCTCGGGCGTGGATGTGACACTGAACCAGGTCATCAGCCGGGCCGACATTGATGCGGGCAATCTCACATTTACCCCGGTGGCGAATGCCAACGGGGCAGGTTATGCCAGCTTCGGATTTTCCGTGAATGACGGGACTGCAGACTCAGTTTCCTCGTATGCCATGACGGTTGACGTCACGCCTGTGAATGATGCCCCCACAGCGGCGGATAACACGGTGACGACGAATGAAGATACCGCATATGTCTTTACTGCCGCGGATTTTAATTTCAGCGACATTGATGGGGATACACTGGCAAGCATTCGAATCACGACCCTGGAAACCCTGGGAGCCTTACAGCTTTCGGGGGTAGATGTGACGTTGAATCAGGTGGTCAGTCGGGCTGACATCGATGCAGGCAATCTGACTTATTTGCCAGCAGCGAATGCGAGTGGTACGAGCTACGACAGTTTTGGATTCACAGTCAATGACGGGACGGTGGATTCAGTCACTGCCTTTACGCTGACGGTCGATGTGAACGTGGTTAACGATGCACCGACGGCTGCGGATAATACCGTCACGACAAGTGAAGACGTGACCTACGTTTTCACCGCCGCCGACTTCAATTTTAATGATATCGACGGTGATCCGCTGACGAGTGTGAGAATTACATTGCTGGAGACTGGGGGGGCCTTACAGCTTTCAGGGGTGGATGTGACGCTGAACCAGGTGATCAGTCAGGCGGATATTGATGCGGGAAACCTCACGTTTACGCCGGTCGCGAACACCAGTGGAACCAGTTATGACAGTTTTGGATTCACTGTAAATGACGGTGCCGCCGATTCCGCTGCTGCGTACTCAATGACCGTGGATGTGACCTCCGTCAACGATCTGCCTACAGCGGCGGATAACACGGTCACGACCAGTGAAGACACAACTTTTACCTTCACTGCAGCAGACTTTAATTTTAATGATGTGGACGGGGATTCGCTGGCGAGCGTGAGAATCACTTTGCTGGAGTCGGTGGGATCCTTACAGTTATCGGGCGTGGATGTGTCGCTGAACCAGGTGATCAGCAGGGTGGATATTGATGCCGGGAATCTCACGTTTACGCCGGTTGCGAATGACAGTGGTTCCGGCTATGACAGTTTCGGATTCTCGGTGAATGACGGCACTACAGATTCCGCGGTATCCTATACGATGACTGTGGATGTAATTCCCGTTAACGATCTGCCCACGGCGGCGAACAACACCGTTTCCACGAATGAAGACACCCCTTATGTCTTTTCAGCTGCTGACTTCAATTTCAGCGACATCGATGGCGATTCGCTGGTGAGTGTGAGAATCAGTTCGCTGGAGTCGGTGGGGGCCTTGCAGTTATCTGGTGTGGATGTGACGCTGAACCAGGTCATCAGTCGGGCGGACATCGATGCGGGAAACCTGACGTTTACGCCAGTCGCGAATGCCAGCGGCGTCAGTTATGACAGCTTTGGTTTCTCGGTGAACGACGGTACTGCCGATTCCGTTGCTGCATATGTCATGACCGTCGATGTCATACCGGTGAACGATCTACCCACGGCGGCTGATAATACGGTGTCAACCAGCGAAGATACGGCATACACCTTCACCGCAGTCGACTTCAATTTTAGTGACGCGGATGGGGATACGCTGACGAGTATTCAGATCACATCGCTGGAGTCTGTTGGTGCGTTACAACTTTCGAGCGTGGATGTGACGTTGAATCAGGTGATCAGTCGGGCGGATATTGATGCGGGGAACCTGACGTTTACGCCGGTGCCGAATGCCAATGGAGCGGCATATGACAGTTTCACTTTCACAGTGAATGATGGCACCGTTGATTCTGCTGGCGGATATACGCTGACGGTGGATGTGACTCCTGTGAACGACGCCCCGACGGGGGCTGACAATACGGTTACCACCGGTGAAAATACAGTCTACACCTTCACTGCAGCTGATTTTGGGTTTGGGGATATCGATGGAGATGCTCTGACGAGAGTGCAGATCACTTCACTGGAAACGGTGGGGGCCTTACAGCTTGCAGGCGTTGATGTGACATTGAACCAGATTGTCAGCAAGGCTGATCTGGACGCCGGGAATCTGACGTTTATTCCGGTGGCGGATACAAGCGGTGCGGCTTACGACAGTTTTGGGTTCACTGTGAATGATGGTACGGTCGATTCCGTAGCCACAAATACGATGACCGTTGATATCACGCCTGATCCAGGCAATATGATTCTGGATCAGTTCGGGACACAGTCATACAGTAACAATGATGGGACCGTGAACTGGAGTAGCAGCTGGGTCGAGAGTGACAGTTCCGGTGGTGCTCAGAGCCCGAGCAATGGTGATGTGCGGGTGATGGGAGGCACGCTGCGGATGGTTGGTGAGAGCGGTGCAGACAACAGTGCAACGCGCGAAGCCGACCTGTCGATGGCTCACGATGTGACCCTGTCGTTCGATGCTCTTTCTTCAGGAACTGAATCCAACGACTCTTTCTCGGTACAGATCTCGGATAACGGCGGAAGTTCCTGGACTGTGCTCGATGTACTGACCGACTTTACGGGTAGCTACAGTCGGGACATCTCTGCCTGGGCAGCCGCTGATACGCAGATCCGCATTCAAATCGACAGCGGCTATGATGGCGGGCTGCTGGGACTGCTGTTTGTCGAGTATTTGTACGTCGATAATGTGCAGATCAGTTATACGATTAACAATCCGCCTGTGATCACCTCTGATGGTGGTGGGCCGGCGGCGATCGCGAATGTCGCTGAAAATACAACCGCGGTGACCACGGTGGCTGCCAGTGATCCGGATCTGGATTCCATGAACTATTCCATCAGTGGCGGAACGGACGCGGCGCTGTTTACGATCGATAATCTGACAGGTGAGCTGGCCTTTATCAGCCCGCCTGACTACGAGAGCCCCATCGACGCGAATACTGACAATGTGTATGAAGTGACCGTCTCGGCGAGCGACGGTTATGGCGGTTCCGATTCTCAGACCATGCTGATTACGGTGACGCCGGTAAATGAGCCGCCGACAGCAGCCGATAATACCGTGACGACGGCTGAGGAGACTCCCTACACGTTCACGGCTGCGGACTTCAACTTTATTGATGGGGACGGCGATAGCCTGGCGAGTGTGACCATCACGTCCCTGGAGTCGGTGGGCACACTGCAGTTGTCAGGCGTGGATGTGAGCTTGAACCAGGTGATTTCGCGGGCGGATCTCGACGCCGGTAATCTGACGTTTACGCCGGGTCTGAATGCCAGCGGTACCGGATACGACAGCTTCGGGTATTCCGTCAACGATGGGACGTTTGAGTCGACTGGAACCTATACGCTGACTGTCGATGTGACGCCGGTCAATGATGCACCGACTTCATCAGACAATACCGTGACGACCAGTGAGGATGTGCCTTATGTGTTTACCGCCGCTGATTTCAACTTCAGTGACATTGATGGTGATTCACTGGCCAGCGTGCGGATCACAGCGCTGGAAACGGTGGGGACGTTACAACTATCAGGCGTGAATGTGACGCTGAACCAGGTGATCAGTCGGGCCGACATTGATGCGGGGAACCTGACGTTTACGCCGGTCACGAATGCCAGTGGGACCGGTTATGACAGCTTCGGTTTCAGTGTCGGCGATGGTACGCTTTACTCGTCACCCGCGAGTACCATGACGATCAACGTGAATGCGTTTAACGATGCCCCCACAGCGGCCGATAATACAGTGACGACTAATGAAGACGCGCCGTATATCTTTACGGCTGCCGATTTCAACTTCAGCGATGTGGATGGGGACCCGCTGACCAGTGTCAGGATTACCTCTCTGGTGACGTCAGGAGCGTTACAGTTGTCGGGCGTCGATGTGACATTAAATCAGGCGATCAGCCGAGCGGATATCGATGCGGGAAACCTCGTGTTGGTTCCAGCGGCGAATGCAAATGGAACGAGTTATGCCAGTTTTACGTTCACTGTGAGTGACGGGGCACTGGAATCGACTCCCGGAAATTTACTGACGGTCGATGTGACACCGGTTAACGATGCACCGACGGCCTCTGATAACACGGTGACAACCAGCGAGGATACTGCTTACGTCTTTACTGCCGCTGATTTCAATTTCAGCGACATCGACGGCGATTCTCTGGCCAGTGTCAGAATCAGTGCGCTGGCTACTTTGGGAACGCTGCAGTTGTCGGGCCTGGATGTGACACTCAACCAGGTGATCAGCCGAGCCGACATTGATGCAGGGAATCTGACGTTTGTGCCGGTGCCTGATGCCAACGGCGTGGGGTATGCCAGCTTCGGCTTTGTGGTCAGTGATGGTGCGCTGGAAGCGTCAGTACCAGGTACGATGACGGTGAATGTGACTGCAGTGAATGATGCACCGACGGCTCTGGATAACACAGTCACTACGGATGAAGATACGCCTTACACTTTCACTGCAGCGGATTTCAATTTCAGTGACATCGATGGAGATCCCCTGGCCGGGATTCAAATCAGTACCCTGCCAGCGGTAGGCATCTTGCAGCTGTCCGGTCTGGATGTGATTCTGGGGCAGATTATCAGCCGCGCGGACATTGATGCCGGTGATTTGACCTATGTACCAGTGGAGAACGGCAATGGTGTGGCTTACGCCAGCTTTGATTATGTGGTCAGTGATGGCAGTCTGGAAGCGTTAACTTCGAGCACGATGACCGTTGATGTAACGGCGGTCAACGACGCACCGGTGATCACTTCCAGCGGAGGGGGACTGAGTGCGACCCTGCGGCTTTCCGGAGTGCTGTCGACAGTTGCTACCATTGAAGCGACCGATGTTGAACTGGGGCTTCAGATACTGACCTTCTCAGTCAGTGGGGGGCTCAACGCGGACCTGTTTAACATTGATGCGAATACAGGCGAACTGTCATTTGCAGCGTCTGCAGAGCTCGATTCGCCTCTGGGGGGAAATATCTTTGAAGTGGAAGTGCAGGTCAGTGATGACCTGGGAGGAACCGCGACACAGATACTGACGGTAATCGTGGATCAGGTGAATCAGCTCTTCCCCTCCAATCCGGATCAGCCAGACGATCCAGGCAATTCTGATGATCCCAGTCAGCCTGATCCACCCGATGATACGACGGACACAGGGGGATCGGGAGACGGCTCCGGCAGCGGTACCGGGAATGAAGATATCATCTTTTCTGAACTCCCTGCAGGAGAGGGGGATCTGTTAGCAGAACGGGGCCGGGAGACACAAGTTGATAGCAGTGTATTTTTCAGTAATGGCTCTCCCGTCGATACCGGTACACCGGGCGGCATTCTGCCCGACTTTTCGGTTGTGACTTCGACCAGCAACCTGGTTACGGATTTTGGCTACGAGGCCGGGGGCTGGCATACGACGCGGATGGCGCTGCTACAGGCATCCTTCGATCCAGTGACGCACAGGCTGGAAGTCAATACGGCGAGTGTGGTCTATTCTGAACTGGTGAGTACCCGCTACGAGGACATTCAGGAACAGGTAAACCTGACGGCTGATTCTGAACAGCGACTGATCAGTGCCGCGGCGGTGGTCACGACGACGGTTTCATCCGGGTTGTTGATCTGGCTGTTACAGGGAGGCTATCTGATGGCGGGGCTGGCCAGCAGTCTGCCGACCTGGCGATTTATGGACCCGATTGCGGTGCTTGACCAGTTTGGTGAGGTTTGCGACGAGGAGGGAGATTCTCTGCAGAGTATTATCGAGCAGGCCGAAGCCTCCGCTCCCGTTAACGAAAGTGAGTTGCTCTAATGCGTGTTTCAGTCACTTTTCGAATTGTCGCAGGACTGGTCATACTCACGCTGAGTACGATGTTGATTGCCTGCAGCCTGAATCTGGCTCCGAACCTGTCGCGGTTGCAGATGGAAGACCGGGCCCGCTACTGTGAGGCACTGGCGGTCAGCAGTTCGCTGTTTCTGACCCAGGGGAATTCTGAAGCACTCCAGGATTATCTCGAAGCGGTCGTACAACATAATCCCGATATCAGCAGTGCCGTGCTCAGAAAGCAGGATGGAGAGGTCTTTCTACACGCAGGTCCGACAGTCAATCTGGCTGATGCTGATCTCGCCAGCAAGTTCAATCAGGTTCGGATCGAACTGCGGGAGCAGAATCTGGCCTGGGGACAACTGGAGATTTATTATCCGGAAAAGCAGGCGGGACTATTGTCCCTCTGGCACAGGCCGATGACACGCTATATCGTTTTTGTCATTGGATGCTGTTTTCTGCTGTTCGTTCTCTTTCTGCGGAAAACCCTGCAATCGCTAAATCCGTCCCGGGTGATTCCGGGACGGGTGCAGGAAGCATTAGATACGCTGGCCGGTGGCCTGTTGATTCTGGATACGAAAGAGCAGATTGTCCTGGCGAATAAAACGATTGCACGCGCACTGCGGACCACGCCCGAACAGTTGCAGGGGCAGCCGGTTGGCAAACTGCCGTGGATGATTCAGAGCGAGACTGAGGTTGAATCGGAAAGCGTACTGCCCTGGACACAAGTCTTAACGGATGGGGCAACCCACAAGGGGATTACATTGTCACTGGAAAGCAATACGACAGTCGCTGACTGTTTTGTTGTCAGTTGCGCACCGGTGCTGGACGATGAAGGCAGATCGCGGGGAGTGCTGGTCAGTTTTGAAGATGTGACCGAACTGGAGAAAAAGAAATCCGAGTTACGCGAGATGCTGCAGGCATTGCACGAATCGCGAGAAGAAATTCAGCAGAAAAATCAGGAACTGGAATACCTGGCGACGCGCGATCCGCTGACCTCCTGTCTGAATCGACGTTCGTTCTACGAACAGATGGAGACCCTCTGGGCAGAAGCACAAGAGCAAGGGACACCATTGGGGTGCGTGCTGCTGGATATCGATCATTTCAAGTCGATCAACGACAATCATGGGCACTCAACCGGTGACCTGGTATTAAAAGGAATTGGTGCGACGCTGATGGAACTGGTCACAGCACCGGGTGTACTCTGCCGTTATGGGGGAGAAGAGTTCTGTATTCTCCTGCCGGGACATGACATTGATCAGACCGCCCAGGTGGCCGAGGAGTACCGCCGGGCAGTCGAGCGTCTTGAATTCGAAGATTTGAAAGTGACCTCCAGCTTTGGTGCGACTGCCGTCAGCCTGGGGGCAGAGAACGCCCAGGACCTGTTGGACGAAGCCGACAAGTGCCTGTACGCCGCCAAACGGGGCGGGCGAAACCAGGTTTCGCGGTGGGACCTCGTTCCCCGGGATATGGACTTCAGCGAACCAGTCGCGCGGGAACCGGCGCCTGTTGGACAGACGCCCGATTCACAGGGGCCTGCAGTGCAAGAGCCCGCGATTTCTTCGGAAGCGGCGTTGCGGCTGGGTCAGACCATGGACGGACTGGGGCAGATGATTGACAGGCAGGACTTTGATGGACTTGCGAAGCTGGCAGATGAAATTCACACGCTGGCTGCAGCGCAGAACTTGCCTGAAGTGGCTGCGGCGGCCGATCAGTTACGAGATGCTGCGACGACCATGGATGTGGTTGAGGCGATCTATCTGACCAACCGGCTCATGGAGCAGTGCCAGGAATATCAGTCACAACTCATCGAAACCGTTGCGGATTAAAACGGACTGAGTTCCGTTTCTGCCTGCAGCGAGGCGAAATAGAGGTCGGCGTCCTGTTCCCATTCGGTCAGTTTACGGACTCCCGGTTGGAGCGTGCTTTCCATCAGACCCTGTTCCTGATGTTCGTATCCCAACAGGTGCAGGAGCTCGTGGCGGATGACTGTCCAGAGATCGACCTGACCGTCTGCGTCGCTGTCCGGCAGAGCGACTAAGGATAAGTCGTCTGTTTGCTGAAATTCACTATGATCACGAGGTGTCGGATCGATGAACCAGCCCTGACCCGCAGCGGTGGAGTCGAGATAGATCGTATTCTCTGCTGCACGTCCCAGCACAGATCCCTGGAGATCAACGACCTGGACCTTGATCGCGTTCCGTTGCAGCTGATCTTCTGGAGAGAGCTGAGATGTGAGATCTGTTTTAGCCGTGTGCAATACCTCTTCCGCTGTGGTCTGAGATAAAGGAGTGGGATTCTGTGGTGCAGGGACAGCTGCGGCAAGTGTTAACTGATTGTTCCACGCGTCCGGATAATTGAGGGGATAAATGATCGCAGGCGATTCGAGTTTGCGTTTGCCGTAATTGCTGGCGAACAGGAGCAAGTCTTTGAATTCAACACGATCGTTCTGATTCAGATCAGCAAACCAGGCATAATCGGATTGCGACTGGCTGGGTATCTCGCCATAGACACTGGCGAACAGGAGCAAGTCTTTAAACGTGATGGCATCATCGTCATTGAGGTCATAAGGATTCGCCCAGATACTGGTTGTCTGCAGCGGGCTGTCGGTGATGGTGACGGGTAAACCGGAGACGAGGCTGACTTCTGCAGAGGTAAAAGTGAGCTCCAGGTCATGGGGACCGATCTGCTGCTGTTCCAGATCCAGGTCGACACCATCGTTGGCCAGCGATTCAAATTTGATGCGGGCAAAAAGCAGGTGCTCGGAAACTCCCAGATCGGTCTGGGCTGTCTCTGCAGACAGGCCGGTGATGCTTCCGGAGGCATCGTCAATGGTGCCGCTCTGATTCAGGGAAAATGCAGGCCCGAACTCGATTGCGGTTGCCGTGGTATAGGCACTCTGATAGTTCAGGTCGAGACTCGTGGAGAAGATTCCCTGGCTGAAATTGTCATCCGTATTTACCCAGAGTTCCACCCAGAACGAGGACCATTCCAGGACGTCTGACTGGTGATCAGGTAAATTCGAGGCGGTACCATTCGCGTTGATTTCTGTAGGGGAGTTGACAACCTGCATGTTGATTTCAGCAGATACTAATTCTCCAGAGTAGTCAACGAATACACTGAAAGTGTGCTGAAAGAATCCATTATCCTCCTGGGTATCCAGATCACTATCAAGTCCACCATCTTCGACAGTTACGGTGATGATGGCGACACCAGTTTGGTCTGCTACAGGTGTGAACGTCAGGCTGCCTGTTTCCGCCGGCGAGTTGTAAATTACGGTCGGATCGGGAATCAGTGCCGGGTGATTGCTGGTCGCAGTAACCCGCCTGGGGTTCGTTGCCGCACCACCTGCTGTGATACCGGTAAGGTTAACTGTCTGTTGTGCTGCATTTTTATCGAGACTGAGATCAGAGATTTCATCGATGCTGGTTTGAACCAGTCCCGTTCCCTGCGATCCCGCATAGACCTTTCCCTGATCCGAATAAGAAATGTAGAACGCATTATTGACTGCATCCAGTATGATCCGGGGAAGCTCGGTTCTCGAATTCTGACCCGAGACGCTGTTATTTGCAGAGAGAGGACCGTTGATTCCGTTGGTTCCATTGCCAAAGGTCACTGCTGCGAGGTTGTAGTTTGCCCCCATATCCCATCCAGGGCTGGTCACCAGAAAATTACTGTTGTCGAGAATTGTCAGTTCATAGGTTCCTTCGGGATCGTTGATGCCGAGGTAATCATAATGAGACGATCCCACAAGACTGTTATTGGCTGAGATAACGCCACTGGTGCCTGTTGAACCATTGCCTAATGTAATCGCTCCAGCGTCCTGAATGGTGCCGTTATCCCAGTAGCTGGCCATTACAACGTAATTTCCGTTTGGGAGAGCGTGCACACTGTTAAAACCTGTGAAGCTGATGTCTCCGACAAGGTCACCAATTTGAGTGCCAATCAGACTGTTCTCAGAGGAGACTGGTCCCTGGACCCCGGTAGTGCCGTTACCGAAAGTGACTGCACCTGCATTTGCCTCTAAACCAACCGACCAGTTCCGTGAACTGACGACGTAATTTCCATTGGTCAGGGGGATGACTCCGGTAAAGCCATCATAATTCGTGCCGCCTACAGTGTCGTCGCTGTCGGTACCAACCAGGCTGTTGCTTTCTGAGATCGTTCCTGTAATACCGGTGCTGCCATTGGCAAACGTGACGGCACCGGCAGCATAAGCGATGCCGTACTCTCCGTTCGGGTTGTTCCAGAAGGGACTGGTGATGACATAATTGCCGTTGGTAAGCACCGTAACTCCGGAATATCCCAGACGGTCATTATCTATGGTTCCGATCAGGCTGTTCGCAGCTGAAATCACTCCGGTTACACCCGTGGTTCCATCACCGAACGTGACTGCACCCGCGTTGTAGAGATCACCGTTATCCCAGGAAGGGCTGGTGAGAACATAGTTGCCATTGGGCAGGGCCGTGACGGCGGAAGTCTGCTCAAAATCCATACTTCCGAGTTCATCATCTGCGCTGGAACCTACGAGACTGTTGGATGCATTAATGATACCGCTGGTTCCACTGATGCCGTTTCCAAAAGTGAATGCGCCTGCATCCTGGTTGGAGCCATTGTCCCAGTCTGGACTGCTGACAACATAGTTACCGTTCGAAAGCGGCGTCACGGCAGAGATCCCTTGTGAATTGGTAAATCCCAGGCTGTCATCACTGCTGGAACCGACCAGGCTGTTGGCCGAAGTGATTATGCCAGTGGTGCCAGTGGTGCCGTTACCAAAGGTGACAGCACCTGCGTCGCTCAAATCATCATTATCCCAGAACGGGCTGCTGACGACGTAATTGCCGTTAGTCAGCGTGGTAACGAACGAGAGTCCATAGTAATCAAATAACCCGACCTGGTCGTCGCTGGAGGAGCCTACCAGACTGTTGGCTGCGGAGAGGACTCCTGTGACGCCAGTCGTTCCATTACCGAACGTGACGGCACCCGCATCGGTTGCGGAGCCATGATCCCAGTCAGGGCTGCTGATTACAAAATTTCCGTTGCTGAGTTCGGTAATACTACGCATGCCCCCCCAGGTCCAGCCGCCAATTTCATCATTTGTTGAAGAACCGACCAGGCTGTTGGTTGAGGAAATCACTCCGCTGATGCCTGCTGTTCCACTGGCGAAGGTGACTGCTCCGGCATTCAGGACCGAACCGTTGTTCCAGTAGGGACTGGAGACAATATAGTTTCCGTTGGATAAGACTGTGATGCTCGTTTCAGTACTGACACCGTTGAAAGCTTCAATGCTGCCTACATGGTCCGAGATCGAAGATCCGACCAGACTGTTATTGACGGACACAATGCCTGTGGTACCCGAATTACCGTTACCAAATGTGACAGCGCCAGCCTGTGTTACGGTTCCATTATTCCAATAGGGACTACTCACGACATAATTCCCATTCGGGAGCACGGTCACCCCCGAATTTCCGAGATACATACCGCCCACGTAATCATCTGTCTGTGATCCCACCAGGCTGTTTGAGGATGAGATGATCCCTGTGACTCCGGTGGATTGACTGCCCCAGGTTACTGCACCGACATCTCTCGTTCGCTGGACGAAACCTCCCTCTTCGATTCTGATCTGGTCCCAGTTGGGGGCGCTGACCACATAGTTTCCATTATCGAGGAGAGTGACTCCGGTACCGCCTACGGCATCATAGCTGGTCGTGCCGATCAGACTGTTACTGGCCGTGATGGAACCTGTTACCCCTGTGTGTCCATTCCCAAATGTAACAGCGCCGGCATCCTGTTCAGCGGCATTGTCCCAGTTAGGGCTGCTGACAACATAGTTCCCGTTCGGGAGGGCAGTTACAGCGCTGATGTCGTTGTTAGAGTTGATGCGCCCCAGATAATCATTGTAGTAGGTTCCCACCAGACTGTTCGAAGAGGAAACCGTTCCGCTGACCCCGGTATTTCCGTTTCCAAAGGTAACCGCTCCGGCATCGTCCCAGGAGCCGTTGTCCCAATAAGGACTGCAGATGACATAATTACCCGTCGCGAGGGCCGTCACTCCACTCAAACCGAGGCGATCGTCATCAGTCGAGCCGATGAGGGTACTGATCAGGTTTCCGGTAGAGCCATCGAACAGATATACCGCGCCGGCATCTTCTCCCCCTGTATCGTCCCAGGGAGCTGTGATCACGACATTGCCAGTGCTGAGGGGAACAACCGAGTCACCAAAACCATTGTCTGCGCTCGGATTGGGGTCGATGAATTCAGCAAAGGCGGCTGTGAGCAGCCTGCGGTCTTCTAACGATTCGATCAAACAGGCTGCGGGTTGTCTGCACTGGGTGGCTGCCCGGGCTGCGCGTCGTCGTTTCTGTTTGGCCTGCCGTTGGAGCAGTTGCGGAATCAAACGCAATGCAGCACAGGTGAAGTTGGATTTGAGTTTCATCAGTAAGCCCTCTCAGTTCCAGATTCGATCGCTGACAGACCCTCTGTCAGTGAATAGATCACCTTTGAGAGGGCGAACCCGACGCGGTATCGCAGGAAAAATACAAGAATCGCGGAATAAAAAGAGCGATCGGGCTTCTTTGCTGTTTTTATAACATAAACAGTGGAAAGAGCTTACGCTACGGTTCGTCACATGCTGTTTTTGCAGTATGAGAAATTCATTGCTGAGGCGACGCCTCTGCGATTGAGTTTCACTGGTTGTCGATCGATCAGGGCGGTTTGTCAGCGGGCGATTAATTGAGGCTGGCAGGGTGTAACAAGATTGTGGCTGCTGATTTCCGGAAAACGGATATCTTCAAGCCCAGTCGTGGCTTTCGTAATTATCGGCTGACTGTCGTTCTGTTTTGACTGCTGAGACGCCTGGAGAGTCGAGCGGTATGTCAGTCTGACGTGGTAAGATTGGTGATTTCTGTCTCAGAGGCACGTTAATTGCGATTTTCCTGATGCAGACTGATGTGACACTCTGTCGGGGCTTATGATCGTCGAGTCGGGGCTCCGTAAACGTGACTGAATATGACTGTCGGGGAACGAAAGACCGGGAAATACCTGCCATGCCTGCACAAGCGAGGGGAGTCCTGCTTACAGTGGTAATGTTGCTTACCGGCTGTACGGGATCTCAGTCCACGCTAGATCCTGCGGGGAAAGGAGCAGAGCAGATTGCGGATCTGTTCTGGTGGATGTTAGGTGGTGCGACCGTGATCTGGATTGTAATGATCGGCCTGACGATCTACTGCCTGCTGCTCAATCCCGTGGCCCATCATCGTCGTAAGTCAGCCCTGTTTATCATCGGAGGTGGCGTGATCGCGCCGACGCTGATTCTGACAACGCTACTGATTTTCAGTCTGAGCCTGCTGCCTCCCCTGCTGGCTCGTCCGCCGAAAGGTTCGTTGCAGGTGGAGGTCGAAGGGCGTCAATGGTGGTGGCGTGTGCGTTACCCTGATGAAAAGGAAGGGGTACTGGAACTGGCGAATGAGATCTACCTGCCCCGGGGAGAGCCAGTGGAATTTCTGTTGTCCAGCAGTGATGTAGTGCACTCGTTCTGGATCCCGGCACTGGGAGGCAAGGTGGACATGATTCCGGGGCGCACCACGCGACTGACGCTGCATCCGAACCGGGTGGGAACCTATCGGGGGATCTGCGCGGAATACTGTGGTGAGTCGCATTCATTCATGAATTTCAGCGTGGTTGTTGTTGATCGCGACGAGTATGAGCAGTGGCTGGCCGGGCAGCGTGCCTCGCGCGAGTTGCCGCAGGTAGCCGCTGCGCGGGCAGGGGAAGCCGTATTTCTGCAGTCGGGCTGCGGTGCCTGCCATTCGGTGCGCGGTACAGATGCAGATGGAACGATCGGTCCGGATCTGACCCATGTGGGGAGTCGCCAGACATTGGGGGCCGGACTGCTGACTGCGGACAGAGCCCATTATCGAAACTGGATCACAGAGACATCGCGGTTGAAGCCCGGCGTCAAGATGCCTGAATTTCGTGCGCTGACAGAGGAACAGCTCGCGAATCTGGTAACCTACTTAGACAATTTGAAATGAAAACGAACTGATGGAATCGCTACCCGCCACGACAAATTCAGCTGCGAATTCAGAATCAGAGCCGGAGATCGCGCCGTCCGCGGCCCGGCTGTTGAAAGCCTGGGAGACGCCGCGCGGCTGGCGTTACTGGTCGGCGGTGAATAACAGCGAGGTCGGTCTGTGGTATACGGTCACGTCGTTTGCCTTCTTCCTGTTTGGCGGTGTTCTGGCGCTGCTGATGCGAATTCAGCTGGCGGTGCCGGGCAACACGTTTCTGACGGCGGACCAGTATAATCAGATCTTTACCATGCATGGTTCGGTGATGATGTTCCTCTTCGCGGTTCCCATTTTCGAAGCTTTTTCAATCATGGTGTTGCCGGAGATGCTGGGAGCGCGGGATCTGCCTTTTCCCCGGCTGTCGGCTTACGGTTATTTCAGTTTTCTGATCGGCGGCATCTTTGTGTGTGGTTCCCTGTTTTTCGGTGCGGCGCCCAAGGGGGGCTGGTTCATGTACCCGCCGCTGACGAGTGCGTTTCAGGACGGTGTCGGCGCGGATATCTGGCTGCTGGGCTTAACATTTATTGAAATCGCCTCGATCGCTGCCGCGATTGAATTGATCGTGGGAGTGCTGAAGTGCCGTCCCCCCGGGATGCGGATCAACCTGATTCCCCTGTATTGCTGGTATATTCTCGTGGTGGCAGGAATGATCCTGTTTGCGTTTCCGCCGTTGATCGCGGGAGACATCCTGCTGGAAATGGAGCGGGCATTCGACTGGCCGTTCTTCGATCCGAAACGGGGCGGGGATCCTGTGTTATGGCAGCACCTGTTCTGGATATTCGGGCATCCGGAAGTTTATATCGTCTTTCTGCCGTCGATTGCGTTGATGGCGATGATGATTCCCACTTTCGCCCGGACGCCGATGGTGGGCTACAGCTGGGTGGTCCTCTCTGCAGTAGGGACCGGCTTCCTGAGTTTTGGTCTGTGGGTGCATCACATGTTTACGACGGGGCTGCCCGGGATCTCGATCGGCATCTTCTCTGCGGCCTCACAGGCCGTGGCAATTCCGACGGGAGTGCAGATTTTCTGTTTTCTGGCGACACTCACGGCGGGAAACGTGAAGCGTTCGGTCTGTCTGTTGTTTATCTTTGCGGGGCTGGCGACGTTCATCATCGGGGGCCTGACGGGTGTGATGGTGGCGGTGGCGCCCTTTGATTTTCAGGCGCATGATACATTTTTTATCGTCGGTCATCTGCATTACGTGCTGATTGGCGGAACGATCTTTCCGATTATGGCGGCCTTCTATTATTTCTTTCCGCTGGTGACCGGGAAGCAGCTTTCCGAACGGGTCGGCACGATTGTCTTCTGGCTGGTGCTGATCGGGTTTAACGTGGCCTTTTTCCCGATGCACATCCTCGGATTGCTGGGGATGCCCCGCCGCGTATTTACGTATCCTGCGGGCATGGGGCTTGATTTGTGGAATCTGATCTCCAGCATCGGTGCGTTTGTGCTGGCGGCTGGATTTGTCGTGTTTCTGATCGATGTTTTCAGGCCACGCCGGCAGCAGGCACTCTCGGAGCGGAATCCCTGGCAGGCGGGGACGCTGGAATGGCTGGCGGAAATGCCGGACCAGCCGTGGGGCGTGCGTTCGATTCCCGTGATCAACAGTCGCTATCCGTTATGGGAGCAGCCCGGTTTTGTGAACGATGTAGATGAAGCCCGGTTTTATCTGCCTGACGCCGAGGAGGGGAAGCGGGAAACGATAGTCAGCTCCGTAATCGATGCCACACCGATTCAGTGTCTGCGGGTTGGGGGGCCGACATTTCTGACGTTTTTCGCGGCGCTGTTTACCGGGGGCTTTTTCATTTTTGCGACGTATCACTGGTGGTGGCCGGCGATTCTCAGCGGGGTGATTGCCTGTGGTGTGATCCTGAGATGGGTCTGGACCGGGACCGCCTGGATACCGGAAAAGGAAAACAAAGACGTGGGGCTGGGAGTGAGTCTGCCGTTGTATCTCTCCGGTCCCCAGGCGGTCGGCTGGTGGGCCATGTTTATCACGATGACCGCGGATGTGACCGCGTTTATGTCGCTGGTATTCGGTTACTTTTTTTACTGGACAATTCACGACGACTATCCTCCCGAACCGCTGCCCGGCCCAGGAGTCTTCTGGCCCGTAACGGGAATGCTGCTGCTGCTGGTCGCTTACGGATTGACTTTACTGGCGCGGCACTGGAATCGTCGTGACTTCGGTGCCCGGTTCTACCTGCTGCTGTCACTGGCGGCGCTATTTACTGTCGGCGGGACCGGTGCGTTGCTGGCGGGGCCCTGGCTGACCGGACTGGACCCGACGGAGCACGTTTATCCGGCGGTGGTCTGGGTTCTGGTGGGGTGGACGGCGTTGCATGCGGTGCTCGGTGTGGTGATGCAGCTGTACTGTCTGGCGCGGCGGGCGGCGGGACGCATGACGGCCCGGTATGACGCTGACATAGTGAATGTGGCGTTGTACTGGCATTTTCTGGCGTTGACAGTGGTGATTACGGTCGGCGTGATCGCAGGATTTCCCAGTGTTTCATGAGGACGACGATGAAAGAGGACCGACAGCATTCTGACGAATTTCATGAACGGCATGAGCGCATCTGGCTGATGTTTCTCCCTCCGTTTATCTGGGCGGTGCATCTGCTGGCCTGTTATCTGACGGCAGCTATCTGGTGTGCCAAGCATGTCGGCATGGAGAGTGGTTTTATGACGGTACGAGTGGCGATCGGCGTTTATACCGCGGTGGCGGTCGCCGTGATGGGCTGGTTTGGCTGGATCGGATTTCGCAGGCATCGGCATCTTTCGCAGGATCTGTCTCCCGATGACGATACGCCGCTGGATCGATATCGGTTTCTGGGACTGGCCACCTTTCTGCTTTCGGCATTGAGTATTATCGCTACGCTGTTCGTCGCAGCTGTGGCTCTGTTTATCGGGAATTGTGACTGATGAAAATGACCGCAACCGAATATCGCACACAAGAGCAACAGCTCTCACCCTCAACTGAGGAGACGACCGGTCAGGTGGTGCCGGTGCAGCGCTGGCTGTTGCTGGCAGGGCTGGTCAGCCTGGTGATCGCCTGGCTGGGACCGTTGCCGCGACTGGCACACCAGGCGTTCTTTGCGCACATGACGATGCATATGCTGGTGGTGGCAGTGGCTGCCCCGCTAATCAGCCTGGCACTGGCCGGTTCCCGCTTCGATCCGGTGATCCGCTGGCCGGTATTTTTCGCGCCGATCCCTGCGTCTGTCGCGGAACTGATTATCGTCTGGGCCTGGCATGCACCGGGGCTGCATCATGTGGCCCGGATGTCGACCTGGGGACTGGTCGCGGAGCAGGGCTCTTTCCTGCTGGCGGGCATCGCGGTCTGGATCTCCGCTTTTGGAGGAACCTTTCCCCGGACACGGTCCCGGAGTGCTGCCGGCGTGGTGGGACTGCTGCTGACCTCCATGCACATGACGCTGCTGGGGGCTCTGCTAGCCCTGGCGCCGCGCTCGGTGTATGCACATCACCAGGGATACGGTTCGTTGTCCGCATTGCAGGATCAGCATCTGGGGGGAGCGATCATGCTGGTCGCGGGGGGGATCGTTTACCTGTCCGGTGGGGTCTGGTTGACGGTGGACCTGGTTCGAAGCGAACGACAACCCAAGGAGTGAAAACCATGAAACAGTCATACAAACAGGCACTGAAAATCATTGCGGTGCTACTGCTGGTGCTGGCCTGCGGCGGGGCGCTGGTCGTCGTGAGTGGCCTGATACCGATCAGGGCCAGTTCGGGACACTGGGCGATCACCAGCTGGTTTCTCAACTTCACCAAGGATCGCGCCGTAGCGACACAAAGCAGCGGCATCACTGTTCCGGAGCTGGATGACGCGGCGCTGGTGGCCCAGGGAGCCGGACACTATGAGATCGGTTGCAGGCAATGTCACGGCGCGCCGGAAACCGGGCGTTCGGCACTGGTGTTCGGGATGACTCCCAAACCGCCTGATCTGGCTGAGATAGTGCCTCACAAGGGGCCTGCAGAACTGTACTACGTCATCAAGCATGGCATCAAGATGACAGCGATGCCGGCGTGGCCCAATCTGAAACGCGAAGATGAAATCTGGTCCGTGGTGGCGTTCCTGCAGAAGTATCCGGAGCTCTCGCTGGCTGAGTACGAGCAACTGGTGTGGGGAGAACATAACAAGCAGAGTGGTCAGTCCATCGCTTCCGCAGAGGGAGAAAACCTGCAGGTGCCGCACACCGTGATTGAAGTCTGCGCGGGCTGTCACGGACTGGACGGTCAGGGGCGGGGCCTGGGGGCATTCCCCCGGCTGGCCGGACAGAACGTTGCTTACCTGGAAGAGTCGCTCAAAGCCTATCGCGGGGGGATGCGGCATAGTGGAACGATGCAGATCGTCGCGGGGCCGTTACAGGACGATGAGATTCAGGAAGTCTCCCGTTTCTATGCACGGCTGCAGCCTGCCGATCCTGTCGAGCGTACTGAACCAGGACGGAAATCCGCTGATATTTCTCCCGAAGAATGGAATGCGGCCGTGGAACGGGGAGCGAAGATCGCAGCGGAAGGGATTCCAGATCAGGGAGTGGGGGCGTGTGCCGACTGTCACCCGACAACACGTCAGTCGTTTGAGAATTCCTATCCGACATTGATCGGTCAGGCTCCGGATTCCCTGATGCGGCAGTTGGAACTGTTTCAGCAGCGGAAACGTGGGGGAACAAAAACGGCGAATTTAATGCACGCCGTCGTCGATGGATTGAAGCCGGAGCAGATTCAGGCAGTGAGCTTCTATTACGCCCAGCTGTCTGCACAGAAATCCCGAAAGAACTGAGCGGGATCAGTCACTCAGGACAGTCGCTGCCCCCTTCTATTTGTCCCCTGGCTTCAAATTCTTCGCAAACTCTGCTGCATAATCATCGAGAGCCATCTGATGCAGTATGTCCATCATCTCTAGTAAATCTTCCTGAGATGGTTCAGGCTCGTTGTGGAATTGGTCGAGAGGGTCGGGCATGAGGTGGTTATTTCTCTTGGGATGGTGCTTTGGGCAAATACAAATTTTTCACGTTTCCACTTAAAGCATTGAATTTGCCTGTGAGTACATCATCATTGACTTCGCCTGTAAATGTACCAGATAGGTTGTCATAGTTGTATTTACTTGATGTTTGTCGAACATCAAAACTTATTTTGTTTCCATCTTGCTTATAGTTTCTCACTTCAGCCTTACGCTTAAACAAGTCATCTCGGTTGCCATAGCTGTATCCCATATACTTCCAGATAATTGCACCATCGGATTTTATTTCAAGTGAAGGGTGATAGCTTTTCCCCCACTTACCGACCAATGATTGTACGGCGGGTTTATTGTCGCTTACCAGCTTACTTGAGACTTGAGGTGGAGACACTGCCGTACTCTTAGTGTCAATAATACGAAATTCAGAGACAATTGAGTCTAAGATTTGCTTATATTTTAATTTAAATTCACTTACGTAATTTTCAGCATCGTTTCGGTTGTCAAAATATGACTTAATAGTGTTCCCATCAGACCATTCTTTAAACTTGTCATTTTCGCTATACTTCCAACGTCTTTCAACACGGTACCTTTTAGATTCTTTGTACTGATTGATTAATGATAAATTTCTGCTCGAATACTTTACTCGGAATCGTATGTCCTTGTTGCCTTGCTGTTCTACAGCTTCATACAATTTTGCAGAGATGACTTTTTGTTTATATTTTGATATTACTTCTTGATATACACTTTCTTCACTGTCTATTCTGTATGCGAAACTGACCGTTGTATTAGGATATATTTTCCAGTTTCTACCTGCATCATAGCTAACTTCACCCCATATTTTGTAAGTCAATGAATCTGCTTGCTTACTTCTATCAAATAGCTGGTTATCAGGAATGGTCTTTTTCTCTTCCTCCATTTTCTTTTTCGGATCAAACAGTTGATCATCAGGAATTGGATTCAGCTTCATTCCCGGTTTAGGAGTAGATGCTCTTGGTGGGTCTTGTGTTGCTGACTTCAAAGGAAGAGATGGACCTTCAGCCGTATATGAGAAGTTATCAGTCAGTTTTAATTTTGAGTTCTTGTATTTTGCATGTGACCTTGCCGCATCTTCGCTCAATCCAGAAGTAACAACCTCTGGTTCTCTATTGATGTTGTTATACACCTTGTAGACGGACCATTTACCAGTCGATGTTGTCTGGGCATAGGTGGTGGAAGGGAACAAGAACAACAGCAGGACAAATACGGCATTTTTCAACATGTTATTTTCTCCAGAAATGAACGTCTAATTATGCAGTTCTTGCTGGAATTGAACGTCTAATTATGCAATTCTTGCTGGAATAATGTCAAGCTTTCTGATGGTAAAACCATTTGTGAGGCTCATATTTCGCTTGTATCACGCTGGGATAGGTGGGGAGAGGTTTTACCGAAAAAGAAAATGAAACGTCACAGGGGCGGTCAACAGAAAAAGGGGTCAGGACCAATCCTGTTCTGCCCGGCGGTTGCTCACGGCGGCTGATTTTAGGATCAGGAAATTGAGTGATTGTAAAATCTGCGGAGTGGTATTACGAGTACTTGTTCTCAGATAAATCGGGCAGGACTCTTTTCTGTTTTCACTCTCACTGGTTTCTGCTAGACATTGGGTATGCGCAGAGCCAAACGAATTTGTGCTGCCGGGGAAGAATTTCGAATGCTGAACAAGCCGCGTTGCGCGACTGATACGGATTGAAAACAGGGCGACTCTACGGTGGTCAGAAAAAGCATCGTCCGCGGCACCCCCTTCGACAATGAAAAATGGACCAGCAATACAACCGTTCGTCTTTCCCTGAAAAGCACCACACGTCCACGTGGTAATCCCCGACAGCTTTAAAGCTTTCCGCTACGGCGTTTGCGGTAGGTGATGTATACTGTGATGAACGTGACAACGCAGACTGCTTTCAGGATGAAGAGTGGAAGGGGTTGATACCAGGCGCGGGTTGAGATTTCGATCAGATCGGAGACTCCGAACAGCGCGAATGCGATGCTGCAGGTGATGGCTAGATCTCTGTTTTGCTGCCGGTGACGCAATCGGACTAGAAACAGACCCGCAATCGAAATCCAGAGAATTGCTTCAGCCAGATTGAGTATCTGATCCAGTTCCAGTGATTGAAGAAAGCTCATCCGAAGTCTGATTCCCGTAATTTATGAGCAACCTGTCAAGACGCTTGCGACTTCCCTCAAGATATTATAGCGATGCTCCCTGGGATTGAGTGCCTGATTCTGTTCCAGACTTCGAATTCTGTTCCCTGGTCAACGGTGAAGTCTGGCGCTGCTGTTCGCGTTTTTCAGCTGTTGGATTTTCAGCTTGGGTGGTGCGCCCCATTGCCTAAAATGGCTCGTTTGATCTGGCTGTTTCTCAATCTGCGATCGGCGTGCGGTCCGTAAAATGAATGGTCGCTACCAAAGTCGTTTTAACCGGGCTTAGGCCCCCTGTGGCTCATTTGGCTGACTGGCGCATCTGCTGTAAAGAGATCTGTCGGCTGTCAGGCATACTCCTTGAGTGCTGGTGAGGATTATGTGGAACGGCGTGGGGGCGTCAAGGGGATTGCCGGCGTTGAGTTCAGTGTGAGGTTCACTGAGTTGCTGGTGAGATGCATTTGAAATGCTCTGAAAGTGCTCCGAAATGATTTGAAATTCTACGAGACATTGGGAACCGGTGCTGTCTGTTCCGGTGAAAAACCGGAAAAATCGACGGCGATTCAGGTGATCCTGGGGCGCTGGTTCGCGGTGTTCCCGTGCTCGGATCATCCGCCTCGCGCGCGAAGCACAATTTCACAACTTTATGATTCGGGGAGTGCCGATCAAGGTCAATCTATTCAGTTTTGGAGACAGAAGTGCGCTGGATAAATGGGAGGGGGCTGGTGTCAAACCGTGACCAGAAAGTGAGAAAGGGGCAGGGAGTCTCAGAAATTTATAAAAACCTGGTCCCTGCTGATCGGTCAGCGAACCGTTTTTCGGTACTTGAGATGGAGAGAAGCACTCACGCGCCGGTGAATGCCTACCTGGTACTGATCTGCGCAAACCTGGAAACAGCTGAATGCGTTGCCAGTTATTTCTTGTGAGGAAGTTCTTGTTATTCCAATTTAAACATTACATAATGATCTTGAGGTGCAAAAACGTTCATACAAAGGGCCAAAGAAATGTTACGCACACCTGATCAAAGACGTGGATTTACACTGATTGAATTACTGGTATCTATTTCTATTATCGCTGTACTCATTGCACTATTGCTGCCTGCAGTTCAGCAGGCGCGGGAGGCCGCCCGGCGTTCCCAGTGCAAAAACAATCTCAGGCAGGTCGGTCTGGCGCTGCAGAATTATCATAGCGATTACCTGGTATTTCCGCTGGGGGTCAGGAACCAGTACCTTGGTTTCGGGTCGAGCTGGTGGGTGGGGCTGCTGCCTTATCTGGAGTATGGCACTCTTTACAACAAGTATAATCACGATGTCGCCAGCTGCGGGTTCACGCCTTTGAATCCGGCACTGGTGGCAGATGTCAGTATGCCTGTCATGCTGTGTCCGTCGAGTCCGCTGGAGGCCCGCGTGAATGGTGCCCTGGTACCCGGGGTGAATATGACGATGCCCCACTATGCGGGGATCGCAGGGGCGACGAATACCGGTACGGTGACGGGCGATCAACTTCACTTTTCGGATGATCTGTTTCCTTCCACGGATAACTCACTCTGTTGTCTGCCCCACCTGGATGGGCGGGTTGCTGCGGGGGGCGTGCTGATTCCAAATCGGACCATCGCGATTGGTGATATTACAGACGGTTCATCAAATACGATTGTGGTGGGAGAGATCTCCAGCTCGGTGCTGAAGTCGGGAGTCAGTTTGCGTGTCGACGCGGGGAATCCGAGTGGCTGGGCCGCGGGAACGGTGAGTGTCGGGACGCCTCCCCAATTATTGGGGCCAGGTGGTTTCACGCCGGCGTTTCCGGTGTTCAACCTGACAACGGTGCGTTATCCGATTGGAACCAAGGACGGCGGGCTGCCGGGCATTCATACGGATGGGGGGCCTAATAATCCACTGATTTCAGCGCATAGTGGCGGCACACAGTGTCTGTTGACGGATGGCTCGGTTCGATTTCTGAGTGAGAATATGAATCTGGAAACATTGAAAAATCTATGTACCCGCAACGACGGGAAGGTTCTCGGAGAATATTAACAGTAAGGGAGGTGATCTTAGAGCGAAAACGGAAGTAGCGATTCAGATTAACTTTGAAGCAAACTGTTTTTTAAATTCAGAATCCTGTAGCGTCACATGATTCACAATGAAAGGGCCGACTGTGATGAACCGAATGAAACTGACTTTGTTACTGGGAGCGTGTTTCCTGCTCTGCTGTCTGGCGGGGAAAACGAATATGGGCGAGGCTGCTGATAAAAAAACAAAGAAAGAGACCCCTCTGCTGACGACCTGTGTATGTAACCAGGTTCCATTGGGGCCTGTGGGAACTAACCTCTGGGCGTGGATGGCTTATCGTTATCAGTATGAAGACGACTGTGCGGCTGCCACTGCTGTCTCGATTATTAATTACGCTCCTTTAGACAGCTACCCGGAAACGTTATGCGTCGGATCAGGAGCCTGCGGCGATACGTGTTCACAGGCGAGAAAGGATAAGCAAAAGAAATCGAAAGGGACCGAGCCTGCTTTCCGGCATTACATGCATCCTCTGCCTGCTCGTCCGTCTGCACGGCTTGATTTGTATCCTCCTGAAACGGATTTTTATTACGAAGTTGTCAGTACGCGTTTTATGCAGTTTGGAACAGCAGCGCCAGATTTAAAGTGTGCCAAGTTATTTTTAATCTGCCTATCCAAATCAGAAAACCCAACAGATCAGTCTGATGCGATCTATTTCTGGTATGGTTTTGAGGTTGAAAAATTTGATAAATCCCAGGATAAAACGTCTATCAAATTGCCTTTTGGTTATTGTGAAAGGAGAGCCCCCTATCATATTGAGGATCGATCAGGTGGCTGGAGTGCAGGGGTGTGCCGCGAGTTTTCTCTGATCAATTATGGAGGTTCGCAGTATCTGATTCGCTTCAATCATTAAGAATGAGAACTGAATTCTGTAATTGAGCAACTGTTGTTCGAACAAAAACAGCCCACAAATAGCGACCTATTTTGTGGGCTGTTTTCTCTTCAACTGCTGTGATGCTGGACGAACAAGACGAAATCCAATCTTTTCCGGTTGTAAATAGCGGATTGCGGTTTGAATAGAGTAGCTTTTCTGATTCTTTAACTCGTAGTTGCCCTCAGCTTGATTATGATTCTGATTTCGGGAGATTGTCAATCCGATAAAATCGGGAGTACGGAACTCGGGATTCAAATCCAATGCTGCTTTTGAAGTTTCTATTTGCTGTGGAGTTGCCAGCGAGGACGTCCATTCTTTGCCTGTATTAAGAAAATTCTCTAACGCAGGTTGCAAAGGGAGAGAATCAACGATGTGCTTGAATTCGTCGACTGTCATAAGCCGTCCTCCTGCCTCCTCGGCAAAGTGTATGGCGAAGTCCTGTCCTTCCGGGTAATAAGGAGCGTCGAGCGGGGCGTGTCTGGCGGGATCAGCGTCACTTGCGTCGGGACGAAGAGTCAAATAGTCGTGATTTGTGAAGCATCTGGTAGAGATATAGAGATCAGGAATATCAATCTGATTGCCTTTGATCAAAACCATCTCATCCAACACACTTTGCGTAGGAATGATGATTTCAGGCCATTCGAGTGTGTTGGCTTGAGTTTTATTCCAGAATCTGTTTTTGGTACTTCCGATGGGAATCTCCGCTCCCCGGGGAGGCACTTTGCGGAAGACTTGTTGAAACCGGGGCGTTCCTTCGAGCATCGCAACTACGTAGTATTCTCCAGGTGCGAGGCGGAGATCGGTGGGAGTCGTCCCGTCGGCTTCAAATTCAATGCTGGGATTGGGTTCTCCAGAGATGGAGTCCCGGGGATAGACGAGGATGCGTGCTCCCGGTGGTTCGGTCTGGACATTTACCTGCCATTTGCCATCATCATGCATGACAATCATGGCGGTTGAACTGCTCAACAAAAGTACGCAGGTTGTCAACAGGGACGCGCTCAATAACCGGTTTCGCTTTGCCCAGCGCCACAGTTTCTCGTGCAGCGAGAGCCGACGCGCTGTGATGGGTTTTCCTTCGATGAACCGCTGCAGGTCCTCAGCCAGCTCGTCAGCAGTGTCGTAGCGATCTCCCGCGAGTTTACTTAAGGATTTCAGACAGATCGTTTCCAGGTCACGTGGGATGCTGGCATTCCATTTGTGGGGGGGAACCGGTTCGGTATGCAGGATCTGAGAAATCATTTCCTGGCAGGAATTCCCCTTAAAAGGAACTCGGTTGGTCAGCAGTTCGTACAGAATGACTCCCAGGGAGTAGATATCGGCACGTCCATCGACAGTAGATGCCTTGCCATCCGCCTGTTCGGGGCTCATATAGGCAAAGGTTCCCATAATCGCACCGGTTACGGCGATTGTGGATTCGACATCGGAACGTTTGGCAAGACCAAAATCGGTGATGCGCAGCTGGTCGTCATCTGTAACCAGAACGTTATTCGGCTTGAGATCCCGGTGGATCACGGACTGCTGGTGCGCGGCATGGAGGGCGATGGCCAGATCGCGACAGATGCTCGCGGCTTTGCTGAAGTCGACCTCGTGGTGCCTGGTCCATTCGCGGAGGGTGGAGCCTTCGACAAATTCCGTGACCAGTACGAGAGTGCCGTCGATTTCCTCGAAGTCGTGGATGGATACAATTCCGGGGTGGGAAAGTCGGGCGGCAGAGCGGGCTTCCCGGGAGAAGCGTTTCCGTTCGACAGCCGAGAGTGACTTTTTTCGAGGTAGCTTGAGTGCGACGGTCCGCTGGAGTTCTTCGTCCCACGCTTTCCAGACCAGTCCGAAGGCACCTCGGCCGACGATTTTTTCGAGCCGATAGCGACCGAGTCGACGTACCTGTCGGAATGAATCTGCCAGCTGGGAGGAGAAGTCCTGCAGGATTTCACTGTATTGGGGAAAGCGGGACTGATAGTCATCCAGGGAGAGCAGGTTCCCGTTCATCCTGCGATAGTGGATATCCAGGCGAAGTAATTCGGCGAAGACGATAGACTGGGTCTTACCGGAAGTCTCTTTGAGGAAACTCTCGATTTCGGGGGATTGTCCCTGTTTCCAGGATGATTCGAAGCTGTCACAGATGCGATCAATGGTATAGGCTGCCGCCATGAGATCGTCATCTGCAGGATCATAGGGGGTATTATTCATGACTCCATGCTTTTCGGATCAGCCGTACCTTTCTCGTTACAGTGGCCGGGGAGATTTCCAACAGCTCACTGATTTCCTCATGCGTGTAACCCTGTATCTTGTAAACCGCAATTTTCTTCAAAACATCATCAGAAAGTTTATTTAAGACGCGCTGATATTCTTCTTCCATGATGGCAAAGTATTCGGGGGAGTGGTCGGTGGACACGTAAGCCTGGAAGTTTTCAATGGAATTGATCGAGACCGGCAGTTTTCCCTCTGGTGAGGTGCGTTTCTGGGCGGTTTCCCGGCGGATATGGCTGACTGCTTTCCGTTGGGTCATGGCGATCAGCAGCCACCATAATTCATCCCGGTTCTGGACTGAATCAAATCGGCCGCGTTGTGAAGCCGCCCAGACACTTTCGAAGACGGAAAGCACGATATCTTCGGCGTCCAGGGTGGCTGTCGGAAAGGTGTTGACCCGGGTCTGTGCATAGCGAATCAGTTTCTCATAAAACTCGTCCCAGATTTCCTGGACGGCATCCTTCTGATCGTTTCCCAGAGTACTCAGCCAGCTGGAGACCGGGGTGTCTTCGTCGTATTCCATGTCAGTTTTCTAAATTGCAGATGGTTTAGAATAACAGGGCCCACTTTAAATGTTTGTCGTCCATGACCGATTCAGTATACCATTTTGTTTATGTGTAATCTCCCCAGAACTGAAAGATTCGTCGTTTGGTGAAACCAGTCGGAAATCGATTTCAGAGAAGGGAATAATTTGCAGCGTAATCTCGGGAAATATCAGCATATTACGGATTAAATGATTCGCAAAACTACGATTACGCGGTTTCAGGAGTAAGCGATTATCTGACTCCGATTCGCTGGAATCGGTATGGAGATCAGTCAGTGACTTGGATCAGCCGAATCGGGCCAAATCGGTTGATCATTCTTAGTCAGGCAGGGATGCCATTTTCGCTGCACACCTTCGATTCCAGCATAGTATCTCTGGTGCATACGTTGGAATGTAGGCCAGCTTCCGTGCATGAAGGATGAGTTATTTAGCTGCTGATCAGGCAAACGCGTTCAGCTTCTCCATCCAGCGTTGTACCTGCATGGCATCCGAGTATGTCGCTCCCGTGGGAACCGCTTCTGTGTTTCGCACGACTCGACAGAAGCAACGTAGCTCCTCAGCCATCATGCCACTGGGGGGATTGGCACGCACTTCCAATGCCAGGGGCCAGGCAGCTGCATTGTCCCAGACTGAGATCGGACGTGGATTTGGTTCGATGCGTGCAGACCAGCCCTCACCGAACACTTCAGTTCGATCAAAACCGCGTGGCGGCATTCCCGCAGGCGTTAAATAGGAAGCCGCAAACGAGGCTACCGGACCTCCGTTCCACTGGAGTTGTGCAACAGCCAGGTCGATATCGCCATTTTCTGTCCGATGAAACTGGGCACTGAAGTGATCCGGCTCTGCACAATCGAGAAGTACCTGTGTTGAATACAGGTCATGTACCATTGCAGCCTGTAACGGGTTTTCGCCTGGGAAATCCTGCACGATGCTCGCCGGTCGATGGCGTACACAGTCGATGTAGGAAATCGGACCACGTTTGCGGGCTATTTCTCGCAACTCCTGAAATTCGCTGTTGAACAGCAGGATGTGTCCCAGCATCAGATTACTGGAATCGGGGCGGACCAGTGGGGCGAGACTTTCCGCTTCTTCCAGCGTCTCTGAAATCGGCTTTTCCAGCAGTACGACTTTTCCATGTTCGAGCAGTTCTCTGGTAACCACCACGTGAGACTCTGTCGTGCAGGCGACCACCCAGGCTTCTGCGTCAGACTCTTCAATCGCCTGTGTCAGATTGGTCCACCCTGGTACATCGGGAAGTTCTTTATGCAGGGCATCAAGACTTTCCTGGCGTCGTGCGACCACCGCTGCCAGCTCAGCCTCTGCTAATCCTGCTAATGTCAATGAATGTAATCGTCCAAAACGCCCCAGGCCTATGACACCTGTTTTTACGGGCTTAAAACTCTTCGCAGCCATCGGGGTTCCTTAACTATTCCAGATCTGTTGTCCGCAGTGAGACGCAGGATTTGCAGAAACATTCATCATATCTGAAGTGGAATTTCCCCATCAAGGCATCAGTCCAGAGATGATCATCAAAACGGAACCTTCCGGTTGGCGATAGGAATCCATGAGCAGAAAATATGAGAAAAAACGCCGGACGCTGGACTTGAAGGGGGGGAACGATGGTACGATAAGAATTGTATTTTGCCTGAATCGGTTTCAGGATCAACACGAACGGGAATTCCCGACTTTTATCAGATTGAGTGACCTGTGCAGAAAATTAAATCGCCCCGAATTCTGATCCAGCTGATTCTTCTCCTGCTGCTCGCAGCGTCTCCAGCAACGGCTGCTGAAAAAACACAATCTCTTCAGCTGACGCTGCCGCCCATGTTTTATGCGGTACCCGGCGTGGAGATGAGTATCTATTTCGACAATATCGTTCTGACCGAAACTCCCGAAAAATATCGGTTTGAAGTGGATTGCGAAATCGGCACTGTCGACCAGAATCGCTGGACCGTGACGCCGACAGATTCGAATGTCGGACAATATTCACTCTCAGTCAAAGTGACAGACGCCGACGGAGCGAACCTGGGGACTGCGAATACCGTTCTGCAAGTTTCAAGGCCGGATGCGGGAGCCAATCGTGACCACTGTCGGTTGTTGATTATCGGCGACAGCCTGACAAACGCGACTACCTACTCCAACGAGATCGCCCGATTGCTCTCGACTCCCGGCAATCCTAAATGGCAAATGCTGGGAACGCACAAACCGAAGTCCGCTGCTGCGGGGGTCGCCCACGAAGGTTACGGCGGTTGGACCTGGCAGAGGTTTGTTTCACAGTATGAGCCGAAACCCGATGGAACCAATCGCAAACGCAGTAGTCCGTTCGTCTATCTCGGAAAAGATGGTAAGCCTGGCCTCGATTTACCGCTCTACTTCAAAGAAGAGTGTAATGATCAAAAGCCAGATTATGTGATCATTATGCTGGGCATCAATGATTGTTTTTCAGCGAAACAGGATGCCATTGATGAGAAGATCGATGGCATGTTCACACAGGCTGATATCCTGATCAAAGCCCTGCAGGCAGCTGCGCCGCAGGCGGAGGTGGGAATCTGCCTGACCACTCCGGGGAATTCACGACAGGAAGCGTTTTATGCTAATTATAAAGACCGCTATAGCCGCTGGGGATGGAAGAAGATTCAACACAGGCTGGTGCAACGTCAAATTGAAAAATTCAAAGGCCGCGAAAATGAGAACCTGTTCATCATTCCGACGGAGCTAAACCTCGATATCGTGGACGGCTACCCGGTTAACAACGGGGTGCACCCCAATAAAGTCGGTTACCAGCAAATCGGGGCGAGTATTTATGCGTGGTTGAAATATCGAATGGAACAGTGAGGGCATAACCGGATTGTTAAAAACACGGTTAGCCCAATTCTGTATCTTCGAATTCAACCCCTGGGAAACAAGTGAAAGCTGAGTCTTGTTTCGGTTTAACGCGAGCGAAAGATGCGGGAAGTCATGACTTCGATCACGATGGTCTCTAAACCGTATTCTTCGGCTTTGACACGCTTCAAGATATCTTCGATCTTGTACTGGTCGGAGCGTTCCATCTGCCTTCCGGTTGAGTAGGTGAGCAGCTTTTCGATCAGACAGTGGGTAAACTTATCAAGACGTTTTTCGAGCAGGACTTGTTTAAAGCTCTCGAAGTCTTTGAATGTTTCACCAGAAGGCAGCTTACCCGTCGGATCGACCTTCGGGCCGCTCCCTTTTCCTCTCGGATGAGGATACTTTTCACGCCAGCGGCCGATCGGGTCGAATGATTCCAGTGCGTGGCCGTGGGGATCGATGTTGCGATGACAGACGTAACATGTCTGATCCTGGCTGTGTTTGAGCAGTCGTTCACGAATGGTCGTGGCTCCGCTGACATCAGCCTCAATGGCAGGCACTTCATCTGGCGGAGGTGGTGGAGTAGATCCGAGCAGATTTTCAAGGACATACACACCGCGTGTGACTGGCGATGTATCAACACCGTTGGCGCTGACGGTCAGTACGCCAGCCATGCCCAGCAATCCACCACGGTGTTTCGTACCGGATAGGCTGACACGCTGAAAACCATCTTTCAGTCGCATTTTGTCCTTCTCAGGTAACTGATAGAGGTGGGCCAGTTTCTTATCAACGAAGGTATAGTCAGCGTCCAGAAAATTCTTGACCGATCCGTTTTCATCCAACAGGGAGCGGAAAAACAGACGCGCTTCCTGTTTCATCGATTCAGGCAGGTTCTGAGCATAATATTCCCAGGCGGCTCTGCGTGGTGGAGGCTGGTCGCCCATGGCACGCAGATTGAGCCAGCTGTCCAGAAAGCCATTGACGAATTCATCCGAACGGGGATCTTTCAACAGACGTCGAATCTGCTTCTGTAACTCTTCTTTGTTCTTCAGTTGTCCCGAGGCGGCCGCGGCGAACAATTCTGCATCAGGCGGTGCCGTCCAGAGTGCATAGGAAAGACGCGACGCCAGATCATACGGGTGTAATTCAAGTTCTTCCTCGGGCGTGATCTCACTGAGGTATAAAAACGAGGGCGAGCAGAGTATCAGCTTGACAGTATCGAGGGCTGCCTGACGTGGTGGCGCCTGCTCGGAAAGTCGTTTTTCGTAAAGTGTTTTAATTCGTTGTTGATCGGATTCGTTCAGCGGACGCCGATAGGCCTTTTTCGCAAAGCGATACAGCTGATCCAGGGCATGGGCTTCCTGGAATCCCTCTTTCCCGAATACGGCGAGTTCTTCTTTACTGCCTCCCGGTTCCGGGAGCGGACCATTGATTTTGATTTCGCTGATCCTGATGTGAGGCAGCTCTCCTTCGCGAAGCAGTGCACTTCGTCTGACTCCTGTCTCAGGATTCTTAAATTCGTCTTTGTAGCGTTTATTGAGCGTGATGACTGATGCCCGCGACTCATAAGGTCCGTTTGGAAAAATGAATCGGGGTGTCTGCCCGGCTTCCAGCCAGACGCGAAACTTTAGCCACTCAGGTTTGTCATCCGGAACCACGGTGCTGGCCAGGATCGGTTCGATTGCCTGGGGGTAATGGATATGCCCTTTCTTCACATCACCGGTCACAACAGCCAGTTGAAACGGTTCCGAAAAGTCGATGCGGAAAATCTTAGGATCGTAATGGGTGTCACGGTGCAGCGCCTGGGCCTGAACCTGGATGTCATACAGACCTGAGACCGGTACGCCATCCAGAAAATCTTCAATGTGTCCGTAGCCACCCTGACGTGTGTCGGTATTGGGCTGCTCGTAGAGACAGAGATACCGATATTTGAACACACTGCGGTGTGCCCCCGACAATTCTTCGTACTGTTTGAAATTGTCCTTAAAGTGCCAGGACTTCGGTTTCATCTCGGGTTTGCCCAGACGGGCCTCTACCAGCCGAGAGGCTGCCTGGAAATACTGATCCAGCAGAAATCCGGACGTCACCAGCGACTCGCCGATGTTGTCCATGTGCTGGCTGGTCTCTTCTTTCGGAAAGTCCGCTGTTAATCCCAGCGTGTCGACACGACGGTCAAACAAAGTCGCCAGGGTGTTTTCATATTCCCGATTGGAAAGGCGACGCATGATGGTGCGTGATCCGGTACTTTCGAACTGGCTCCGTGCTTCCTGAATGCTGTCGCGTAAGGCACCGATTAAAGCGAGTCGTTCTTCGTCGGATGGCTGGACCGATTCTTCAGGCGGCATTTTTCGCAGCGTGACCTGATCGATGATGCTATCCGCGGTAATCAACTGCTGTTCCGATTTGAGCGGCAGGGAAAATGTTTCGAACTCGCGCTCACCATCAGCGGTTGCGACGTCATGGCAATCAAGACAGTATTTTTTCAACAGTCGGGTGACGGTCGGAGTGTGCTTGTGTTGTGGCTCCGCTGCAGAGCAGGGCACCAGCCATGAAAGACAGAATACGAAACCGCAAACGGCGCGAAATACGCTCATGCTGAAAATCTCATTGAACCGCGTATTCATTTTCAGGAGAACCTTCCGGTACTCGTTCCGAATGCTTCCTTCTCCACACCCATTCGCTGAGCGATATCCAGGAAGAGATTACACAACGGAACCTTGCCCGGGCCTTTCGCGGGTGCTTGCTTGAATTCACCAGTCCCATACCCGCCTCCTGCCAGAATAATGGGGAGGTCTGAGTTGGTGTGTGAATTGGCATTCCCCATACCGCTGCCAAACAGGACGGCGGTTGAATCAAGCAGGGTCCGTTCGCCGTCAGAGATCCCAGCCAGACGCGTCAGGAACTTTCCAAACTGTTCGATCTGATAGAGTTCAAGCGTGACCAGGTCCGCGATGGACTCTTCGTTATTGCCATGGTGAGAAAGACCATGGTAGGACTTATTGATGCCCAGGTGTTGTGGCAAAAAGCTGCCGCCGATTTCCAGCGTCGCGATCCGAGTGGAATCGGTCTGTAACGCCAGCGCGATTAACTCGTAGAGCATCGGCAGATCTTCCACGGTATTCTTATCAGCCGGTTTGTCGAAGGGGGCTTTCGGTTTGGGCTGATCGGACCAGACCTGACGGAGCTTCAAGCGTTTTTCGACATCGCGAATGGAGCTGAAATACTCGTCGAGCTTCGCCTTGTCTTCGCTGTTAACTCGTTTTGAAAGTGAACGGGCTTCGTCGTGAATCGAATCAAGAATCGAGGCCTGCAGTGAGTTCTCTTTCACTTTTCGAGCCTGGACCTGTTTTGAGTCTGCGACAAACAGGCGGTCAAACAGCTCGGCAGGCCCCGTGATCGGCGGAACGCGAACGCCTGACTTCGTCCATGAAAGCTGGCAACCACCATGGATGCCACCCTCAGAACCAACCGTGAGTGATGGGAACCGTGTCTGGTTTCCAATCTCATCTGCAATGAATTGATCAATGGTAACGTTGCCGTCGGTACGGTTCTTGGACTCGTGATGGAGGAGACCTGACAGGAAGGTGTGCACGGCAAAGTGACCGCCGCGAAGTCCATGATCAAGTCCACGATAGATTGTCAGCTGATCGCGATTCGCAGCCAGAGGTTTGAGCAGCTTTGTTTCTTCAAAGTCTTTGCCGGTTTTCTCAGGGAAAAAATGTTTCAGTTGAAAACCGAGTAAATTACCCACCGCGACGAATCGCTGGGCCCCCGCACCGGCTCCCCGGTCCTCTGTAATCGCTGAGTTCCCGGCGAGGGCAGTACTCATCAGAGAAGGTAGCCCTGGTAAAGCGATCGATCCGGCCATGGAGCGAATCAAGAATCGACGGCGATTGATTTTATTCTTCATGCTGGGAGTCAATCCAATAGCTAAGGGAGGCAATACGAAGGAAGGCATTCAACTCTCTTGGAAGCCGCCAGGTTCGAAAATGGTTTCGAGGAGCAGCTAAGAGCGTTTTTCATCACACAGAGAGCAGGGCGAGAGGCCTGAACCTGCTCCCTCCATTTTACCCGACAAAGTGACGGAATGCCATGTATCTTTGCCACAAGATCCTCATTAATCTGCCTGGTCCCGGGGATGGAGTTCGGCTCAGTTTAGGGGGATTACCAGTCAGAGAGAATGGTTAAATAGTGTGGCGACAGGGGATTTCGTTTCTGGCCCTGGTAGGAATTCCCGTCAGGATTGCACGTTCATCTTCCGTTCGACGGACCAGAATTCCTCGATCGATTGGATCGGTTGAGTCTCGTATTCCCCGGGTAACAGGATCACCTTGCGACCGGAATGCTGTGAGACAAGCAGGCTGACTTCATCCGGGGAAATTTGATCGGGGGGAATTGAAACCGACTTCAGTTCTACATCCTGGCTATTTGGGTCATCGATACCATACTCATGCGGAGGCAGATAAATGGTGCCGTTGATGAAATCGACAGCGAACGCGATCACCCCAGGAACAAAGAAAAACAGGAGTCCGATGGAATTCAGACCCACGATTTTCCAGTCGAGCGGCCCCGCAGGCTGTCCTCTGCGTTCGGGGTACAGAATGGTTCCACAACCTGTTAAAGAGCCTGTGAGAACGAGATTGATTCCAGACAATAGAAAACGGCGTCGAGATGGGCTAAGCAAAGCAAATGGTCTCCGAATGCTGTACTGCCGCTTGGCCCGTGTGTGCAGACAGCGCATGTCTTTAGGTTGAATTGTTAGAGTCGAGGGGGAAAGCACTAATCAGAAAGGATGATCGGCTAGGGGGCAGGAGAATACTCGATTCCGTGATCGGGGAAAAGATGGATTATAAATCAGCGACAATTTTCATCCTGCGGATCCTGCAGCTTAAATCCCTTATTCTGTGACCTGCTCATGTGGATATCACATGTTCTAAGTCTCTGATGAAATTGATCAGCCGAAGTGTCGACCTACACCGCAGGAAACGCAGGCATGTCGTGTGTTACGTAGTAAAAAGGCCTTTTGATTGAGGGCACGAGATCTCAGTGACGTCGTGACAAACAGTCAGTTTGGAATTCCGTCCACTTCTCATTATTACACTCTATCGCCCGGATCGCTCTTCTTGACTTCAAAACAGGGATGGCAGCTGTCAGTGTAAATCAGACCGGAACTGTGATCCTGCCTAACCTCTACAGAGACGGGGCCGCACTAAAAAAGATTGGCTGCATGAGGGTTGATACTGAAAATCCAGTATCAACCTACAACAATTCTTGAATTGAGCATAGATTCGGGTAACATAATTGAATTCATATTCACTCTGAACATTTTTTTCATTCCGCCTATATGACATTATCCCGCAATCAATTTCTGTCGCTACTGGATGAAAGCGGTATTTTTTCCGCTAAGGATGTCATTGCACTTCAAGAGACACAGGTCGACTCGTCCGAAACCGCCCTGGATCTGGCAAAGACACTGGTCAAAAATAAGAAGCTCAACGAGTTTCAAATCAAGATGATCCTGCAACACAAAGGTGACCGGCTCGTGTTGGGCGACTATCTGATACTGCGCGAGATTGGTGCGGGCGGGATGGGGAAGGTCTATCTGGCAGAGCATCGCCGGATGAAGCGAAAAGTGGCGCTGAAAACGCTTCCCACAAAAATTGCCCTGGATGAAGAATCGATCGGCCGGTTCCAACGGGAAGTCCAGGCAGCGGCGAAATTGACTCACCCCAATATCGTGACCGCGTATGACGCCGGGGAAGCCAAAGGGGTCTCCTATTTTGTGATGGAGTATGTTGATGGAATCAATCTGTCAGACCTCGTCAAAGAGCACGGCGTCCTGCAGGTTGATGTCGCCGTCAATTATATCATCCAGGCGGCCAAGGGCCTGGGGTTTGCCCACTCCGAGGGAATTATTCATCGAGATATCAAGCCAGCCAACCTGTTGCTGGATCTGAAGGGGACTGTCAAAATCCTGGATATGGGGCTGGCGCGAATCGACAATCTAGAACCTAGTGAGGTGCCGGCCACGCAGCTGACAGAATCGGGAAGTGTGAAGGGGACACTCGACTATATGTCACCGGAACAGGCTCAGAATACACACGCTGCGGATGCACGCTCTGATATTTATAGCCTTGGTTGTTCCCTCTACTATTTACTGACCAGCAGGGTGATGTATCCGGCTGATTCGTTTGTCAAAAAAATACTCGCTCACCTGGAACAGCCAATCCCCTCGATTCAAAAGCAGCGTCCTGAAGTTCCTGACGAACTGGAAGCCATCTTTCATAAAATGGTGAGCAAGGAGCCCGTTGAACGATATAACTCAACCGCAGAACTGATTGAAGCACTGGAAAGCATTCCCTTTGATCAATCCGAGCAGACTGACCAGCCACAGCAGGGGCCGATTCAAATCCAGCCAGGCCCACGTACTGCCGTGTTGGATGAAGATCTCTCGACACTTTTTTCTCTCTATAAGGATGATGAGTGCTTTTCAGAGTATGGTCGTATCTGTCTTGATTCTACAGTCATGCAACCGAAAGCGCGCTACCCATTTATGAGATGGTTGTTCCCCCTCGGCTTTCTGGCGCTGTTGTGGTGGGCATTCTCCAATCAGCATCTGTTTTTCAGTCCGCTCAAGAATCCGGCTAAAACTGCTACCGGTGCACCTGAAAAAGCCGTTTCAAATCCTGCAGACAATAAAAGTACCAGTCCCGTCAATCCTGCAGATAATGACAGGGCAGCTGCGTCGAGGACATTGGAATTAGGGGGAGTGGTTGAGATATCAGTCGATGCAGAGCCGCAGGTCATTGAGAAACTGTCTGAACTTCCCACCGGAGTGTTTCAAACGAGAAAAATCCTGCTGCATGAAAACAAGCAGGTGCTCGATGAAGACCTGAAGTGGTTCTGCTATTTGAAGAATCTTGAGACTTTGGATCTCTATGATACGAACATCACCGATGTGGGAATCGCACATCTGAAAGCACTGCCAGCGCTAAGCAAGATTGATCTGTACAACACAAAGACAGGTGATACGAGCCTGGAACAACTGAGTCAGTTTGGTACGTTGCGGTCAATTACGATGCAACACACAGCAGTGACCAATGACGGTTTAAAATACCTGTCAGGGCTTTCCAGCCTCGACTCTTTGAATCTGGGGAATACGGGTATAAATGATTCCGGCCTGACACATCTGAAAAGCCTGGCAGGTCTTCAATGGTTACAATTATCTTTTACCAATGTGACGGATTCTGGTTTGCTGTATTTGCAGGATCTGAAGAGTCTCCGCGAACTGTATCTTACCGAAACCCAGGTTACCGATGATGGGAAAAATCTGCTGATGGAAGCGCTCCCCGAATGCAGCATAATGCAGTGACAGCTGGAAATAAACTGACGCATTAAATTCGATCTCTGAAACATGATTTACCGGCATTGAGAGGAATTGATTTGATGGTGGGCGGGCTGAAATTACCAGGAGAAAAAACGGGCAGGAATCCGAGTTTAGAAAAGTTTGTAAAGAATCATCATTCCCGCAGTCGAGTCAGCATTATTATTGCGGCCCGCAATAACGAAAGATATCTGGCAGAAACGATCGAGTCTGCACTGCAACAATCCATCCCGTGTGAGGTGATTTACTCGGACGACAACAGCATCGACGATTCCCTCGAACTGGCCCGTCAATATCAGTCGCAGGGGTTGACTGTTCTGGAGAGTCCTCGGCACCAGGGAGTCTGTGAAACGCGCAACCGTGGTGCTGCTGCATCTTCGGGGGACTACCTGGTATTTCTGGATGGCGACGACATCATGCCCGCCAACTATATCGAAGAACATTTAAACGCGATGCGGGATGACACTCCCTTTGTCTATGGGCCGGCTCAGGCGTTTGGTGATTTTTCCATCTTCTGGGATGCACCAGAGTGGGAAGGATCTGACATCTGGCGCAACAATTTTGTTAATACTTCGGCAATGTGGCGTCGAAAAGTATTTGAAGTGGCGGGACGCTGGCGCGAAGGTATTAAAACCATGTGGGACTGGGATCTGGCGTTGCGAGGATCTCGCCTGGGAGTTCCCCGGCGCAGCAATGCGACGCTCAAATACCGCCAGCATGCAGCTTCCTGGTCGGCAAACAATCGTGAGAAAACCCATGATCAGCAGGAAGCGTTCATGCCGGAAGTGCGAAAGCTGAATGCACGCGTCGCTGTGGGCTCGATCATCAGTGGCCGAATTCCCAAATTGTTTCCCGCCTGGATGTCTGCTGTCGCCCAGGCGACACGGCTGCTCGACAACTCCTCAAAACCCGAGCTGGTTCTGCTTGATAACAGTAATGATACCGATTTCCGTGTCATGATTGAAAAAGAGGTCAGCCGCTACTGGTCCACTTTCCAGACCATCAAAATTATTCCATTGGAAGAGCGCGTCTCTCACAACCATCAGAGCGAAGAGGAACGGCGAGACGCTGTGTCTCGTTTCATGGCCCATGCCTGTAATCAACTTCGTACCCACATGGATGGTGAAATTCATTGGATCATTGAAGACGATATCATGGTCCCTATTCAGGCGGGCGCCGATTTGATGCAGGCTCTTGTTTCAGGCTGGACACCTCCCAATGCGGTGTCTGGATGTTACCACAATCGCCATATTCCCAAGCTGTATGTCGGCGGCTGGTGGAACGACGATGCTCCCCACGAAATTACAGATCTGCCTGCAGATCCGTTTCAAGTCGACTACGCAGGTACTGGCTGTTTAATGTACTGGGATTCCAGAACCCCGCGTTATTGGGGCAGCCATCATGCAGGCATTCCCGCACATGACTGGAACTGGTCAATGGAGTTAACCGGATCGGAAGGGCAGCTGTTGATGTTGCCTCAAGTATGCTGCCAGCACGCCATTGACGATATCAGTTTTGTCTGACAGAGGCGGCCAGGGGCTGATGAACCGCAAAAAGAAATAGAACACGATCAGCAAAGGACGCAGCAGAATAAAGTCCCAATGTGTTTTCTCTTTCGCGAAAACTTCGTTCATGTAATCAGTAATATAAGGAAATCGTTGCATCGGACAATACTATACAAAAACGTCGTCTGTTCGCAAGATACCTATGTCGGTGAGAGTATGATAAAAATGAGGGGCAATTTAGAAGCGGGTTGATCGTAACTGGAGATAAGACAATTCAGCTTAGCTTCAGGCCAGGCGGAATCTGGAGCCACAATGTAAAAGAGAGAACCACAGTGCAAAAGTGAGAAGTTGACGCTTTGGAATTCGCATGCCCATCGTTAGTGATAACGAACAACTGCATATAGAGTACTTCATCTTCAAGATGTGTGGTCTGAAAATGAGGTCTTATTGACGAGACACGATTCTCACAGCCGAACTTGATCAAGGAAGTAAGTCATGCGATTCCCCTGGATGTGCTGGAGGGGAGTGCAGAAGATGTTCCTGTTGATGGCGGTTTCATCGCCAGTACATTTAAGGAAACCTGTGAAGCAATATGTCCCGAACGAGAAGCTTTAGAGCGGTCCATAAAAAGCAAAAAGCCGCTGAGTTATTGTATCATAACCCAACGGCAATCATCTAAGCGGAGAGAGGGGGAAACTCGGCTTCCTGTTTCATCTTGCTCTAGTGGGTATCCGAAAACCAAAAATCGAGAGATCAAAAATCGGAAACAGAAAACTCAGAATGGTCGCAAAATTCGACGTTACAAGCGACGTTGGATCGTCGAGAGAACAATCTCATGGGTACATAATTATCGGCGCGTAGTGATACGTTGGGAGTATCACATTCACCTCTACAACCAATGCCACAGCCATGTCAGCAACTGCCCCTGTGGACATGTGTATTGAATCTTCATTTTCACATGGTTAGGATAAGCTTAATGGTTGCTTCATATCACAACAAATATGCGCAAGTTAATAACAATGGCATCAACATGGAGCTTTTCAAATGAAACCTCAACCTCGGCAGCCTGGTTATACCAGACGTTATGCCTCTTAACCCAATGGATTCTGTGGCTGAGCGATGGCAGATTTTTTTACAAATATCATGGGCCAAGTTGAAGGCCCGTTCACCGGCACTCAAATCCGGGACCTTGCTAAAACCGGGCGTCTATTCCCTGACAGCTTTGTCCGTAAGGGAGTTGACGGCAACTGGTTTACGGCTGACAGAATAAAAGGACTTACTTTCGGGGCAGCCAAACCACAGCCCCCCCCTCCACCAAGTTTGCCTGTCCCCTCGCCCACATTGGCAGCTCAACCCGCTTCAAATGTGATACTCGAAAATTACGACAAGTATGCCGAATTTACAAAAAACCATGATTGGAAGGCGCTTTGCGAACTAAATAATGTTTCCCTTGATTCGTTTGGAACAAAAAAAGAGCTCCAGGCATTGCCAGACTACCTGGAACCTAATGAGGTTGTGTTCGCACTCACGTCTGGGATGATGCCGCAATCAGAAAACTCTAATTCTTTTGACTTTGGCTTAAACACTTGGCTTGTTGTATTGACAAGCGACAGATTTCTTTTTCTTGACGCAGCGATACTAACCAGTTCTGTTAATACCCAGAGCATTCGTCACGACCGAGTCCAGGCCGTGTCAGCTAGCCAAGGCTGGGTGCTTGGAAAGATTATGGTGGATTTAGGGAGTCGTGTACTCACAATTGATAATTGCCAAAAGGCAACGGTGAAAGTCATTGCCGATTTGGCAAATAAGTGGCTCAAGGAGATGAGCGACAAAAGAAATACCAATGTCACGCGGTTGCAAGCAGAGCCTGAGGAGTCACCGCTAGATAAATTGGAAAAATTAGCAAAACTCCACTCGATGGGAGTGCTTTCAGACGAAGAATTTCGCACAGCAAAAGAAAAGATATTGTCTTCACTGTAGTTCCATTCTCAGTGCCCTCCAATACATTAAAGCAAGGGAACACAGAGTATCAGGGGGAGAAAACATGCTGAGTTTGCCTGATAGACCTGTGCGTTCCGTACAATTCCGTCCCGTACAAAGCTATCTTTGTAACGAGTTTCGCACGTGCTGATTCCGGAACTTGTGAATTCAGTGAAACCTACAAAAGTTAAAGTCCACAGCGACTCGGAGGTAGCTTGCAGCTTTCGAAGTTTTGATTAGTAGGTCAAAAGCAACCGCGACACAGATATGTAAGGCGAACTGCGTATACTCTGCGACCCTACAGTCGCTGAAGGTTCCAAAGGGTACTTGAAGAGGCCGTCCATCGAATGTGAAAGTGTCACAGCGGGGTACAAATAAAGTGACATCTCCTTATTTTACAGCATGTTACCACCGAGACTGATTTTACTACAATGAACCAACTTTTTCATCCCCTGCTGACACTGATTGCGACTGATTCCAACAGCCTCTTGGCCAAATACGTCCTCCTGCTTGAAAAATGAGAACCGGATTTTGCGAAACCGTACCGCAGGAGAGATTCATACAAAACCGCACGAACGTTCGCAGTTCCTGAAATATGGTGAGTCGCTCGGAAAAGTAATCAACGAACTGATCACGATCATCACTCCCCGGACGTTTCATCGCTGGGTACGGGAAGACAAACAAACCCGGAGAAAAAAGCTGTCGGTCGGCCAGGAAAGAGTGCCGTACTACGAGAACTGGTTCTCAAGATCGCCCGTGAAACGGGATTTGGCCACATTCGCATCCTGGGGGAACTTCAGAAACTCGGTATTACCCGGATCTGTCTTCAGACGGCGAAAAATTTCGTCAAGGAAGCAGGGATCGAGCCGAGTCCGAAACGAAGTACCGGCACCTGGGACCAGTTTCGCAAAAGTCATGCGAAAACACTCTAGGCCTGCGATTTCTACACGAGTCGAGCTGCAACGCTGCGGGGCTCATCGATTGGTATTTATGCATCTTGAGTCGCGTGAAGTCTTGGTGACAGGTTGGAATTGCCCAATACCAAAACGACGAGTGACGGAAATGGGGCTTCTTCATGTTCATCTCCGAGTAACCTTAGCGCTGCTGGCTCGGACGGGAATTCATAACCAGGCAATAACCCGGACTCTGCAAAGCGTCTTAGAGGATAGCCTGCTGAACGATCATCAGCGTCTTGTTGATTGATTCGTGGATCGCCAGGAATCCCAAGAATCCGAGCTACAAGATCAGCTGCTCTGATTCCAGCATGGCGACGTTCAAGAGTCTGTGTGTACCGATCAAGGGCCTGCCTGAGTTCGATCACCTGTCGAGCTGTGGCATCAAACACATAACGAATGCGATCGGGCAAGGCTGCCAACAGCTTCCGCAAATCTGCATCTGTGAGATTTGCATTGGAGTTTTACAAGAGCTTATTCCAACTATATTCATTACCCATACTTGTTACTAATGTGTCTAATAAACTTTTTTCGAAATCCCTGAATCACTTAAACAGTCATATTACGTATTACGTAATCGGGATGAGTATATATAAGCATAAAGACCGGGTAACATCATTTACCAGGACAAAACTGACATCGTCCTGTGCATTAAAAAGTCCAGAACATTCCAAGCCCCGGACATTGGTTGATCAGGTCGGCTATTGAATTTCACCACAAAAAATGAGATCGAAGATTTTCGATCACCTCAATCCCCCGCGACATAAAACATTTCTTTTCAGTGGACCTTTCGCTTCGATGACTTTCAACAGACCATAGACTCCGGTCGGCGATTTAATGACCAGCGAGTTTCCGCTCTCCCGAACAGAGGGTGCCAAACGAGAATTCGCTTTAAAGACACGAATGAAACTCAGAATCTGTTTATGTCGAGTAGTTAATTTTTTTCGTAAGCAGTCTCTCATATATTATGATAGCGACCGGGTAAAGGAAAACGAAAAGGATCAATTCTGTTGATATCAGAGTAAACCTCGTGTAACTGCGAAATCGTTAAGTTGAATAACATTTCGAATGCATTCTCCGGGTAGTGCATTCTTTTCCTTGACTCTGGTCGTCACCCTCAGTTGGCCTTGCGTCCGGACGGCCGCCTTCATCAGTGCACCTGGCCGTTAAATCGTGGAAGCCAAACGTCCGCCATACATGCTTTGATTCCGGTACCCTATGATCAATCGAGACCAGGGTGTAGATCCCGATCGGAGGTGGCTTCCAGGCTTTCGTGATCGACTTGACACCGGCCTCGCCCAAGGGACATCGCCCCTTCGACGATCGCCCGGTGTGGACGTTGTAGATCATCCACTCCAGCGTTCTGCATCGTCGCCACGATATCTGGAAAGTAGCCAACTGTCAGTTCTGAATGAGGCATCAGTTAAGAATTGCTCACTCCTTCTCACAAGCCACTTGAGAGGGTGTACGATTCTATGGTAGTGTATACGTAAGTCTTGTCCTGCGTTGGTTCTGTTTACTTCAGGAAGTATAAAAACTCCTGATTTTGAGGACAGTGAGAAAGCGTGATGCGAGTCAGACTTATAAATTTGCTTCAATAAATACTGAAAGCCTACCTAATCATTTTGCCACTCAGATCCAGGATTCGGAAATATGAGCCAGGAGATCGTCTACACCTCCGCACCTAAGGGCTTGAAGCCTGGCAGCCGAGGATTCTGTACCGTGATCGCCACCCAGGGGATGGCCCGGAACCTGGCAGAACGTTTGGAATCTCTAAGCGGCTACCGCCACGCATTTGCGGTACATGACGAAAACGCCCACCTGAATCCGGTCAACTACTCCCATCTGAAGGTTACGGTCGGCGGTCAGGAGTATTCAGTTTTATCCCGTATCTGCGATGCTGGCCAGGACTATACAGGGCGTACCAACAAGCTGGCCCACCATGTGGCTTTGACGCGTTCTGAACGTCCCCCCGCAGGCCCTGCTTACCAGTTGCAGAAGCCTGGGTTCTGTGTCGAAGAATGGGACTCTCAGACCCGTTACACTGAAATGAACTGCCATCATTTAAGCAGCGACCACCCTCCGCTAACCCAGTGTACCAGCTGGTCGCGCTGGTGCGATGCGGGCTGGGCAGGTGTGCTGGCACAATCCGCTTTAGAAGGCAAGAATCAGACACAGACGATTATCTTTCCCGTTGAAGCCGGCAGCAGCACGCTTGCCTTGGTGGCCGAAGCCTTACAGCTGTTGCCGGAAAAGAAACGCTGGGATGTCACCTTCAGCACCTATTTTACAAAGCTGCCCGCGGGCGTGGATTGTCAGTGGCGTTTTGTGCTGGATGGTACTCCCGAAGCAGACGCTGCCAGGCGTAATCCGCGGATGCATTTAATTGACCTCTGTGCTGATCTGGGAACCGCTCCGGAAGGAACACTTATTGAAGCCGCAAGGACAGGGCAACTACCACAACAGCAGGCGACTGAGGCGGTAAAAAATACCAGAGACATTGATTCTAGCCCGACATCAGCATCACCAGTGGCAGCTGCCTCTCCCAAACGCCCTCCGAGTCCTCCTCCCCTGGCGCAACATTTTCAGAAAACGAAATCGAATCGGGGCCGGTCTCTTCTGATTGGCACAGGCGTGGTTCTGTTTCTGCTGTTGATTGTGGGAACAGGTATCTTGTTAATGCCAAGTCATAACAATGATCAGGAAAAAGTTGCCCAAACTACAACTTCAGCACCAGAAATGAAGAACAAACAAAAGTTAAAAGAGATGGAGCAAGCCCAGGCAGAGGCGGCTGAGAAAAAAATGCAACATCTAGCCGCCGTCACTAAGGTTGAAACACCGACCATCGAAGAGCCTCCACAGGCTGAGGATAAACCCAAAGTGGTGGAGGTCACAAAAACAACAGGCCCCCCTCGGGAAGTCGAGGAAGTTAAGATGCGCGATACTTATCTCGTGTTTGGTAAGCATCAGGACTTAGATTTAACGAAAGCTCGTAACAAGAAAGAGGCTGACGGTACGTCCCCTCAATTCACTGGAGGCAAGCTGTTAGTGCTGCCTATGTCCCATGTGACGATTCATCTTCCGGGTCGACTGGAACTGACAGTCCACGAGAAATCGGAAATCGAATTACCCATATCCGCGCAGAGAGCGAAAACAGGCAATAAAGCAATTCCCACCATATCGTTGAGATTTGGTCGGATCACTTTGCTGAACCGGGGGCAGGAACCTCATAAGATCAACGTAAATGTCGCGGGGCAAACAGATCAGGTCGAAATGATTCCTCTTGGCTTTCCTTCAAATATCCCTGCAGAACTGGACGTGATTGTCCCATTGGCTCCCAGTGTTAGCCAGCAGGAACAACAGAAATATTATCTCAAGAAAAAGGGTAATATTATTCTCAGTTCAAACAACAAGTTCTTGTCGAAAGACAGAAAATATGAAGCCGCAGTGAAACAGGCAAAGAGCAATTTAATTTTCTCGCGGGAAATCATTTCAGCCCTGTCTTCAGAAAATGCAGCATCCTCTGATCCGAGATCTGAAAAATACTATCGCAACCTGAAACGGATTATGCTGAAAAAATTGGATCAGGCTCAGGGGCAGCAAAAAGCCCAACTTGCCCTGGGGCTGGGACTGCTAGGCGAGGTAGACCCTGTGGTCCAGGCACTGATGCAATCAGATAATGATCAAGAACTGGCAGAATCATGGCCTGAGTTTATAGACGTGCTGAACTGGCAACTGGTCAGCCTACCCGAGAGTGATCAAGCGGCTCAGGAAAAATTGGAAGAACAGGTCTGGCAGGCGGTGAATAGACGGCTGACACCAGAAGAATCAATTCCCAGAATTTCCGAATTGAGAACAGAGTATGAGGATCAGCTGAAGGCCTATCATGCAGAGAAGGAGCAAGCGGAAAAAAAAGAGAAACCAGAGCTACCCCAAGAATTAGAGGATGCCTGGAGCCGCCTTCAAACCGCAGAGAATTTATTGGACTTGATTCGCGGAGACACGACACGGTTAAAAAAAGACACCTTTGATGAAGGTGGAACTGTTCAAGCAGAATCGGTTTTGCAAAATATCAAACGCGACATTTATTTCGAGAAGATTTTGCAATATGGGAGCCAACAATTGAAAGTAGGCGATTATTTATCAAGAGCCCTTGTAATCTGGAACCTTGAACGAATTACCCGAAAGCAACACACAAAATCTCGATTTTCTAATCCCTCTGATGCTGATGATCCCAAGGCCATTGAGTATTGGATAAATGAGTTTGATAAAAGAAACTAGATCAAGAAGATCAAAAAATGGAACATCCACAGATAGTAGGCTCGCTCCGGTGATTCTTTTTTAGTTCTTTCCTGTCAGCTGAGAAAGGACTTAATTGTTCTGATTTGCACAAAAATCAGGTAATTCTACCTGGAATGATCAATACGCAACACATCCCCAGAAAATCAAATCAAAACTCTCGTTTCTGATGGACATGCATGTTAGTATATATGTCACTGGAGACTTTTGTTTCACCCCGTAGCCAGATTTATCCTGGTAGATTTACGTTAATTATTACGATTTCTATATCAATGGTCGGGGGGAAGTTTCCTTTGAGTGATCGTTCAGAGGGGGAAAATTTGTGTCGACGGGTCGTGGGCAAAAAACAGCTCAAACATTGCTAAAACAAGTCATCTGTCCCCACTGTTGGAGTGAATTCCCCCCTGAAGAGATACTCTGGGTGGCGGCCCATTCAGATCTGACAGGCGATCCCCTTCTGGGCAGTGATGCTCAACAGCGGTTTCTCCCCACCCGTTTTAATGTCCAGGGGAAGGCCCTGGATATTAAGGGGGTCCCGTGCAGTAAGCTCGCCTGCCCCCAATGTCACCTGCTGATCCCCCGACAACTACTGGAAATGGAACCATTCTTTATTTCAATTCTGGGTGCCCCCGGTTCAGGGAAATCATATTTTCTGGCAGCCATGACCTGGAAACTCCGATCGATATTGAGCAGTCAGTTCGGCCTTAGTTTTGGTGATGCAGATCCTGAAGCTAACCAGCTTTTAATCAATTATGAAGAAGAACTGTTTCTCAATTCTGACGACGATAAATTAGTTGCGCTCCGAAAAACCGAACTGGAAGGCGGGGAATTATACGAGACAGTCAATTATGGATCTGGGAGAACTGTGCAATATCCGAAACCATTTGTATTTCCCATCCAGCCAGAAGCGGGACACCAGTATGGTGCCCACAGCAGACGACTCGCACGTGCCTTATGCCTGTATGACAATGCGGGCGAACATTTTCTTCCGGGAAATGAAAATGCAAACAGACCGGTTCAGCATCTGGCGGTATCGCGAGTTCTTCTCTTTTTGTTTGATCCGACACAGCACCCCAAGTTCCGAAATGCCTGTAAAGATCAAAGCCAGGATCCACAGATTTTGAAGAATGTCTGGAGTAATCGTCAGGACCTGATCTTCCAGGAAGCGGCAAACCGGATCCGAAACTATAAGGGGTTGCCGGCGCATGAAAAGGATGATCGTCCCCTGGTAGTTGTGGTCACAAAATATGATGCCTGGTGCTCATTGGCCAGTGGGAAGCCTTTGAAGGAAGAGTGGGTAACCAGTGCCACGCAGTCTGCTTATCAGGGGCTGAATCTAAAGCAGTTGCGCAATATTTCAAGGCAGGTACGAGAAATTGTATCAAAGTATGCTCCAGAAATGGTCTCTGCTGTAGAAGGCTTTTCGTCAGATGTAATCTACATTCCGGCAAGCGCTCAAGGACAAGCTCCAGAACTGATTGAAGAATCAGGCTATTTGGGTATTCGTCCCAGGGATATCAAATCGATGTGGATTGAAATTCCCATGCTCTATGCCCTCCACCGCTCTGTACCTGGCCTGATAGCCACGGTTAAAAATGGGGAACAAAAAAAGAAAGTATCGTCGTCAACCATGCAAAAGACGTCCGATAAGGACCACTCTTCCTCACCTTCATAGCCGCGTTTATTCAGGGATTCGCTAACATGAGTCAGGAGATCGTCTACACCTCCGCCCCTCAAGGCTTGAAGCCTGGCAGCCGTGGTTTCTGTACCGTGATCGCCACCCAGGGAATGGCCCGGAATCTGGCCGAACGCCTGGAATCCCTGAGCGGCTACCGCCACGCATTTGCGGTACATGACGAAAACTCGCATCTGAATCCGGTTAACTACTCCCACCTGAAGGTCACGGTCGGCGGTCAGGAGTATTCCGTTTTATCCCGTATCTGCGATGCTGGCCAGGACTATACAGGGCGTACCAACAAGCTGGCCCACCATGTGGCTTTGACGCGTTCTGAACGTCCCCCCGCAGGCCCTGCTTACCAGTTGCAGAAGCCTGGGTTCTGTGTCGAAGAATGGGACTCTCAGACTCGTTATACTGAGATGAACTGCCACCATTTAAGCAGCGACCATCCTCCGCTAACCCAGTGTACCAGCTGGTCGCGCTGGTGCGATGCGGGCTGGGCAGGTGTGCTGGCACAATCCGCTTTAGAAGGCAAAAATCAGACACAGACAATTATCTTTCCCGTCGAAGCCGGCAGCAGCATGCTGGCTCTGGTGGCCGAAGCCTTACAGCTGTTGCCGGAAAAGAAACGCTGGGATGTCACCTTCAGCACCTATTTTACAAAGCTGCCCGCGGGCGTGGATTGTCAGTGGCGTTTTGTGCTGGATGGTACTCCCGAAGCAGACGCTGCCAGGCGTAATCCGCGGATGCATTTAATTGACCTCTGTGCTGATCTGGGAACCGCTCCGGAAGGACCACTGGTCGAAGCCGCAAGGACAGGGCATCTTCCTCAACAGCAGAAGATAGAACCGGTCGTCTCATTTCGTGAAGCACCACTGATTCCACCTCAAGAAGCTGTACAACATGATTCGACTGCAGAGTTTCCCGATATCCCCGAGTCGACTCCACCGGTGCCTCCTCCCCTTGAGAAAACGCGGAGAACTCCCGGCCCTCCCCCGTTGGAGAAACATTTCCGCAAACCAAAGAAAAACAGCCGGAAACTACTCATGGGGGCGGCAGTCATACTGCTCCTACTTTTAAGTGCGGGGATTGGCTACCTGATGATGCCGGGGCAGAACAATGTCTCAAAAAAAGTTGCCAAAACACAAACGCCACCACCAAGGAAGAAGAATAAAGAAGATCTTGAGAAGATTCAGCAAGCCAGAGTGAAGCAGGCTCAGAAGTCTGCCCCACCATTGACACCGAATGAAGATCCCGAAGAGCTTGTTTCGGTTACTCAGACCAAGATGACGCCTGAACCAAAGCCAAAGAAGAAAAAAACACCACCAAAGAAAAGACCGCTGGATGATGTTCGTATAAAACACCACGGGGTGCTTCCTTTGCCGTCACTTGCAAAAAACATCGGTGCTAACAATCAAAGTGAACTGACAAAAATATATGTAGAAGATGTAAAAAAGTGTGAGCTTTCAATTCTGGGGAGTGAGATCGTACTTGGAAATGGTAGCCATTTTTTAGTGAAACCAGTTTCGGATAAACCAAATCAATGGGCTGTAATTAAAAAGATCAAGAATGGATTTGGTGAAAGCGTTGTGGGTAAATTTCAGTTAGTTGAAAATTCATTAACGTTCGGTTGGGATGAAAAACCTCCAGAATTAGGGTACAGCCTGAAATATTGCCTATTGAAAATCACAGTTGATAGTGAAACAGTATATTGCCAACTCTCTAAACCAGTCATAACAAAACCGATCCAACTCAGTTTTGCCTCTCCCCGAAAATTAACAGAAGTCCAATTTCCGTCGGAAGCTGGTCCACTCCCTCCTATAGGTAATATACAGCTCGATTTATTTGCTAAGGGTCTTTCAAAAGAACGCTTGAAAGGGTTCAGCAAATTCAAAATTCCTACGCAAAATACTATTAAACATAATAGCGAATACAGGATCAGTATTTTCAACCCTATAAGTGAAGACGATACAGAAAAGCTCCTTGACCTAATTATTAGCTTTAAAAGATTGGAGAGAAGTGTAGAAAGTGGAATAACTATTGAGGCAGAAGCTATTGGAAAAAAACTTAAGGGAATGGAAAAAATTCCTTGGAATGCAAAAACATCTATTCCGGATATCAATAATAACCTGAAAAAAGAATGCAAAAGTTTAATCAATAAGACAAAGTCTGATTTGTCAAATCATGAAAAGAAAATTATTGAGCAAGAAAATATAGTGAAGGCTATTAAGGAGAATCTCAAAAATATTAAAGCCGACCCAAACCTTCCTAAAGGTAATGCACAACAAAATCAAAGAGTTCAATATTTACTCAAGCATTATAAAATCCCCTCGATTCAGGCAGGCGAGGAGTTTCTGAAAAATCAAGCGAGCATACTAACTAATATGAATATGACCAAAATGAGGCTTCAGGATAAAATTTCATTTTTCTCTAATAACGAATTGCTATGCAACAAAGTACTGGAGCTCTTCGACCAACTCGAGCGGCAGGTTACGATCGATTACGAGCTCTTTATAAGAATCAAAGACAAGAAGGTTGTAATAGTCACAACCAGCCCCAGTAGTCATCAGCATTAGCTTCTATTATTGACGAATGCTTTTGACACCCAGCCGACCAGGGTCTGGGTTTCGGAAGGAACTAGTTACAACACCTGAGTCGATATAAAGATTCCGTCAGGGACTTAAAGTAATGAGAGAGCAGCAAAGTATTATTGAAGAGATCCAGTCGATCCTGTCTTCTGACATTGATGCGGAACAGGAAGAACTGGAGTCCCTAGAGGGACGATTCGTCAGCGCGGTTGAAGAGACCAATGCACGGCTGCGGGAATGTGAAAACCTTCTACACCAGGGATTACGGACTGAGGCGCTGGGAAAGTGTGAAATCGTCCCGAATCTGCTGGATATCGTCGCGATTCTGGATTTCCCCGGGCGTGAGGTCTGGGTCGATTATATCTCCCAATTCGATCTGCCGGCTCCTCCGGAATTACAACTTGATATCGCAGCTGATCTTAACGAGGCGTATTCAGAAGAGCAGCCGTTAAATGGTCTGATGCGTTTAAATCGATTACATGCCCTGGCACGCAGTCCCTTAAAAACCCGCATTGGGATTCTGCGCCGGCTGGCAGAGGCTGACCAGACCAACCCGATCTGGGAAGACGATCTGCACGTTTTCGAACGCGCGCGTCAGAATCAGCTTAAAGATGAAGCGAATACGGCAGTAAAACAATTGGACTCAAAACAGCTGGCTCAGCTGGAACAGGAACTGCTCGATCCCAACTGGCTGGAAAGACCTCCGAAAAAACTGATTTCAAAGGTATCCGCCGCCCATGCGCAGCTGCGCGCCAAAGAGGCACGCAAAGAAATGACAGCAATCGAAGAAGGCCTGACGACGGCTTTCAGCGATTTTAATCTTCAGACCGCGCGCAGTTTGCGTCAGCGCTGGAATGCTCTGGTTCCGATTGCCAATCTCTCAGACGACGACCAGTTATGGGAACTGGCAGGGCCAGCTCTGGAATGGCTGGATCGGGAAGATCAGCAGGAGCAAGAGGAGCGAGACTATCAGACAGCACTTTCGCAGCTGGAACAGGCTTTAGATTCTGAGCTCCCCAAAGAAGAACTGGAACGACTTTATTATCAGGCTGTCAAAAATGATCGAGCGCTTCCGGACGTACTACATCGGCGACTTTCAGAACGCCTCGAATACCAGGAACTCGCAGCTCGGCGGAAAGGGCGGTTAATCATTTCCTGTGTTGCCATGGGAGTCTTATTGATCGGCGCCGGGATATCCTACCTGATCGTCAGACAGATCCACAACAAAGAACTGGCCACATCAGTGGCTGCTGCCACCGAATTGATTGAGTCTGCCAGGGAGAAGGGAAATTTCAAAGAAGTATCCAATTACTTCGAACAACTGGAATCAGAGAATCAGAGAGTTGCGGAGAGTCCTGATATCAGGAAACTCAAGGCAGAGATGAAGCTTGCGATTGAAGCAGAGAGCGGCCGGCAAGTTAAATTTCAAAATATCCTTGATGACGCTCGCGCCCGGGGTGTCCTGAACGCCAGTTGGGAGAATATGCCCGCCGCCCTGAAACGCCTGGAAGAAGCGAAAGAAGTCGCCATCACCGATGCAGAGTATGGTCAGATTCTTGAATTGACGCGTAAGGTGAATGAAAAACAGTCCGGAATGCAGGAAGAGGTAGATAGTCGCTTCAGGGCAGATTTAGACAATTTAAAATCAAGCATGGCTGATGCTGACCAGGAAAATCTCACTCAACTGCAAAATCTTTTAAAACAGGCAAACGAGCTCAATGACCGCCCCCGTGTGAGTGCGGAATACGCGGTCCTGGTACCTCCGTTGATCAACTCCCTGAATTCCATGGTTACTACCACGCTGGAAAAACAGCGGGAGAACCGGGCTCTGTCGCAGATTACAGATGCGATCGGAGATCGCAACAGGTACAAGTCAGCCTTGGAGAAGTATTCTCATGCTCGGCAAACGGCTCGCGGGAAAGCCCTTCAGCAGGTCCTCGAGGACGAGTTTTCAGTCTGGGTTGGGGTCAATGCCTGGAATCAGTTTATCGATCGCAGCACACGAACTGATTTCGGGACACTCTCCGCAGATGAATCAAAGGTCTGGGAAAGCGAAGCCAGAAAAGCACAGGAAGAATATAAAAGCTTTCCAACTGCAGAAAGCATTCAACCATTGGTCGACATGCTGCACTCCGTAAATAATCGCATTTCTGAAAGCGGCGAGAAGTTACAAAATCAGTTAAATAATGTTTTCAACAATGAAACTGTTGCCAACCTGCTGATGATCAGAACAATCGATGGCAAAAGGTACTATTGCAAGGAACCACCCAGATCAAGTGGCTCGGTGCTTGTGGTTAATTATCTGGAAGGGTTCGACTTAGTCAAAATTGGTGGTGTCGAACGTATTGAAAAAGAAAATATCGAATATCCCCCCCAAAGTGAAAAAGTTAATTATGCTGCGCCACAGGCAGTATTCAGCTCGTCAGCACAGGATCTGATGTCCGAACTTGATCGAAAAGGATGGGAGACGACTTTCATCGAGATCCTGGTATTGCTGTTTGATAATACCGAGATGGAACCGGTTCTCAAACTTCAGTTGATCGAGAGTATCTTAAAAGTGGCATCCCAGGGCAGCTTGTTTATCAAGCAGGAATTTACTTCCCACATGAATCTGATAGCGAATTCCAATCTTGATTTCACCGTGAATTGGATCGATCCAGAAAACATCCACAGCAATCTCGCCAGAAAAAAAGCAATACGAGTTCTGGACAGAATGGAACACCCGAAAACCGCTCTCAAATCATTAGAAGCTTATAAAGCGAAATGGAAGAATCCTGTTCTCGCAAACCAATATGAATGGTATGGCTGGATGATTGAAGATAAAGCAGAGGAAAAGTGGGTCTGTAAAACAAAAACGGTACCTGATGAGTCGGAAAACAAGAATTTATTTGCCATCTACCCTAAGTCTGAAACAGTTCAAATCGTAAAGGTTGGAGAAGTTCATAAAGGTAAGGTCACCCTTTCAGGACCTTCATCTGCTTTACAGGAAGGCCGTCCTGTGTTTTATGTAAAAGATGCGGAGAAGTCAGACTAGAAGACACGTCAGTTGAAATCCGACTGACCAAATTAAAATATGAGGACAGAATACTTTGTCAGATCAATTTTTCATACGAATTCGTGGAAATGTAAAAGGGCCACTCACTGCTGAGCAGATCAGGGTTCAAGCGAATCGTGGTCGTTTTGGACGGCACAATGAAATATCCGAAGATGGTATCAACTGGATTCGCGCCTCTTCACGTCCTGACTTGTTTCCAGCTTCAGTGCAGCCCAAAGTCCGTAAGAAGCAGGAAACAGAAACAGTCTTAGAATTTGAGGCAGAAGACGAGTTGACAGAATCTCCCCGTAAGAGTGATTCATATGAGCTAGTAGAAGCAGCAGATACCGATCAGAAAAACTGGTATTATTCACAAGATTCAGAAAGTCAGGGACCAGTTTCATTTTCAAAGCTTCAGTCATTGGCCTCATCCGGTGCCCTGAAACCGAACGATTATGTATGTCAGGAAGGAATGAATGAATGGGAATTAGGCAGTGAAATTCCTGGTTTATTTTCAATGCCTAAATCTGAAATTATTCCAGTGGTAGATACTGTCGAGGTGAATAATCCCCGGCATTCTGAATTTACGAGAACAGCCCCCATGGCCGTCGCCAGTCTGGTTCTGGGACTGGTCGGTTTCAATGTATTGTTTTTGTTAGGGAGTATCCTGGCAGTCATTTTTGGTCATGTCGCTCTCAAACAGATTAAACAGGCGGAAGGAGGACTCAGCGGTCGTGGTATGGCTATCGCAGGACTGATGCTGGGATATGGAGTTATTTTCGTTTGTTTGATCGTGATTATTATTCTATTCGTGCTAATGCTAATCGGCGTCATCGCGGCGAGTTCGTAGTTCTATCATTGTCTGCTCCATCAATTCAACAACTTAAGCTTTACATAAAAATATTCCGGGAGGATTGTTGGCTATTACCACTGAAGTTCCCCTTTCCTGGTCACGTCAGGATATAGAACAGCGTTTCGCTTTCAAAGGAGGAAGATATACACGTGTCAATACGTTGCTCTCTATTCTGTTGGGAGTAATTCTGACAGTCGTTTTCTACGCGCTGCTCATTCCTCTGGAAGGAACGTTTTTCGCAGATATGTTTACCAGGCGCGGTTTCATTCCGTACCTGATCTGTTTTTTTTCATTCTGGTCACTATCGATTTTGTTTATTAAGTACCGGAAGCTCTCCTATCAAAAGAAAAGTCTGGCTTATATTGTCGTTCCCTCGGATACGAGTTTTGTGTTGTCATCAACCACAGTGGATACAGTGATTGATAATATTTATGAATGTGTTGATGACCCCAGGCATTTTGTACTATTCAATCGGATCATAATCGCTCTCTCTAATTTGAGAAACCTGGGACGAGTTACTGACGTCGACGAAATTCTGCGTTCGCAGGCGGTACACGATGAATCTTCAATGGAAACCAGTTACGCTCTTTTGAGCGGTTTTATCTGGGCGATTCCGGTTTTAGGATTTATTGGAACGGTACTCGGATTATCTCAAGCAATTGGCGGATTCGGAAAAGTTCTTCAGAACAGCGAAGAACTAAGTCAGATCAAAACATCACTACAAGGGGTAACGGGAGGACTGGCGACTGCTTTCGAGACGACTTTACAGGCATTGATCGCAGCCCTTTTCATTCAGTTGATACTCACCTTCCTGAAAAAATCAGAGGAAGAGTTTCTCGACTCCTGTTCTGAATACTGTATTACGAACATTGTCAATAAACTTCGCATCATGCCCTTTGAAACTCAGAATGACAATTGAGCGACATGACCGGCTGGTACTTTAAATCCGATGAAACAGAATATGGTCCTTATTCATTGGATGAACTGATCTACCTGAAAAACAAGGGAAAGATCCCCCCGGGCTCGCTGGTCAAAAACGAGCATCACAGCGGCTGGGTCCGAGCAGAGTCTGTTCGTGAATTGTTTTCAAAAGAACGATTGACGCGTTCCAGAATTGAGCTTGCCTCTTTAGTTAAACCGAACGCCGTCAAAGAGGAATCAGACATCAGTCCTGAAATCGTTGATTTCATTGATGAAACTCCGAACAATACAAATCTTCCTCCTCTGAGGACTGCGCATCGCAACCAAAGTCATAAGAAAGTCATTCTCGGCGTACTGGTGGGGGGAAGTCTGCTGCTGTTTTTATTTCTGCTGATACTCTTTTTATGGAAAGCCCCAGCCCAGCCGGAGACAGTTGCCGGCTCAACATCCTCACAAAGCCAGGGAGCGAGAACTGAAGGGGGGCAAAGCACGGAGGGAAAGACAGGAACCGGTGATACTTTGTCGTCATCTGCAGAATCGAAAAAGAGCGGGGACAGTGTGGTAGCCCCGACGCCGATAGCTGAATCGCCAGAGGAAGTATCACAGGAAGTGTCCCAGGAGTCGAAACCTAATGAAATGAGAAATGGAAGGACCGACAAAGAACCACCTGCATCCGACCTGCTCACCGCCAGTCGACTGGTGACAGCCAGCCCCCGTGATGAGGATGTCTCAGGAAATAACGAGGAAATCAATAAGCGAGTTGAACGCGAGGGTGGGAAAACCGGTGAAGTTCAGATCTCTCTGATTTGGAATAACAGAAATGATCTGGATTTGCATGTGTTATGCCCCTCTGGTGAACGGATTTCATTCGACCACAGGCGATCTGCTGATGGGGGCGAGCTGGATGTTGACATGAATGTCAGAGGCGAATCAACTCGTCCGGTCGAAAACATTTTCTGGCCTCCCCAAGGTATGCAGAAAGGAATCTATCGTGTCTTTGTCCATCATTACAGTCAACACGGATCCCCCGATCCAACCAGGTTTACTGTCAGGATCATTGAGGATGGGAAAAACAGACAGTTTTCAGGAACCCTCAGTACAGGAGAGCCTGCCATGCAGATCGATAAATTATCTCGTTAAACGTCCTGATAGCATGTGGAGTTGATTGTGCTGTTTGCGTCATCACATCCCCGGATATTTTCTTGATTACAAACATAGCTATCCGTTTCACTCAGTTTATCAAATTTTAGAGATCTGCAATGTCTCGACGTGGTAAAAATAGATCAGCATTTTCGCTTTTTGTTTTTCAAGACATCATCATGTCGGTTACTGGCATCATGATTCTGATTACATTGATTCTGTCACTGGAAATGATGGAACGCCAGGAAATGTCTCCGAGAGAAAGAACAAGTGAGATTATTTCTCAGCTGAAAAATGCTGTCGGGGAAGTCGAAGATTTGGAAAAACAATTCAATGCGGGAAAGTCTCAGTTGGAAGATCTTACTCGATTTTCCCCTACTCGATTGCAAACACAAATCAACGAACTGACTGAGCTCACAGAAGTCATGCAAAAGGAAAATACGAGTATTGCTCAAGATCAAATGGAAACTGAAGTTGAAAGAAACAAGGCGCTCGAACAGCAGGAACAAATTAGAGCAGAGCAAAATAAAACGGAAGTAATCCAACGACAAGTCCAGGATTTGAAAGAACGACTGGAGAAGATGAAGCAGGAGAACCGTATTATTTTTAACCCTGCTGAAGGGACGTCTAAAACGCCTTGGCTTGTCGAACTCGCTGCAAACAAAATCAGTGTGGCTGAAATGGGAAAATCTCAGGTACCATCTCAGTTTTCAAATGTGTCCCAATTCAAGGACTGGCTGACAGGCAGAAATCCAGCAACACAATATTTTGTTTTGTTAATCAAACCTGATGGCATAGAGCAGTTCCATTCCATACTGCCTCACCTTAAAGAAAAGAATTATGACGTAGGTTTTGATTTACTCTCCGCGGACCAAAAAGCTATCGATCCTCAAACAGGTGCAGGGAGTGGCTTAGAATGAGTCGAACGCGATGTACCAGTGAGGGCAGTAGCCTCGAATTACTACTAGATACGATTTGCAATACGTTTGGGGGTGTGCTGTTTATTTCAATTTTGGTTGTCATTCTGATCAACATGTCCAGCGACGCTGCTCTGGTCTCTCCACCCGACGAGCCGGCACAGGCTGAGCTAGTGGAAATGCAGATCGAGTTACAAAAATCGCAGGAGCGAATCCAGAAGCTCAAAAATGCGATTGATCAACAGCAGAGCATTGAAAGCCAGTTTGTCGATTCTGATACAAAAATGATCGTTCGAAAATGGACACAGCTCAATGCAGATTTAACCCGGTTACAAGAGAGCAAAGATCAGGCGCTCGCCAATATCAGCAAAGATCAGACCTTAATTAACAAAGTAGCTGCAGAGTCAAAACAAAGTGCCGATGCACTCGCCCAGGCGAAAGAGGAATATAACTCGCTGCTAAGCAGACTTCGGACGGAGGTGGAAACGCGAACCCAGGCTGCTAAGCTACCAAAATTAAGAAGAACCAGCAAAACTGAAATGGTGTTTTTTCTACGCGAGGGGTATTTCTCTTCTTACGCACGAAAGATGGGAGAAGGCACGTATGTTCCCAACACAAATGAAGTGGTTGAGAAAACAGGCCCCCAAGGGGCATACATTGAACCTGTTTCCTCGGCCGGTTTTAAGATCTCGAAAGACGACAACGCCGTCCAGGAATCGCTTGAAAGACGACTGTCTGACTTCGAGCCTAGCCAGCACTATATTGCCGTATTTGTCTCTCCCGATTCATTTGAAGAATTCGCTGTTTTAAAGGAACTGATGGTTCAAAAAGGATTTGAATATCGCTTGGAGCCTTACACACCAGATCAGCGAGTATATATCGGCCCTGCTCAAAATGCCAAAAATGTTCAATAATCTGTAGTCAAGAAATCAGATCATCTGCAGCATGTTAGGGTTCAGTTAGAGTGATTACCGTGGGTTTTCAAGATGCGGCTATGATCTGTTGGACCGAACCGCAGGAGCGTTTTCGACTATGAAGATTGAATGACCGCGTGTTAGTTATTTCAGCGCCGACTTAAGACTATTGAACTGTGGTCAGGCATACTCAACCCCATTTGGTCCGGTTAAGAAATAAGTCGAGGACCACGTGACCGATGGCGGGTATAGCGGTATTAACGATAGGTACTTGAGTGTAAACTCACATTTCTCTCCAGTCCGGTAATCCCTTTTTCATTTTCCTGGTCGCTTGTTTGGGATCGAATTTGTGAGGATCAAACGGACCAATCCAGTCCTTGAACTCTTCATGCCGCTCATGTTGGGGGTCATCCAGAGCCTCCAGATATTCCGCATAACCCCAGACTCCGCCAATGTCTTCGGGAGGGCAGGCTTGTTCTCCTTCCAGACAGAGTGGGTACTTCCTGTTCTTTTCCAGCGGAGGCTGCCCCTCAAAAAAGATTTCATGTTCCCAGCCATCTCCAAAGTCATAATCGTATTTGAAGGAAAACCGTTTTTTAGTCTTGGGGAGGATTTGACAGAGTGTTGTGGCTGTTGAGTCGAAGCAAACAAAATCACCGAAACCATCGTCCAGGAGATCTGGGTCCCCGTATCGTTCGCCGTTAATCTCGAACTGGTGCAGGTGCATATTGTCCCAGCCCATAGCAGTCTGGATGTGTTCGTGTAGTTTATCGAGAGTGCAGTCCTGAACCTGAATTCGCCTCCAGATCTGGGGTTCGAGTCCGAGCAGCGTGACCTTGAACTGATAGAGGAGATCCGGGTTTGCCTGCGGCCTGGACTGTGCCTCCATAATCTCCAGTTGTTCGGCTCTCGCCATGATTCCCTCTTCAAGCCGATCCATCAGATGACTGGCCATCAGCAGCAGTGCAATCTGATTCTGTATCTCACCATTCGGCAGATCCTCTGCCAGAGATAATGTCATTTTGGCAACCTCCACTACGGTGAGGGGCTTTTCCTTCACCAGTTTGTTCTTGATACGTTTTGACAAACCGGGTACCAGGAGTAGCATATCTCGCTGGTCAGGTTCCAACCAGAAGTTATCAAGCGGCTTTGTTTTAATGCGAAGTTTTTCGGCGGCCACGAACGTCGCACCGACAAAATCTACGATCTCCACAACCTGATCTGAGATCACTTTTTCCCTGTATGCGTCCTCAATCTTCAAAATCTGTGGAGACTCTTCATCCGTGTAAGTGTCAAGCAAATGCTGAATCTTGTTTAAAATGTTACTGAGTTTCTTTTGCTGCTTCTCGTCGTCGCAGTGGTTAAACTCGGCAGCGAAGTAGTTACCGAAGTCGTTCAGGGCGTCGAGGGTCATCATTATTGGTTTGCCGACAGGAGTTTCCTGAATGATTTGCTCGTAATCCTGGTCGACGCACGCCAGGTCACCCAAAATCAGCTTCCGCTCGGCGGTGGTCAGTTTGAGCGGCACTTTTTCGTCGGGTTGAATCTGTTTTTTAGTAGGCATAATGGTTTCCTTGAAGATGTCGGACCTCAGTTCTAACAACTAACGATAGAATCCGGCAATGTAGTACCAGTTGACAATCACTAACTTTATCAGCCAGTCTTGGGCTATCGCAAACAAGCCTCGTAGTCAAAAACGAACTTGGTAATAACACGGCTAATCTTGTTTGTCGTAAAATCCCCGACTTGCTCCGGGAATGACATCTGTCGTAGGAACCTGTCAAGACAAGGTAATTCAAGCAACTAAACTCAGAGCCAACACGCGGCATATGATCTATTGGACTGAACCGCAGGGGCTTTTTCGACTATGGGAATTGAATGCCCGCAGGGTGAAAACAGCGATCTGTTTTCTCTTTCATTGCAAGCATAATTCTCTGACGGGATCGTTCGTTCAAGTGTCGAGGCAGGCCGCTGTGGCGGGTTGTAATTGCCAGAACGGTTGTGCGGGGACTCCCGAAGACGGGTGCCGTCACCGGCGCAGACCCCGACCGGAACACTCTACGAAAAGAGATCGAAACAACGAATTGATTCTCTGCCTGAGAGTTCATGAGGTGTCACAGACCTCCCAGAGTTCGGAGGCCGACAACGAGGCACGAACCATACATGGAGCAGGAAGTCGCTCCCGGCGGGAGGGTAATTCCTGCGACTTGTCGAGCGCGGCCTGTCCGCAGGAGGGATAGATGGCAGACGACTCCCCGGGAACCGGAGACGTTGCCCGGGGACGTTTTTCGCTCAGAGGTCCCGCCCCTTCCAGCAGTCCGCGGCACAGCGCGATCTTCTCTGCCCGGAAGCGGTTGGCCAGAAAGCCATAATGCCGAATCCGCATCAGCCCGTCCGGAAGCACATGCTGCAGTAACCGGTGGAGAAACTCCGTGGCGGCGAGCGTCATCGTCCGCTTCCGACTGTCTTGGGCGTAGTCTTTATAGCGGAACGTGACCTGGCCGTCTGCAACGTTCAACAACCGGTTGTTCGAGATCGCCACGCGGTGCGTGTAGTGTGCCAGGTATTTGAGGACCGACTCGGGGCCGCCGTAAGGCGGCCGGGCATACACAACCCATTCGGTCCACACGGACCAGTTGAGCAGACGTTTGAATTCGTGGGGGGCGGCGGCGGAAGCCAGCTGTCCGGGGAATTTCAGTTTCCCTGCGGCAAACGCCTGCCTGAGCAGGTCCAAAAACTTGCCGCGAAACAGCCGGCTGAGTACGCGTGCGGGCAGGAAGAAATCGGCCCGGCCTGCGACCCAGCGTGTGCGGTCGGGCGCCAGTCCGCCGGAAGGGACTACGCAATGCCGATGAGGATGCGGCATCAGGGTCTGGCCCCAGGGGTGCAGCACGGCCAGGAACCCGATCTCCGCCCCCAGGTGCCTTGGATCGGCGGCGACTTCCAGCAGCGTCTGGCTGGCCGCGCGAAACAGCATCCCTTACATCAGCCGCGGGTTGGCAAGCGTCAGATCCACCAGCAGGTTCGGCAGCGTGAACACCACGTGGAAGTAGGGCACGGGCAATAGTTCGGTTGCCCGCCGCTGCATCCACTGCGCACAGGCGGAACCCTGGCACTTGGGGCAGTGGCGATTGCGGCAGGAGTTGTAATTGATCTGTCGATGTGCAGAGGAGCGGCACGTTTCCACATGCCCTCCCAGGACTGCAGTTCGGCAGTTCTGTAGCGCCCGCATGACGCGGCTCTGGGCAACGGACGTAGTATATCGCTTCTGGTATTCCGCGCCGTACTGCCGCACGACGTCAGCGAGTTCCCACCGGGGGCGCGTCATGAGTCCTCCTGGGGGGGGCTGGCTGGTCCTGCTCATGGAGCAGATCCAGGGGACTGCGGGTGCGGCCGATAAAGTGGGTGGAAACGTGCGTGTAGATCGCAGTAGTCCGCTGACTCGCGTGCCCCAGGAGTTCCTGGATGACTCGCAGTTCCGTGCCGGCTTCGAGCAGATGGGTAGCGAAACTGTGACGGAGCATGTGCGGCGTGCGGCTTTGTCCAGGCCGGCTTCGGAAATCCGCAGCCCTGCAGCGTAAGCCGTCATCAGGATGGTGCGGTGCTTAAGCGAGTGCACTGCCTGAAAGAAGCGGCGCACCTCGTCAAAACTCAGCACCTCGGGTAAATGCCGCTCGGGCCGGGGGCAGCGAACGTCCTGCACGATATCGCCGCGGTGAAGAGTGGTTCGATACAGGAACCGCAGTGCGGCCAGCGCCTGCTTGTAGGTTCCCCAGGCGACTTGCCGGTCTTGGACCAGATACAGCAGGTAAGTCCGGATCGCCTCCGGTCACAGGACTTCCGGGCTTTTACCGAAGTGCCGGGCAAAGCGGGACACGTTGTTGACGTAAAGCTTGATCGTTTTCGGGGACAGGTTCCGCAGTTCCATGTCCTCGATCATGCGCTGCCGCAGTGGAGTCATCACTGGACCTTTCGTGAAACAGAGATTTCAGAGACCGGGAAGGTACTGAAACTATGCCTCACAAATGGCGGAAGCGCAAATCGGAATATTCGGAACAGGCCGTACAGACGGACCGGGGTACCTACGTGTGCTTTACGGTCCGGGGGGACGAGCCCTCAGCGGAGGGATCAATCACAGTTGCCGATCCCAAGCCTACCGCGAAGCGGTTTAGTTCATAATTCCTTATTCATATGTACTAAACTTTACAGAAATTGATTCTCAAAAAAAATTCTCTCGGTAATTCTTTAAAAGACGATATTTGTAGTAACCTGTTTTCGTTCCAAAGTTTGTGGAATGTATTTTTCAACTTCCTATTTTGTTCAACTTCAACTGGTCCAATTATTATCAGAGTCCCTAATATCCTTTCGATGAGGAGAACTTTTGAAGAATGAACGAGTAACCGAGATCGCCCTCGAATAGATTGTCCGTAAGCTACTTGACGCAGATGCACTATAGAATTTAAGTAAATATCTGTCTTATCCCCAGCAAGTCCTTTAAATTTAGTTCGGCCACCTGGCAACGTGCTCCTAATCAGTAAAGCGGTACGAGATCAGAAGAAGTCAAAGGATGAATGTAACTTCGGGTCTAACAAGTAAAATACAAAATCATCACATAAGCTTGCCTCTGGTCTTGGCTAAAAAACTAGCTGGACGAAATGCTAAAGCATCTTTCAATTGCTTTCGTTTTGATTCAGGTCGAGAGTGAGTCTAAGTGGCAGTCATCCCTAAACCATAGCTTGCTCCATTCGTCGCGGAAGTAGAATGTCCCATCAATTCACTACGTATCAACGGATCTACGTTCCCATCCTGTAAGCACGTGGCAAAGAGGTGCCGGAGCGATTTGGGAGCGGTGAGTTGCGGTAGGTCAATTTGCCTGGTCAACTTGATGAATTCCGTTCGTATTCGATCGGTTTTTAATGCACCACAATCGCGACAGATCGCTCGTGAGAGTTTCATCCACCGACTTCTATTGATGGTCTTACCGAGATCAGTCTCTTCACGAGCTACCCGTCGCTGAAGTAAGTCTTCGAGTTGCTTTTCAGTTTGGCCATTTAATTCAGGCCGTGCGGAGGCTGATAAATAACGTCGTTGCAAGAAGACTGGCCCCGTGAGTCGATCACCAACTGTGATTTTCAGAACGTCTCTCTGTTCATCAATCAATGGGATTTCACGTTCGTTTCGTGTTTTGACCTGCCAGCCTAAATGAGGTTTGTTTCTGACGAAGAGCATTCCTGTTTTTAGATCGAGATCATCTGGTAACAGCAAGTGCGTGAGCTCTCCTGGCCGGAGTCCCGTCAGCATAAGCGTGAGAAAGATAGGAACTGCCAGTCGTCACAGGCTTCCAGAAACGCCTTTTCCTGATCGGGACCGAAGATGGAAACCGTTTTGGCATTTTCGATTGGGATACAGTCCAGATCCAGACAGGCGAATGGGTTTTCAGCATACGGAGAAAGATGTCGTCGTTTTATCGCATAACCAAACATGCTTCGACAGCATTGCAAAATGTATTTGATGCCTTTGTCGAGCAGTGGACGTTTTTGAGAATTCTCGTGTCCATTCGGAGCAACTTTGATCGTCCGCAGGTGATGCACAAACTCCTCAGCATGTCTGGCCTGAAACTGAGAGGTTTTCGACGCGACACCTTTCTCGCTGACGAAGTTGATTAGATGTGTTGTTGCCGCTCGATACCGCCGGATGGTTTGCAAAGAAGAACGCAGAACCTGTTCGTGATGGTTGAGCCATCTGGTTTGCAATTCATCGATCTGCACCGGTTCAAAATTGAAAACGGAATACGTGTGTGACTCCAATTGAGAATTAATCTGGGCTGCCATCTGACGCGCATGGTCTTTGTCAGGACCTATCCGGGGACGTAAACGTTTGCCGTTTTCCTGGTAGGTGAGATACCAGATTTTACTGCGCAGATCGCCGCGGACTTTGCTGATACGGAACGATGTCTTCCGATTTTGTTTTGATGATTGCTTCATCAACAGAACCTTTCAGAGAACCCCCTTGCCACAAAACGCCACAAAAAGTGCCACAAATGGGAAGCTCTGGAGCGGTCCAGAAAAAGCAAATGCCGCTGAGTTATAGGGTTATAACTCAACGGCAATCAAATAAGCGGAGAGAGGGGGATTCGAACCCCCGGTCCCGTTTCCGGGACACAGCATTTCCAGTGCTGCACAATCGGCCACTCTGCCACCTCTCCGGTTGAGTTGCACTCGTAATGAGGCGACTCAGATATTTTGATTCACTTCGAAGCGGGGCAGCTTATTCGTCTGCAGCTTCTGCGGAAGCGCCTGCTTTGATCGCAGCTTCCCGGTCTTCGATCTTCTTCAGGGATTTGATACGGTTTTGAACCTGAGTTTTCTGAGCGTTGATCTGCCGCCATTTGGGGTGTTTCTTACGCGCTTCTGCAGGAATGTTCTGCTCATCCAGGACTTTAGCGTAGTCTGAAATAGCGGCTTCTGCATTCTGTAACTGACGTTCTAACTGTTCTCTGCGTAAAGACATTGTCTTCCCATGTCCCTTTTGATGTAGTATTGACCGTTTATCTCTGGAAGGGGTTCGGCCCCTTACTATGCGCAAAATGATTGACTTCCCAGGGCCGACAGCCGAAGGAACGAGGATTCTAACAAGATCAGCCCGGATTTGACAACGGTCAGGGGACGTAACCTGATGTATTGTCCCGTTTTTTGCTCAAAATGTTGCAATTGAACATGTTAGCATGATTGCTCGGGGCTGGATTCAGGGGATATCCACGCTGAGAGCCGCTCGGGAGGCTGGTTCCACATTGAGGCTGTTGTGGACCTGTCTGACCCCCTGGATGCGGCTGACTGACTCCTGAGCCAGCTGTTTCTCATAATAGCTGCTGACAATCCCGGTCAAGTAGACCTGTTCCTGTTCGACTCGATATTGCACATTCTGACGAGAAGCCAGACTGGTTTGCGATATGGCATGGCTGATCAGCTCATTCAGCTGATGGGCGCGGTCAATGCTGATGTGTTGCGACATGGGAGACCAATACTTTAAGGATCTTAAAAATTTCACCTTATCCTTATACATGCTTCTCATCCTGAGGTTAGAAATGGGTGCAATCAGTTCATGCACTCTTTGACTGTTCGGCTGATTGATTTTTCCCCAATCAGGAAAAAGATGAGGAATGCAAGGGTTCCGTAAAGCTGGTCAGGAATCAGGATTAGAATCAGGAAAACAGGTACGAAAGGACCTGGTCAGGAGGGAGATCTCCCCCACGCTCCGGTTGCGTACATGTGATCACCCGACGTTCCAGGCTTTTCTGACAGTGAGGTGTTCCTGTGTTTTGTTGTAATGTACAATCAGGGAGTATCAATCAGTCAGGGGATCTTTGGGTTTAGAAATCACAGTTGCCCTGCCAAGTCAGGTTCGAGATTCTGAGAAGGAAACAACTTTGGTAATCATCAGTGATCAGGAGCTTTTGCAGCGATCTGCAGAACCTGCTCATGATTTATTTCCCGTGATGCGTCGTGCTTCCGTAATGTCGCCCCTGGTGGCGTTGCTGGCGCTGGGACCGGGGTTACTGGCCTTTCATTCCTACCGGATTGATGAACTCTCTGCCTGGTTCGGATTACAGTGCCTTGGGAAGACGCATCTGCTGGGCGACAGTGGCAATGCACTGATATCTCAGCCCCCCCTGGTCGGCTGGATCTTCTCCGGTTTGTTGTCGATCATCGGGCACTGGTCTTCATCGCTGGTTCTGTTTTCCTACTTCTCGACAGCAGCGATGTTGTATGTCGCATATCGACTGACTCGTAAAGTCTGTAATCCGCGGTATGCGCTGGTCTATTGCTTCTTACTTGCATTCCATCCGGTGGTGCTCAAGCAGATTCAACTGATAGAAGCGCCTGCGTTCCCCATTCTGTTTGCCCTGCTGACGATCTGGGGCTTCATTACACATTTGCAGTCTGAATCGGGTGTTGTCTCGTACAAACTCATGTGCGGAGGGATATCGTTGGGGCTCTGTCTGTTGTCGGGAGGAGTTCTGGCACTGGGAGTGTTACTAATGCTCGGGGTGTTTATTATCAACCCCCTGTATCTGCCCCGCGGTCGTTCCCTGGCAGATCAACAGAAGCTGCCAGGGGTGAAGCAGGTATTGAGAGTCTGGAAATCACTTCTGGTTCTGGCCTTCACGGGTTTTGCCGTCGGGGGCTGGTGGGAACTGATGGCAGCTTCTCAGATTGAAGGCTTCTGGTCCAACTGGTTCGCAGGCACCGGTCAGCCCACGATCAGCTTTTACTGGAAGGCGGAATTTTATCCATCATACCTGGCCAGGGACGTCATTTCTTCCATGGGCTTCCTGTTGGGGTTTGCCATCTTCGGCCTGTTTCACGGTATCAAACGAGTATTGAATCCGCAGGGAGGAAATCTGCAGGAGATCGCCTGGTTGCGTCTGGTCGTCATCTGGGCATTGTGTGGTGCCTTATTCTGGTGGGGCGTGCAATACCTGCCGCAGATGAATACCAGTACCCGGGCCATGTGGAAGCTGTTCTTCATCATTCCCATGATGGCGGTCGTTGCCTGGGAATTCCAGCAGATCGCTCTACGACGAGTAGGCTATCCGACTGTGCTGGCGGTATTTACCCTCGGAGTCTTGGCGGTGATTTTCATCAATGCTTCTAATACGGATACGCTCAGTCCATTGATCAGCTCGCGTTTTCTGAGGCAGTTGATCATTCTGGGTTTATCACTGGTGATGGTGCTCTGGTACAGTCATCGATTTAAGAAAGAGCATGCCCACAGGATTGTCGAAGTCGCGCTGGTGCTGGCTTTGTCTGTTTTGCATGTGGTCTATGGTGTCTTTTCCATTCCTAAACCTCACCCGGCTGGCGAACGGCTGCTGCAGTTTGAGAATCAACTGCGATTGACTGAAAATGTGGGAGACTGTTTTCTGGTCAGCAAGAGTGACCAGGTGCCTCTGGAACTGAAATTTCTGGTGTTCTATCTGTGGGGTGATATCGAACTCAAGCAGATACAGGGGGCGGTGTTGCCCCAGGATCTTCAGATTCCTGATCGCACTCATGCGGATGAACCTGGTGAGAAGCAGGTGATAATTCGCTGGGGGGCATCTCCTGTTGCGTTACGTAATATCCTGAACGCGGATTTTGTCTTAAAGCCTGTTGCACAGCCCGATGTTTACAAAAATCAGGAATTGCAGGCGGATCTCGTCAGTAAAGCACCACCTGGTTTCTGAATTAGTTATCTCAATCATTTCGTGATTTTTTGCTTTGGAGTCAGCTACATGAAACTTCTGAATCTTTTCGCTTATTCTTCACGAGCCCGGCAGGCCGTGGTTTGCTTTTCTTTAATTACGCTGTGCCTGACCGGATTGAGCTCGATGACTCTCGCAGCTGACCCGGTCGTGCTGGAAGAGACTGAGCAGCAGAAATGGTACAAAGGTAATCTACATACGCATTCATTATGGAGCGATGGCGATGATTACCTGGAAATGATTGCTGACTGGTATAAGTCACATGGGTACGACTTCCTGTCATTCACAGATCATAACGTGCTCTCAACCAGTGAACGGTGGACCGTTCCTGAAAAAAACAAAGGCAAACTGCACGCGTACGAAGAATTGAAGAAACGTTTTCCCGACTGGATTGAAGAGCGGAAAAATAAAGAAGGGCAGATCGAAGTTCGGATGCGGACTTTCGAAGAGGTATCGGAAAAACTGGGAGAGCCCGGGAAATTCCTGCTGATTTTGAGCGAAGAGGTAACGGACCGTTACAAGAACATGCCCGTGCATATGAATGCGACCAATGTGCATTCCCTGTTAACGCCACGCGGAGGACAGAGTGTGTATGAGGTGATGCAGAACAATACCAACGCACTACTGGCCCAGCGGGAGCGTTCGGGGAAGACGATGATGATTCACCTGAACCATCCTAATTTTCATTATGGGGTCACCGCAGAAGAACTGATGAAGGTGATCGGCGACAATTTCTTTGAAGTCTATAACGGTCATCCCGGTGTGAATGACTCAGGGGATGAATCTCATGCCAGCACTGAGCGAATCTGGGATATTATTCTCACGAAGCGGCTGGCTGAACTGGACCTGCCCATGATGTACGGTCTGGGGACCGATGACGGACATAACTATCACAAGATTCCCAGTCGCGCCAGTGAACCGGGGCGGGGTTGGGTCGTCGTACTTTCCGAAACTCTGGAGCCGGAAGCTCTGGTGAAGGCACTGGAGGCCGGGAAGTTCTATGCATCTTCCGGCGTGAAATTGAAATCAGTCCGGCATTCTGGCAAAGGAATGCAGGTGGAAGTGGATCCCGAGGAGGGTGTCGAATACACGATCGAATTCATCGGGACGCGGGAAGGCTATCCTAAACGAGGGATTCCCGTGCTGGACAGCAAGGGCCAGGAAATGCATGCCACCAAACGCTACAGCAAGAAGATTGGTGAATCGTTGAAATCGGTGAAGGGGACTTCCGCCAGCTATGATTTTGATGGAAATGAGATTTATGTGCGGGCAGTTGTGCATTCGTCAAAGCTGCATCCCAATCCATCAGAGGTGGGAGAGGTGGAGCGTGCCTGGGTGCAGCCGATTACTGGTCCCGGAGCACCGAAAAAGTAGGTTGATTGAACTTACTCGGTAGATTCTGCTGACTGTCCGCTGGCACTGGTGACGATCAGTGTCTGGCGGCTGAGCAACTGTCCTTTGGAGCTATCATAGACCGAAGTTTCGAACTGCGCGACTCCAAATGGAATCTGGTCAGTCAGCCAGAGATCCGTGCGGTAGCGCAGTTTTTTTTCTGCTTGCGTATCAGCGGCGATGGTAACCGCGACTTGCGACGCTGCCAGTTGACAGCGATAGGCGTCTTCGCGGAGTGGTGTAAACACGTGTCTGATCTTGCCGGGGTTATATGCCCGACGACGTGGCATGCCATAGAAGAAACGATAGGCGGCATACTTCTCTGCGTCCGAGACATTTTCATTGGGCCATTGGAGAAATTCTTCCGGCCATTTTCCAGCATTAAACTCAGCGACATCGATGGTGTAGCGACTGGACTGAACCAGGTCGCTTCCTAGATGACGAGTAACCTGAATTGTGCGCAGGTTCGGTGCTTTGCTCTGTTGTTCTTCGGACTTAACGACGCTGATTCTGAAACGGATTAATCGTCCGTCGTTGGCGGGGCCGGTGAATTCGACAAACGGTTCCGGTACATCCGGAGTTGATTCCGGAATCGATGCCAGCCAACTGGAATGGGGGCGTTTGAATGGTGTGGGACGCTGTTCATATTGAATCCAGCCAGACTCTTTGAACCAGGAGAAAATCCAGGGGGCGCGCCAGGGGTTATGCAGCGGATGATGTGCGGAGAAGACCGAAAGCAGCAGACAAAGGACACCCACACACTGTAACCAGCGTCTGTTCGCCAACTGATCGAGTAGTGGGATCATGCTGATCAACCAGAAGGGAGTGAGCCAGAGCATCCAGCGAAGAGCGGCACTGTTTCCACCATAGTTGTAGTTGCCGGTTCGAGTCATATAGAAACCAAAAACGATGACCGTCAAACCAAGACTGATCCAGAGCAGGGGACGCAGGCTATGTTGGGCAGCCTGTCTGATGCGCACCCATGAGAAGAGTGTTAAGAGGTAAATGGGCGACAGCGAAAAGATTCCATGATGTCCCAGCGTGCAATGAAAGAAATAGACCAGCGGGGAATCGAGATTCTGGTCCAGACCCTGTGGGTTGTTCCAGTAGCTGGGGATGCCTTTATGTTCGTAGAGATATTTCTCGGTTCCGTAATACATATAGAAGGGCTTCCAGCCGCCGGTAGCTGCGAAGTTGGTGACGAAAAAACCGATCAGTGGAATCAGGGCTGCGGGAGAAAATACCAGCAGCGTCAGTCGTGGATTCGCTTTGAACAGCAGACCGAAAGTGACCAGACCAAACAGGGCCGCCGGCAGTTCATTGCAGCAGGTAAACATGGCAAAGAAACCGGCAAGGGCAAAGTAGCGTTTCTTCTGGTCTCCGTCGAGGATGATTCTCATCAGGGGATAGAGCGTAAAGACAGCGCAACTGGCGGCGATGGAATGATTGTTCAAAGTCAACAGAAACGGAGTCAGTAATGTGGCGAAGCAGGAGGCGATGACAACAAAGAAACGTGTGAAATCGGTCTGGGCATACTTTTCGACCATGCGACAGATAAGTGCCAGCGCAATGAGCATCGGAATCAGATTCACGATTATTAAAATCAGGTGGGCTACATCATAGAGATTCTGATTCAGGTTCAGCCCGGTGACTGTTTTGATCAGCCAATACAGGCCCGCTACCATCGTAGGAAACAGGGGCGGCTTGGATGAATAAAAATGATCCTGGTGACGGACCTTGTCGATACTGGACCAGCCGGAACGATCGTTAATCGTATCGATCTGATAGGTGCCTTCTTCGACCAGTGACCAGACGGTGCACCAGCGAGAACGGTCATTCGCACTCTGCAGAGGAACGCTGTTCATGATTGCAGCCAGATTCTGGCCTGCTGTGACTGTCAGGAGCAGAATATAGATACACCAGCGAAGTCTGGTGTTGTGAATGATTTGATCTGATGTGGGAAGATCTGTCGCGAGGGCTGTATTGGTCATGAGCACAAAACGGTTTCTGAAAGAACGCAGTGTGAATTGTCTGTTCAAGTGAGGTTACTTAGCAGGAGCACAGCGGGGCTGGACTCTGTCTGCAGCATGCAGATTATCGCATGTCACTCGAAATGCAAACGGGGAACTGATGTCCGTTCAGGCGGTTTTTCAGAAAATCAGCGACTCACGGTTAAACCGAAGTAAGCTCCGAAACACGCGAATCAGAACAATTCGTGAATCGGAGCACCATTCTCGATCACGGGGATCGGGCGTCCTTTGTCATCGACATAGTGCGTATCCAGGGGGACGCCCATGTAGCGGTAAATGGTGGCTGCCAGATCGCCCGGACGAACGGGCCGATGCTTGATGTTGCTGCCATCATTTTCGCTGGCTCCGATCACCTGACCATGATTCAGACCTCCGCCTGCCATGCACATGGACATGACGACCGGCCAGTGGTTGCGCCCATCGGTGCTGCCCTGAGTTCCCGACATGGGCGATCGCCCGAACTCGCCCATGGCAATCACCAGGGTATCATCCAGTCGGCCTCGCTCTTCGAGATCGAGAACAAGGGTGGTTAACAGATGGTCGAACAGGGGGAGCAGTGGCCCCAGGCCGTTCTTAATGCCCCCATACGGAGGAATGTTGTCACCGTGGTTATCCCAGGTTCCGGAAGCGGTGTGATAGCTCAGGTCGAGGGTGACGAACGAACTGCCGGCTTCCACCAGCCGTCGTGCGAGCAACGCCTGCTGGCACCACAGGTGTTTTCCATAACGGTCACGTGTTTCGGCTGACTCTTGCGACAGATCAAATGCCTGTTGCACCCGTTTTCCGAGGACCATGTTGTAGGCACGTTGACTGTAACTGTCGATGGCGTTCATGGATCCCGCCTGATCGATATCGCTGCGCAGGTTGTCGAACTGCAGCATCAGATCGCGTCGACTTTTCATACGCTCAAAGGACAGGCCGGGAGCGAACTGAAACATTTTGCCGCCACTCATTCCGCCGGTGTCTTTACCCACCATGTCGTATACGGGCAGGTCGGCGGCATCGTTGGCGATAAAGGGATCATATTGTTTGCCGAGATAGCCTCCCCATGCTATATGAGAATCGTGTTTCATGAAGGCGACGTAGGGGGGCATTCCGGGATGATTTGAGCCATGATGCTTGGCGACGATGGAAGCCATCGCCGGGTATTTGTCCCCTTTGCGATTTGTACGAGGCGTTGCCAGCAGATTGGCGGTTTGCATGACCTGGTTGGGTTGATGGCTGCTCATCTTGGGATCGACGGAGCGGATCAGCGTGAAGCGATCCATCATCGCTGCCTGTTTAGGGAGCCGATCGGTAATCGTGATACCTGGGACATTGGTTTGAGTGACACCAAACGGTCCCCGGTTCTGAATCGGACGATCCGGTTTGGGATCCCAAGTATCAATGTGGCTGGGCCCGCCCGTCATCCAGAGCAGGATGATACTCTTCTTAGGGAGTGAAGATTTGCCTTCTGAGAGCAGAGAATCAGAAGCACGCAACAAGTTCGGTACAGTCAGACCTGCCAGGCCTGCCAGCGAGGCTTTGAGCATATTCCGCCGACTTTGAACAACCAGACCTTCCGGTACCAGCGGGTTAAAAGCGGTAAATGCATGCTGTGAATGTGTGCGCGAATGTAGATTGAACTTCATTATCAATTCCACTTCCCATATCGGGGTTGCGAAGCGCGAGCGAACCTGCAGTTAGAATTTCATAAATATTTAATCTTATTTAATATATCGTCTGTCTCTGATGTGTTCAATACGATTCTCTGTCGCAGCAGACAATTTCGGACAAATTATGGCTCTCAAAATCTGATATTTCTGTCTGAATGGGTTGGCAACTGATCAGAGTGGCTCTTCTGATAAGCGTCTTTCAGGGGGCTGGTTCGAGCACAATCCAGTTCAGGCAGGTGTTTGTGGTAGAGCCAGACTTTCCGATTTCGATTGTCAGTCGGCCATCGGAAACATCGACAGTTGTGCTCTGCTCATGAAATGCGCCACTGACTGTGGCCTGGTCCTCGATCAGCGTGTTGCCTTCTACTGTCACCCATTGCCCGACCTGTTCGTGGCCGGCATCTCCGACACAAACAGTAACTCGATAACTGCCTCGAGGAAGTACGCATTCCCAGGTGGCATGACTTCGCGTGAAAATGAAGGTGTCTCGATAGGCTTCCGGAACCTGCTTTCGTTCGCGCACATTCCTGCTCAGATCCTGTTGCCAACCAAAACCCCGGGACTCCTTGAAAGGCAACCCATGATCGGCTTCAAATCCGGAGATGGCAGGAGTCTTGCTGCCAGCGAAGTTAAATTTACGAGCCCGGTTTGAAATGTTTTTTTCCGGCTGGCCATCCTGGTCGGCGGTCAGTTTTTCAGGCATCCATTGCAGTGGTTCGCCCGGAGTGAAAAGGGAGGGATCATCGGCATCCGCGATACCGTCCCCATCGGCGTCGTCTGGTGTAAGCCGTTGATAGGGACGGATGGGAACTCCTTGAATGGCAGACCAGAGTTTTTGGCAGAATTCTCCTCGCGAAAGGTTGTCTGGAAGAGACAGAACCAGGTCGGGGTCCTGCAGTGCTTTCATTGTGAGCTCGAGCGTGGCCGTGCGCCACTCGGGAGTTGCGGGTTGGTCTGGTCGGAAGTCGACTTCACGGACCTTGAGCGGGAGAGCCCCGCGGGCAGCGAGTCGATTGACGGCCACAAAAGCCGGATGTGCCGGAGCCAGATCGCGGAACGGCCAGATTAAAACTGCCAGACCGGTCTCTGATTCCCCACAAAGTGCATGCCGCACCTGTTCCAGCTGTTGGCGATTGTAGGGGATTTCGCGTGGCTGGACCTGCTCTTTCAAAGAGACAGCAGCAGTCGCACCTGCTGCCTGACCAATGGCGATGCACTGGTCGTGCAAACGAATCGCGGCACTCACGATACTGCTGTAGCCAACATTTTTCTGTGCGCCGAGCAAGCCTTCCATTTCCACAGGAACTAGACTCCGCAGGGGAAACAGGCTGCGATCGCTGACCAGGCTCGTGTTCCGGCCCGGTTTCTCATAGTCGATCCAAGGGCCGCGGTTACCCTCGGATTTCAAGTAGGTACGTCCGGTACGGTGGAAGTCGTAATGGAACTGCCAGGCGAACAGTCCATCAGGATACATGACACGGGAGAACCGTTCGCGAGCGAATTTCTTGGTCGGGCCGTCCATATTACGGCCATCCTGCTCACGCATCATGTACATGGCTTTCAGACGCAGTGATTCGCGAATATAAGGTTTGGGGGGCAACTGGTCGGGTGTACCGAACTCGTCGCTCAAGTGGAAGTGCCGGAAACTGTTGGTCTGGTCGTCAGCTCGATCGTGCACGAAATTCTGCAGATGATACAGCAGGCAGAGCGAATGCCGTTTCGCGTCATCAAAAATAATCTCTCTCTGGCGACGGTTCATCAACACAATGTTCTTCATGGAAGCCCCTGGTTCGGTTGCTTCCAGAGCTTCGCAGACGTGGTGTGGAAGTCGTTCGAGGGGGTAGTCCTGGCCCAGCATGTAATTCAGGAGAATGCTGGTTTTATGATCTTTGCTGGTATAACCGTCCACGATTCGTCGGACCGTGAAGACAGAGAGCTGGCGGGGGGAAGCCTGTCCGGCGGGCGGCCAGTGGGGGATAGAGCCCATTTTTTTAAGGGGGCGGTCCCATTCCAAGTACTTCATTTCAGCGAAACTCAGTTTGGATGTTCTTACGAAACAGCGATCATCGTAGCGTTCCGGCTTGGGAATTGGGGTGTCGCCGTCCGATTCTTCTAAGATCATGGCCCAGGTGATCGGATTCATTTCATTGGGTGGGTAATCCTTCAGATCCAGGGGAGCACTCGGTTCTCCGTACCGTGATTGCGGGTCGGCTCCAATTTCGAATGCGGCACCGGCAACCTGGATTGCTTCTCCCCAGTCAGAAGCGTCAATCGTCATCCTGGCCCTCACGTGCAGGTCAGGTGTTTCTGTCCCGACTGGTGCAAACCAGAGGCCCGTCAGCCGGGAATGAGTTCCTCGCCGGTCAATGTCTGCTTTGACGGGATAATGGCGGGTAATCAGTCGAATCTGGCCACTCTGGATGTAGGGTTGGAGCAGTTCACGAAAGATGGCTTCGGCTTCGGCGGGGCGAAATGTGGAGGGTCCATGGAACGGGCGTCCCGGCATGGGCGATCCGTATTTTTGTGTATTGAAAGCTTCGATCCGATCCATCAGTTCCTTAAACAGGCCACTGCGGTGGAAGGAGCGTTTCATCGGATGCCAGTCAACGCCCCAGCCGACTTTACCCGGCCCTTTGTTTTCGTCGACACAGGCGAGCGCCTGTTCTGTGTACTGTCCGCCAAGCCAGTCTCCATCCAGCACGAGGGTAATCGATTCCACCCCGAGTCGTGCCGCCTGGATGGCTGCCGCCCATCCTGATTCCGTTCCACCGACAATCAATAAATCGGTTTGCGCTTCGGCCTGTTGAGCGAACAGGAAATTTTCTGAAAAAAAACTTAGTAACCAGCAGAGGAGCGCGATCTTCTTTTTCATGAGCTGTGTTTACTTATTCAATTGTTAACAATGATTTGATTTTCCCTGGCAGATGACAAAGCCTGAAAGAACGGTTTAGCTGCATCATACGACACCATTCATTGAGTTGTCATCTCTCTTCCTGATTCTGGCAGCATTTCTCGAGTCGGACCATACGCCTGACGATCGCACGATCTGAGTGTTCTTTTCGTCAGCAGCATGCTCTGGCACTGATTTTGCATGAGTAAAGCGTCGTTAACAAATCCTTGATCAATCAACCAGTTGAGCCTGAAAAAACAGCATACCCTGCAGGTTCAGTAGGCAGACAAAGACAGGGGTGAGTTCATTTCAGTTCTGATTTAAATTTTTTCAGGAGTTCTTTAAATGTCTAAGATGCAAAGGCCAAAACGGGGTTTTACCTTGATCGAATTGCTGGTGGTAATCGCCATTATCGCAATTCTGATTGCCCTTTTGTTACCTGCTGTACAGCAGGCCCGTGAGGCAGCCAGAAGATCCCAGTGTAAAAACAACTTGAAGCAGCTTGGACTGGCACTCCACAACTACCATGAAACATTTTCGGTTCTGCCTCCGGCGCATATCGGACGTTGCACGACTCCCCGGCTCATGGCCAGCGGTCTGACCATGTTGCTGCCTTATTTAGATCAGGCTCCCTTATACAACATGTACAACTCCAGCGGTTCTGCTACGACACACTCCAGTATTTCTACTGGTCCGGGCACTCTTTCCGCAGGAGATGACCCGGTGACTAACGGAAATGCCGCTGTGGTCAAAACACTGGTCACAGTCTTCCTGTGCCCTTCCGATGACGGATCTTACTTCATTCCTTCCGCTACCGGCAGCTATGGTATTTCTGCTACGAATACCGGAACCGGGGGCGCGAAGACCAACTATGATTTCATTACCATTACCCCTTACAACTCCTGCGAAAACTGGACTCTGACTGCACCAACCAGCCGCTGCATGTTCGGCGACAACAGTAAGTGCCGGATGGATGACGTCAAAGACGGGACGAGTAACACCCTGATGATGGGTGAAACTACCCGTACTGTTTACAACGGCGGAACCAACGCCTGGGGATACCGTGGACACGTAATGGTCGGTCTGAATCTGGTTTCTTACCCGATCAACCGCTTCTATTACTCGTCTGCCTCACCTCCAGAACAGCCCCGTGGAAAACTGGGTAGCTGGGCGTACTCCGGAAGTTTGCACACTGGTGGTGCTCACTTCCTGCTGGCAGATGGTTCGGTTCACTTTATCAGTGAGAACATCGACACTACTACCCGCCAGAATCTGGCACGTATGTCTGATGGCAATGTCATCGGAGAATGGTAAGGTCGACTGATAATTCAAATCGAATTTTCAGGCCTCTCAATTCAGACGTTTTTAAGAGGAAACTCCAAACGATGTTACAACGTATCAGCTTATGTCTGGCAGTTTGCGGTCTCCTGGTGGGGCTGTCGGGCTGTGGTGGCGGTGCTGAAGAAAAGCCGCTACCGAACACTGTGCCTGTTACTGGGGCAGTGACTATGAAGGGCAAACCACTGGTCTCAGCAACGGTTACTTTCGTCCCGCAGGGTGAGACCAAGGGCGTGGAATGCGTTGGCTTTACTGATGAAGCCGGTAAGTACCAGCTGAAACAGATCCGAGGTGGCGAAGGAGCTCCTCCGGGCAGCTATAAAGTGGTTATCAATCACTTCGTGAAGGGAGACGGTTCTCCTATCAAGATTGATGGCTCTGAGCCCCCGGCGAACCTTGGTGCGGTTGAATCACTGCCGATCAAGTACAGCAGCTTTCTTGACTCAAAACTGACTGCTCAGGTGAGCGATGCAGGAGGCGAGTTCAATTTTGATCTGAAGTAGCAGCGTCTGAAGTCGACTTTGTTCGACTGCAGTAAAGACGAGCTCTAATTACTCAACGGCCTTCGGTTTTATTTCACCCTGGAAATAGAACCGGGGCCGTTTTTTGTTGAGGCAGGGACCTTTTTAGTGAATTCCCTGGATCAGCGTGACCTGTGGCGCAACTGGTATCTGTTTCCAGTGTTCCGACTTCCCATCGGGCCAGACGACGGTGAGGCGTTTAATCTGTTTGGCGTCTCCCGTGGGAATGATGACCCTTGAGTCGCTGGAGGACTGAAAGCTGCCCCCTGCCGGCACACAGAAGATCTGTTCGACACCATCGACAGTCGCTTTGAGTGTCACCCCGAGAGGTTCTCTTGCTGAGTTGGTTCCAATGAGTTTGATGCGTACGCTGTTGCCAGTGTGAGGGCTGTCATTCTGTAAGAGCGTGGCTGGTTTTAGCTCCGGTAAGCATACCAGATCTGTATCTCCATCATTGTCCAGGTCCGCAGAAGCCACAGCGCGTCCCAGAACCTGTTCCTGAAAATAGGAGCCTGATTTCCGGGAGACATCTAAAAATCGCCGCCCCTGTTGATTCAGATATATCTGCTGTGTCATTTCGTACTCATGCTCGGTCTGACCATCATTCAGATCCCAGATGTGGCCGTTGGCAATGAACAGATCGGGCCACTGGTCGAGATTGAAATCAGCGGCGATCGTTCCAAATGCGAGCTTGGGACGGGAATTCGTATCCAGACCCAGGCGTGTATTGCTGGTCAGGAAAATACCGGAATCAATCTGCTCGTAAAAATCATTGGGGGAATTCTCGAAGTTGGTGACAAACAGGTCGAAACGTCCGTTTCGGTTGTAGTCAGCACACGCAATGCCCATCGATGATTGCGGCATGCCGTTATCCCCCACGGCAACTCCCTGGACCAACGCTTCTTCCTCAAATTTGAAGTCGCCTTGATTTCGGAAAAAGAAATTGTCGGTCATATCGTTGGCGACAAAAATATCGAGCAGACCATCACCGTCCAGATCAACAATCTGTACGGCGAGTCCTTTACCGGCTTCCGGTTTTGTGATTCCTGCGTCCGCGGATCGATCGACAAAATTGCCATCTCCGGAGTTCTGAAACAGGACGTCTGGCTCTGCGGTGCGACCAATGGGACCACAGGAAATTTTGATCCGCCTGCCATTCAAAGTGGTGTAGCAGGGAGGATCTGACTCTGCGTACTCCACGTAATTTGTGACATAAAGATCGAGATCGCCGTCACCATCCAGGTCACCAAAGGCGGCACTGGTTCCCCAGTGTTTGGCATCTCCTGTGTCTGTCTGCTCAGTAATGTCTGTGAAAGTGCCATCGCCGTTATTCTGCCAGAACGTATTTTTCCCATAAGCACAAAGATAAAGATCGACAAAGCCATCGTTGTCAAAGTCACCGCAGGCTGCTCCCATACCGAATCCACTGGTATTCACACCCGCATGGGGGGCTACGGGCGTGTATTGCAGGGTTTTCCCAGGCTGGCCCGTTGCGCGATACAGTTGATTCGTCTGTCCTGCTTTGTCTGCAGGTTGATCAAAGTGAGAACCGTTGGAAAAGAACAGATCCAGTTGCCCGTCCTGATCATAGTCAAAGCAGGCAACACCCCCTCCATTCTGCTCCACCATGTAATGTTGAGGGCTTGGGTTTCCATAATAAGTAAAGTCGACGCCGCTGGCCGGTGTGATGTCTGTGAAGCGAAACGGGCTCGGAACTGAGACAGCCGCAGGTTGATCTGGAGCATTAGCGGCAGGCGGGGCAGCTACGTTCTGGGAACTCTCTGTTTTGCCTGAAGGCTGACTGTTGCAGCCTTGAATCGTCAGGAGAGTCAGTAACAGGAGAACCGTGTTGCGAATCATTTCACTTCCAATAGGGAACAAAATCAGTTTCATATCGAGGCAGCAATTTTTTTCCATAACAAGGCTTGTTGAGTTTTGCCCAGCGTCTCCAGATGGGCGGCGATCTGCTGGCAATCTTCTTTGCTAGGCTTGTCCAGGGCTCCACTGGCAACAAACTTGTATAACTCCTGATAGCTCCGTGCCATTTTTTTAGTCTGTTGAAACTGTTTTTGAGCTGACTCATATTCTCCGGAAGCTTGATACACACTGCCGCGATGCTGCAGATATTTAATTTCAGAAGGATTAAGCTTGAGTGCCAGCTGTATTTCTTCCAGCGACTGGTGCAGGTCATCGTTTTGAAAGTGGAGACGACTTTTCAGAAAGTGCCAGCGGTCGTCCTGCTGTAATTGCTGCTGGAGTTCAGTTGGATAGTCTTTTTCTGGTTGTAGCAGCTTTTGACTTTTTTCCAGATCACCAGTTTCCAGGTAAAAGTCAGCTGCTGTGAGAATCGTTTCCAGTCGTCTTGGATTGATAGCCAGTGACTGCTCGATCAACTCGCGGGCCCGGTCAGTCTGGCCCAGTTTCCAGTAGCAGTAGCCCAGTGCAAGTACGATCGAAGCCTGTCCCGGTTCTGCATCGTTGATGCGTTTCAGCAGACTGATTGATTCCTGGGCGATAGGAGGAAAATATTCGATTTGTAATAAATGGTAAAGTAAAGGATACGGATTTTCGGAGAGCGGCAATGCTTCACTCAATAGCCTTTTCGCTTCTCTTACTCTGAACTGGTTAAAATAAAGCCATTGTAATTCAGTGATTACTGATGGGGATGCGGGTGCGTTGTGCAGAAACTGTTTGAGTGCTTGCTCTGCCTGCTCCATTCTGGCCGATTTCAGACATGCTTTTGCAGAATTCAATAAGGCTGGCTGATAATACTCAGACTCAGGTAAAATACTTCCAAACTGATTGGCTGCCTGCTCGTAGTTTTTCTGCTGATAGTAACAATGGCCCAGTAGAAATGTGGCTTTTTGATTATCTGGAGCGACTACCAGCAGATTCAGAAGCATATCTATGGCTTCCGGCCGCTGTTGGTCAGCAAGCAGACGCTCTGCGGTCTGAATAATTTCATCTGCCTGAGCTGGATCAGGCTGTGAACTTCTCGAGGAGAATATCCAGATCAAAAAGAACAGGCAAAAGATAGCGATCAGTATAGTAAGTCGTTTCCGCAAGAGTTGCTCTTCTGCAAATAAAGCTGGAACTGGATTAATTATCAATGAAGGAGATAGTCAATTTATACGGTCAGAAATCAGCGTGCGATGATAGTCCGTTTCTGGTCACTGTATGTAGATTATGATCAGTATATAAGGGGAAATAAATATTTTCTAACAATTAATAAAATTTACAAAACTCTTGTTGCATAAATCCATCTTAATGGATGAAATATTAGATACATCTCAAATATTAAAGAACTCTTAATTAAAAAACGCTAATTCTTAGCGCTCTCATACTCTGACGGAGTCATTTCTTTTTTGATTCTTTTTATCAGGAGCTCGTCATGTATCGTTTCATTAAGCGTAAGAGTGGTTTCACTTTGATTGAATTGCTGGTGGTGATTGCCATCATTGCCATTCTGATCGCTCTGTTACTCCCTGCAGTCCAACAGGCACGAGAAGCAGCCCGTCGCAGTCAATGTAAGAATAATCTCAAGCAGCTTGGACTGGCATTGCACAACTACATTGATACAACTGCTGGAGTTATTCCACGCGGTGTGAATCATTACAACGCAACATCCTGTTGTTGTGAAACAGATAACGGGAACTACGCTCACACAATTCACACCATGTTGTTGCCTTATCTGGACCAGACGCCTCTTTACAACAACATTAATTTTTATGTCGATCCTCAGGACGCAGTCAATCATGAGGTCCGGCGAACGAAGGTAACTGTCTTTATCTGCCCCAGTGCCTTGGTTGTAGACGATGCAAATTACGCTCAGCATAACTATCCGACGGCCAGTGCCAATCATGGTTGGGGCTTATGTGGACGCCATGGCTCTTCAACGACGAATGGAATTTTTGCTTCGCGTTGGGGAATTGTCGATGACGCCTCCGGAGCTGTCTATGATTCACAAATGCGATTGCAGAATGTGACTGATGGGACCAGCAATACGATCACATTCTCTGAGTTTGCCAAAGGTCTGGATTACATCCTGCCGACATCACACAAAAACAATATGGGACGCAGTTGGTATGATGCCGCTGTAGGCTGGGGAAATATTGGTTTCTCAACACGTACTGACTCCACCCCCAACAATCCGAAAGCAACTTACAGTTCAACCCATAACTGGGGCACTGTAGGGAGCTATCACGAAGGTGGGGTGCACTGTGGGTTTATGGACGGTGCAGTTCGTTTCATCAGTGAAAATATCGATGGGAGACAGTGGCAGGCATTATGCACGCCCCGTGGTGGTGAGGTGGTTGAGGTCCCCTGATCATTCTGTCTGAGTCGAATTAAATCAATTGCTACACACTTGGCATGTGTCTGGTGTGTAGCAGTTATTCCCTGTTGATTATTGTGATGTAATAGGATTAATATGTTAAGCGCAAATGTAAAGTCTCTAAGTCCTGGCATTCTGTTGATAATGATTTCTGTCATCTGTGGGTGTGGAAATCAGGAAATGGTAGATGAGAGTCAATCTGTGGAGATCACGGGGGTGATCAAACTGGATGGAAAACCTCTGACAGACGCACAAGTATCATTTCTTCCTGCTGATGGTGACGCACTCGTAGGAACAGCGATGACAATGACAGACAGCCAGGGCAAATACACCGTGGCTGTTAATGCCCCACGTGAGTATAAGGTCAATGTTGATAGGATGATGAATGGTGGTCCGAATCCTAAACTGAAAGAATATCAGGGAGAGGAGACTCCCCTGAAGGCAGATGTCTCGGATGCAAATAAATCCTTCGATTTTGATTTAAAAAGTGCTCAATAATTTGGTCATTGTCATTCAATTAGTTGATTCTTGTCTGAATTCGCTGCTGTTCTAACACGACAGCAGCGTTTTTTAATTATGAAAGCACAAATCTAGCCTTACATTGAGTTCTCGAATTATCGGATGTGTAATTGGCTCGTGGTGTTAAATCTGGAATAACTCAAAATATCCTTCCTCAAATCTATTGAGAGGAGTTTTAATGAGTGAGAGATTTCCGATCCGGTCGAATCGAGTGAACTGGATCGTTCTTTTGACATTCTTCTACTTTTACAGCAACCTGTGGACAGAAGCTCTGTACGCGGAAACTCAGATGTCATTTGAGAAGGACATTCGGCCAATATTCAAAACTCATTGTCTGGAATGTCATTCGGGAGAAGAACCCGAAAGCAGCTTTTCCCTCTCAACCAGGCAGACCACTCTGGCTGGCGGAAATTATGGGAAAGCCGTTATTCCCCAGCAGCCGACCCGCAGTCTGTTGTTTCAGATGATCTCCGGGACTCATCCGGACAAGATAGTCATGCCTCCCGAAGGAGATCGGTTATCGGCACGTGAGATTGCTCTGATTCGGGAGTGGATTCAACAGGGAGTACCCTGGACTGAAAAACTTGTCTTAGACAATGAATCAGAACCAAACCACCAGAAGTCACATTGGGCTTTTCAGCCTATTTCTAATCCAGAACTGCCACCTGTCAGAAAGAGTGACTGGTGTCGAAATGAAATCGATTATTTCATCCTGCATCGCCTGGAAAAAGAACAGTTCACTCCCTCAGCTGAAGCAGACAAAACAACGCTCATTCGTCGTGTCACTTTGGACCTGACCGGACTGCCTCCCTCGCCAGAAGAAGTAACCGCATTTTTGAAGGATGAGCGGCCAGATGCTTATGAGCGACTTGTAGATCGTCTCCTGCAGTCACCGCATTTCGGTGAGAAATGGGCTCGGCCCTGGCTCGACTTGTGTCATTACGCTGACAGTGATGGATATCTGACCGATGCCGTCCGACCGCATGCCTGGCGGTTTCGCGACTGGGTAGTCCAATCACTCAACCAGAACAAACCTTTCGATCAGTTTACGATTGAGCAGATTGCCGGCGATCTGTTGCCTGAAAGTTCAACTGAAGCACACGCCGGTACTGGTTTCCTGCGCCAGACCTTAAGTAACCGTGAGGGAGGCGCCGACCTGGAAGAATTTCGGGTCAATAAAGTAGTCGATCGTACTAAACTGGTGGGAACGATCTGGCTCGGGCTCACGCTGGACTGCTGCCGCTGCCATAACCACAAGTATGATCCCATCAGCCAGAAAGAGTTTTATCAGCTCTACGCCTTTTTTAATTCAGCCTATGAAGTCAACATTGATGCTCCCTTGAAACAGGACCAGGATCTGGTCGCGCAACAGACGCTTTATCAACAGAAACGACAGGCACTCATCGATCCCATCCGCGAACCGCTGGAACAACTGCAGCGAGAGTGGGAGCAGAAAATGCTGCATGCCTCTGAGCACCCTGCCGAAGATCACCACTGGGCCCGGGCCTGGGAGGTAATGGGTCTGGTGTGGGGCGTCAAATCCGGGGAGGGGCAACAGGAAGGGCTGGAGATCCTCAAGCTGGATCCCTCAGAGCGTTCACAGAGGCAGCGTGACGATCTGCTGGATTACTTTCTGGCCCGTGGACATCTGGTAGACAGTGCCCGTTTTAAAGAACTCAAACTGGGAGAACTTGCTCGGAACCTGACTGCTTTACGAAACGAGTTTCCGGCGGTTTCGCGTGCTCCCGCGATGCATGAAATGCAGACGCCGAATCAGGCGTTTGTGCATCTACGCGGTTCCCATCTTTCTCCCGGAATCCCTGTGGCACCAGGGACCCCCCGTTCCTTACCGACTCTCCAACCTTCAGGGAATCCGGATCGACTTGATCTGGCACGTTGGCTGGTTTCGGACTCAAATCCGCTCACAGCCCGGGTGACTGTGAATCGTGTCTGGCAGGAATATTTCGGTCAAGGAATTGTGATATCGTCGGATGACTTCGGTACCCAGGGGGATCGTCCTTCGCATCCGCAACTGCTGGACCGGCTGGCACGGCGATTCCAGGAGAGTGGCTGGGACGTCAAAGCACTGCATCGCCTGATCGTGACTTCTGCGACGTATAGACAGTCATCAAAGACACGACCGGACATGCAGGAAAAAGATCCCGCGAATCGACTTCTGAGCCATCAGGCGAATCTGAGGCTCTCTGCCGAACTAGTGCGCGATCAGGCACTCGCGGTCAGTGGTTTGCTGACTCGAGAGCTGGGGGGACCCTGTGTGCGGCCTCCCCAGCCTGACAGCGTCGTAATGGAAGCCTTTGGTTCTAATACATGGGATGTCAGTACGGGGAACGATCGCTATCGCAGGGGGCTCTATACGTTGATTCTCAGGACCTCACCTTATGCTCAATCAGTGATCTTTGATGCTCCCAATCCGAGTCAGACCTGCACCAGACGCGATCGGTCTAATACACCGCTGCAGGCTTTAACTCTGTTGAACGATCCTGTCTTTTACGAAGCAGCCCAACATCTGGGACGACGTGTTACCCGGGAGAGTTCGGGGGACCTCGATCAACAGATGAACTATGCGTTCCGTCTCTGCCTGGCACGAGAACCGCTGGAAAGGGAACGGGAACGCTTGAAGGAGCTTTATTGGAAGCAGATTGCTCAACAGCCAGCTGACAGAACGCCTGCTGAAAAACAGGACGTGGCCTGGACGCTTGTGGCGAGTGTCTTACTCAACCTGCATGAATTCATAACACGGGACTGAAAGCAATGCTCTCACCTGATCCCTGGCTTAATTTGAAACGACGACACTTTCTGCAGTCCACGGCTTGTGGCCTGGGGGGAATGGCGCTCAACAGCCTGCTGGCCCGCGATGGTCTGGCAGAATCCGCTGCGCTGAATGCGGTGAATCCCCTCGATGTGAAGAAACCGCATTTCAAGCCTCGTGCTAAAAACGTGATTTTCATTTTCATGTCAGGCGGTCCCAGCCAGCTGGATCTCTTCGATCCGAAACCACAGTTGCAGAAACTGCACGGTCAGCCGGTGCCTGAGTCCTTTCTGAAAGGAATTCAGGATGCTCTGATCAAAACAACGGCCCAGGTGATGGCGTCACCTCGGAAATTCAAAAAGTATGGGGCAGCCGGACTCGATTTTTCAGATAACCTGCCACACCTGGGAACATGCGCCGATGATCTGTGCATGATTCGGACTGTCCAAACTGACGTGAGCAACCACCACCCCGCCCAGATGCTGATGAACAGCGGTTCGACCATGTTCGACCGTCCCAGTATGGGCTCCTGGGTGACCTATGGGCTGGGGAGTGAATCGGAAAACCTGCCCGGCTATGTTGTGCTGCTCTCGAATTCGGGTAAGGGTGTAGACGGCGGTTCTTCGTTGTGGACCAATGGGATTCTACCTTCCACTTACCGGGGCGTGACCTTCCGCAGTCGAGGCGAGGCCATTTTGTATCTCTCCAATCCGGAAGGGGTTTCACCGGCCATGCAGCAGGCTCGAATCAACGCGATTCGGGATCTGAACGCACAACGGTTCGATCAGGTCGGGGATCCGGAAATTGCATCGCGGATTGCTGCGTACGAACTGGCGTATCGCATGCAGACGGCTGCACCGGATCTGCTGGATTTCAGTGATGAGTCCAAAGCGACGCTGGATATGTACGGCATTGAAAACGAAACGACCAACTGGTTTGGCAGCAATGCACTGCTGGCCCGCCGAATGGTTGAACGTGGCGTCCGCTTTGTGCAGCTGTATCATTCGACCTGGGACGATCATTCCAATCTGGATAAGAATCTGAAGACGAACTGCGAGATGACTGATCAGCCCTGTGCGGCTCTGATCAAAGACCTCAAGCAGCGGGGCCTGCTGGATGACACACTGGTGATCTGGGGAGCGGAATTTGGCAGGACGCCGATGACCGAAGTCCGTCGAGGTTCATCGCCGGGGCGGGAAGGACGGGATCACCATCCCTTCAGCTTTACGATGCTCATGGCAGGGGGCGGCGTGAAGGCTGGAACGGTCATCGGGAAAACAGACGAACTCGGCTTCCATCCGGTTGAGCAGCCTGTGCACCTGCATAATCTGCATGCGACGATTCTCCATCAGCTGGGCTTCGACCACACAAAGCTGATCGTCAAACACAAGGGGCTGGATTACCGACTCACCGGAGTGGAAGGCGAAGTTCTTGAGATGTTGCTGGCTTGAGTGACAGTCGACTGCTGCCAGTTCAAGAGACTTTGGAGGCCTGAGCCTGCTCAATAATGTCGACGCCCACCAGATCGCTCCAGGCTGCAATCAACTGTTTTGTGATCGGCCCCACTTTTCCGTTACCAATTTCAAGCCCGTTAAATCTGGTTGCCGGCATAATGCAATAGGGGGTGCTGGTGAAAAATGCTTCATCCGCGGTCGTGACATCATAAGGCAGCAGCTGACATTCTTCGACCGGGATATTCAGTTTTTCTCCCAGGGTAAAGATGGACTGTCGGCTGATGCCGTCCAGACAGTTGATCGTACTGGGTGTTCGAATGCGATTATTCGAAACCAGGAAGAAGTTCCCCCCTTTGTTTTCGGAAAGATAACCGTCGGTGTCGAGCAGCAGACTTTGTGCTTTAGGATCGACCAGTTTCACTTCAGATTCAGCCAGTGTGTAGATGAAGCGGCTGCGGTTCTTTATGCGGGCATCTAAAGACTGCGCGGGTTGAATGCGGGTGAAAGGGGTTACTGCATGGCAGCCTGTCTGGTAGAAGTCGGCCCAGTAACTCAGGTCGAGGGGCAGGGTGATGATCATTACCGTTGATGAGGAATCAGCGGGCTTCTGACCGCTGGAGGGCACCCATTGTCCCGGTGTGATATTATGGATGATCCAGGCATCAGTTCCCGCTGCATAATTGGGTTTATTCTTTTCCCAGACTTCGAGTGTTAATTTTTCGAGTTCGTCTGGTGTCATGCCGGCATCGAACCTCGCTGCCTTGAGACTGAGGTACAAACGGTCGATATGATCCCGCAGACGATACGGCTGATGACCGAACGTGCGCGTCGATTCCGTGACTGTCATTCCCAGGCTGATCGCACCATCAAAGATGGAGATTTTGGCTTGATCCGCGGGAACATATTCTCCATTCAGGTAAACCAGGTTCTGTGTCATGGATGTCCTTTCAGGGTTCGGTCTGGGATGCTTCAAAGCAGGAGAAACAGGGAGATTCGTATGACTTTAACTGATCCTGTTCATGTCTCAGAATCAGGCAGGCCGTGCCCGGTTTCTGACTTAACAGCGCGATTCCTTTTTCCGGTCCCAAAACGCTGATCGCGGAAGCCAGGCTGTCGGCTGTGATTCCATCAGGGGCGATCACAGTCACGCGACTATGATCGGTCAGACCGAGTCCGGTATGGGGATTCACGATATGCGAATAGCGAGTGCCATCGATGACCACATGCTGAAACGCATCACCCGAAGTGGCGACTGCGCAGTCTCTCAACATGAGGTAACGATCAATTTTGGCTTCCGGGGCATCCGTCGAAGAGATGCCGATTTTCCAGCCACAACTCCCAGGAGGGGGAGCCCCTAGTGACAGATCGCCGCTGGCGTCAATCATCACCCGATCAATTCCGTGTTCTTTCAAAACCCGAATCGCGACGTCTGCCGCATAGCCCTTGGCGATTCCCCCGAGATCTAATCGCATGCCCGGCTTGAGGAGTTCAACGGTCTGGTTCTGTTCAGATAGTCGCATCAATTCATAACCGACCAGATCCCGGGCGGCCTGCAGTCGTTCACTGTCAGGCAACTCTTTACGTCGACGCGCTCTGCGCCAGAGGCGGACTACGGGACTGATGGTGACGTCGAACGCGCCAGCGGTCTCACGGGAAAGTGCTTGACTTCTTTTCAGTACCTGGAACAGGTCAGAACTGACTTTGACTGGCTTTCCCGGCCCGGATAACTGACACAACAGGTTTAACTCGCTGTTGGGATCGTAATCGCTGAGGACTTTGTTAAGTTCCTTTACACGACGAAAAGCAATTTGAGAGGCATTGTTTGCGATTGGTTTGTCCGTTGCATATAATACGATTCTCCACTGCACTCCCATATGTACTTCCTGAAATTCATACCGATGCAGAATTTCGCTTTCCGTGCACTGTTGATTGCCTGACAATGTGGAGAGCAACAGGCATGTGTGATATAGGTAAGACATCTTCCATCCAGATCTAAAGTCTGATTTCCGCTTAAAGTTACGGAGTAAACTAATATGCTTAGCGTATGTCGTTCCAGTCTCATAATGCAAGCCAAAACTGCATTACTCGCCATTCTCTGTTGCTCGTCTTCAGTGGCGTTCGCTGCCGATCCCTCGGAAGCAAAAACAGAAAAAGAGATGAAACCTTACACGCAGAAAATTACCAACACCGATGTCAGTTTTGATATGGTGCCGATCCCCGGTGGTGAATTCGTTATGGGCAGCCCTGCCGATGAAAAGAACCGGGAAGAAGATGAAGGTCCTCAGGTCAAAGTCAAAATTGAGCCTTTCTGGATGGGCAAACATGAAGTGACCTGGAACGAATATGATATCTGGAGCTTCAATCTGGATATTCAGCGCCGTAAGCTGATGCGTCTCAAATCGGATGACAAAGAAAAAGCAGCAGATGCTGTAACCCGTCCGACCAAGCCTTATACCGACATGACCTTCGACATGGGGCACGATGGGTACCCGGCGATCTGTATGACCCAGCTGGCAGCAAAAACCTACTGCAAATGGCTGAGTGAAAAAACCGGTCACTACTATCGTCTGCCTACTGAAGCGGAGTGGGAATACGCGTGCCGTGCCGGTACCACGACGGCTTACTCATTCGGTGACAACCCTGCTAAAATGGATGATTACGCCTGGCACTACGCAAACTGTAACGATACCTACCAGAAGGTCGGACAGAAAAAACCGAACCCCTTCGGTCTGTACGATATGCACGGTAACGTTTCAGAGTGGGTCCTCGATCAGTACATTCCTGATGCCTACAAAAAGTGGAGTGGCAAAGGAACCGTGGAGTTCCCCGTCAGTCCTACGACCCCCGAAAAACTTTATCCGCGTGTTGTGCGTGGCGGTTCCTGGGATGATGATCCCGAAGCACTGCGAAGTGCGAACCGGATCGCCTCCAGTGCCGACTGGAAAATTCAGGATCCCCAGATTCCACAGAGTATCTGGTACCACACCGATGCCATCTTTGTGGGCTTCCGTGTCGTACGGCCTCTCAAAGTGCCTACGGCTGAAGAACGCAAGAAATACAACCTGGATCCGGTCATTCCGGCCGATGAAGGGCGCTAAATCCCGCCAGCTGTTGATAGTTTATTGAAAACAGATGCCTTCGTCGGATTCCTGCAAACATAAAGTCCGGCGAAAGGCATATGTATCTTAGAAACGTACCACTGACCAAATCGTCCTGCAGATTAGGAAAGGCCTCTGATGACTCAATCTAATAATCAATCTTCTTCCCGACGTGACTTCCTGAAGGTAACCACAGCCACCGCTGTGGGAACCAGCATCCTGTCTACTCTGGGATCGTCGGCTCATGTTTACGCCAATGGCGACGATAAAATCAAAGTCGGTCTGGTCGGTTGTGGTGGTCGTGGAACAGGGGCTGCATCTCAGGCTTTGTCGACCAAAGGTAACATCAAACTCGAAGCCATGGCTGATGCCTACCGTGATCGGATGGACAAGAGCCTCAGCAACCTGCAGAAGCAGTTCTCAGGTGAACCTGAAAAGGTCGACGTGGCCGAAGAGAAAAAGTTCGTCGGATTTGACGCCTATCAGAAACTGCTCGACAGTGGCGTTGATGTTGTGATTCTGGCAACTCCTCCGGGATTCCGTCCGATTCACTTCGAAGCAGCTGTCGAAAAAGGCAAGCACGTCTTCATGGAAAAACCGGTTGCCACCGATGTTCCCGGCGTTCGCAAGGTGCTCGAAGCAGCCGAGAAAGCCAAGGAAAAGAAACTGGCTGTCGGCGTTGGTCTGCAGCGTCACCACCAGGCAAATTACATTGAAACCATCAATCGTCTGAAAGATGGTGCGATCGGCGATATTACTTCCATGCGTTGCTACTGGAACAGTGGCGGGGTCTGGGAGCCGCGTCTGGCTCGTGAAGAAGCCAAGAGCGAAATGGACTACCAGATGCGTAACTGGTACTACTACAACTGGCTCTGTGGTGACCATATCAACGAGCAGCACATCCACAACATCGACGTCTGTAACTGGGTGAAAGATGCTTTCCCGGTTCAGGCTTACGGGATGGGCGGTCGTCAGGTTCGTACCGACAAAAAGTACGGTGAAATCTATGACCACTTCGCTGTTGAGTTCGTTTACGAAGACGGAACCCGGTTGTACAGCCAGTGCCGTCATATCCGCAACTGCTGGAACAGCGTGACTGAGCATGCTCAGGGAACCAAAGGTTTCTGCGATATCAGCGGTGCAAAATACGAAACCACAGGCGGCTACAAGTGGCGCTACCGTGGTAAGAAAACCAACCCCTACCAGGTTGAACACGATGACCTCTTCGCTGCCATCCGTCAGGGAACTCCCTACAACGAAGCCGAATACGGTGCCAAGTCCACCATGACTTCGATTCTGGGACGTCTGGCGACCTACAGCGGTAAACCTGTTACCTGGGATGAAGCAATGGCATCTAATGTCAGCCTGATGCCCAAAGAGTTCTCCTGGGAAGGCCAACCGGTAACGGTTCCCGATGAGAACGGGTACTACCCGATTCCGATGCCCGGTATCACCAAAGTACTCTAAACTCTGATATTAAAACTGATCGGCCGATTCGCTTCCTTGAAGCGGATCGGCTTTTTTTCATCTACAACACTCTGAGCCTGTTTTAATTCGACCATGTCTCCACCGTTTCAAGTCTCCCCACTAATGCCCGCTGATCATGACCGGGTGCTGTTTGTCTGGGAAGCCGCGGTTCGTGCGACTCACCATTTTCTCTCTGAAGACGAAATCGAGACTCTCAAGCCGTTGGTCAGGCAGGCCTGCTTTGAGGGAATGCCGCTGTTTGGTGTGCGCGATTCTGAGGGAGAAGTAATTGCATTTTCGGGAGTCGATTCTCCCAAACTGGAAGCGCTGTTTGTCCATCCGGACTGGTGTGGCAAAGGGCTGGGGCGTTTGCTGGTAGAGCATGCCATCCGAGAACAGGCTGTCTGTCTCGTCGATGTGAACGAGCAGAATCCTGCAGCCGTTGAGTTCTATCTGCATCTCGGTTTTGAGGTCGCCCATCGCTCGCATGTGGATGGCTTTGGAAAGCCGTATCCTCTGCTGCACCTGAAACTGCCGGATCAGACAATCTGAAGTTTCTGATGCATTCCACATCCGCTTCTGGTATTGTGAAAGCTCCCTCATACTCAACCAGGAGCCTACACTATGTCTGCATGCGTCATCCGTTTTGCGTTGATCTGTTTACTGTCTGTGTTGTGGATTGACTTGCTGCCCGCAACAGAACCGCTGTCGATCGGGACACGACGGGAACTGTTTGTCGATGACGCACTGGTCGATCGTCTCTCTGGGGAAGCCGAGATTCGATTACAACATCCGGTACCCCGCGAAGTGGTCTTTCGATTCGATCAGCCCTGGGAGGGAAGCAGTTCCGGCTATCATACGATCATTCAGGATGGAGACCTCTATCGACTTTATTACCGCGGTACTCACATCGAGGTGTCCCAGGGACGCATCAGCACGGGCAGTCATAAACCGTATTACTGTTATGCTGAAAGTAAAGATGGAATTCACTGGACGCGTCCGAAACTGGGGATTGTCGAATTTCAGGGTTCAAGGCAGAACAACATTATTCTGGAAGGCCTGGGAACACATAACTTTGCTCCATTCAAAGATGAAAACCCGGAATGCAAACCTGAGGGACGCTTCAAAGCACTGGCGGGATTGCAGAATGAAGGAGGGCTGCATGCCTTCCAGTCAGCAGACGGGATTCATTGGAAGCGAATGCAGGAGAAACCTGTGATTACAAAAGGGGCCTTCGACTCTCAGAATTTGGCTTTCTGGGATGAGGATCATAAAACGTATCGCACATACTTTCGTGTTTTTACAGGGGGAGTCACCAACTCCAAGACCTGGAAGCCAGAAGGGATCCGTGCGATTCAGACGGCGACTTCGGATGATTTTCTCAACTGGAGTGAAGGCATTGATCTGGTCTACGCTGATTCACCAGAGGAAGAACTGTATACAAACCAGGTGAAGCCTTACCTGCGGGCCCCACATATTCGTATTGGTTTTCCTGCACGCTACGTTGAGCGTGGCTGGTCCGAATCGATGCGAGCGCTGCCCGACCCGGAGCGTCGTCAATTGAGAGCTTCTTCGGTAGAACGCTATGGCACCGCGATCAGTGAAGGGCTGCTGATGGCCAGTCGGGATGGTGTCCATTTTAAACGCTGGAACGAAGCCTTTCTGCGACCGGGCATTGAGCGGACGGGAACCTGGCAGTACGGGCATCAGTTTATCGCAGAACATCTGGTCGAAACTGCTTCCGATCTGCCCGGTGCTCCGAATGAACTGTCACTCTATGCCGCTGAAGATTACTGGCATGGAAAAGGGGGCGCCCTCAGGCGTTATTCTTTAAGAATGGATGGCTTCACTTCGGTGCACGCCTCTCTTAAGGGAGGGGAATTGATTACACAACCCATTGTGTTTGCGGGAAAGGCACTGTCAGTCAACTTCGCGACCTCGGCGGCCGGGAGCATGTGGGTGGAACTGCAAACTGCAGATGGAAAGCCGATTAAAGGTTTTGCGCTGGCTGATTCCGTCGAACTCTTCGGCGATACACTGGACCGCAAAGTCACCTGGAAACAGGGGGCAGACCTCAGTGCGCTGGCCGGAAAGTCGGTTCGCCTGCGGTTCAAATTGAAAGATGCGGACTTGTACTCGTTTCAGTTTCAGAAGTAGATTGCCCGATCACTGCGAAATGATGCATCTTCAGGATCACTGACAGGGATCAGGAGACAGGTTGACCTGCAAGTACCTGATCGCTCATAATCTGCAGGCAGTTCAGTCATGATGCCCGCTGAAGTAATCTTGAATATCCCTCGTTAAAACGAACCATCACCTCTTATGAATGAGCCTCAACCTGCTCCCCGACCCAAACCGGAACACTGGCGCGATCGCTGGTACGAGATCATTTTTGAAGCGGACACGCCTGCAGGGAAGCTGTTTGATGTCGTGTTACTGGTCGCCATTTTATTAAGCGTGCTGGTCATCATGCTCGAGAGTGTTCCTTCTCTGGAAGTACACTATGATCAGGGATTCGGCTACGCTGAGTGGTTTTTCACGATTCTGTTTACAATCGAGTATGCGGCCCGCATCAGCTGTGCCCGGCACCCTCTGCGGTACATCGTCAGCTTTTACGGCATTGTCGACCTGCTCTCGATTCTGCCAACCTACCTGATGTTCTTCGCGCCGCTGGAAATGCAGAGTCTGGGCGTGATCCGCGCACTGCGGTTGTTACGTGCGTTTCGAATTTTCAAACTGGCCCACATGTTGACAGAAGCTTCGGAGTTGCGGCGAGCGATCTGGGCCAGTCGATCTAAGATCACGGTTTTCCTGGCAACTGTCTTGATTGCTGTCGTGATTGAAGGGACCGCCCTGTATCTGATCGAGGGGGATCAGGACAGTGGCTTTACTTCGATTCCTCAGAGCATGTACTGGGCAATCGTGACCATGACGACCGTCGGATATGGTGATATCGCGCCGGTGACACCGCTCGGAAAGTTTCTGGCAGCGGTTATTATGATTCTGGGGTACAGCCTGATCATCGTTCCAACGGGGATCGTGTCGGCGGAACTGGCACATCCCGGCGGAAAGAAGGCCTCACACTGGGTTACAACGCAGGTCTGTCCGGAATGCATGAAGGAAGGACATGATTCCGATGCGACCTTCTGTAAGTATTGCGGATCTAAACTCTGAAGTCTTCGCTAACTTGCGACCTCCGGTTCAGCGGCAGACTCCTGGTCCTTGAACAGCGTCGGAGGATGAGCCGACCAGACGGCCAGGGCTGCCATCAGCGGGAGCGCCATAAACAGATAGAGCACCGGGTTATATGATCCGAAGTAATCAATCGACATGGCAACCGGCAGGGGGCCCAGGGCGGAAGCAAGAATCATCATTGACCAGGCCACGCCGCGTACGGCGCCCTGATTCATACGGCCATAATAGTTGATCCAGACGACCGTGGCTGTGCTGCGAAAGATGCTCCCCGTGATCCCCAGGAGGAACGTGTAGACAACGACCATCCAGATCGTAGGCATGGTCAACACGATGAGATTCGCCAGTGCCATGCAGAGCATGGAGAAGCAGAGAATGTAGCGGCTGGGGAAGCGGTCGGTCAACCAGCCAGCCGGGAACATCAGCAGGGTGGCACACACGGCCTGAAAGGCCATCATGCGGATTGCCCAGTTTGTGGGAACTCCATGACTGCCCAGCAAAGCGATCTGGTGAAAGACCAGTCCGGTACCGACCAGAGCATGAGTGGTGATCACCGAAAGCAGTTTCCAGAAGGTCGGGTCGCGGAGAACCTGGCGGACCGTCCAGGATTCGATCGTGGCTGTGATCAGGGGACGCTTCGGTTTCTCTTCCGGTTCGGGCTCAGGTTCCTGTTCGGGATCGATGCCATCCGGATGCAGGCCGAGATCCTCGGGCCGGTTCCTGACGATAAAAATACCCGGCAGAATTAAACAGACCGCTACGGTAACCGCATGGAAAATCCAGCCGGTTTTCCAGCCATACTCACTGATCAACCAGCTATTAATAAAGGGGACTGTCATCACAGAAAAGGCACTACCGAAACCGGCGAGGGCTGTAGCGCGTCCCCGTTTCTTTTCGAACCATTCTCCCACCATCCAGACCGAGATGAGTGTCAGTGCACCCTGTCCCAGGCTGCGGACAAGGCTGAATCCCAGATACAGGCTGCCCAGGGTATGGATTTGTGACATGAAGAAACAGGAGATCGCCAGACCGGTCGCCACGATCGGCAGGATGATGCGGGCGCCCCAGTGATCCAGCATGCGACCGATGAAGGGGAGCAGGCAGGCACTGACAATGGTGGCGAATCCATAGGCGAGTGAGTACTGGGTTTCTGAAAGCCCGAGGCTCATCCGCATAGGATCTTTGAAGACAGCGACTGAGAAAGACTGACCAGGTGCGGACAGAAACTGGGCCAGTGCCGCGATTCCCAGCATGGACCAGCCGGGAAAATATTTATAGGTGGGGAGAGCGATCTCTTCGAGACCACCCTTCAGTTCCACTTCTGCACAAGAGGACTGTGAATTCATTTCTAATCAGTTTCTTCCCTGGATAGTTTCAGGTATCGACCCGGGGCGGGCAACCGGTGGGAATTTCACTATAGCAGATCAGGAAATGGACACGTAACCTCTGTCGCCGCGGCTTTTGATAAAAAAACGGCTTCTTCATGTTTTTTTATCGATCAAAATATCAGCAGTCACACACCGTGGCTGTTTTATCTTCTATTCAATACAAAACTTAGAGACCGATTCCCAGCCAGTTGTGGAACAGGAAGTCCAGTCGGCCACTGAGCAGTGCGATGCGTCCCATCACGGTGTAAGCGAAGCTGGCACCGAAGGTAACCATCAGAAACCAGACGCCAAGACGGGAGACGTACTTCACGAAGCCTTCATGCTCAATGGAGAAGAAGAAGTAAACCATACAGGAGACCACTCCTACAATGATGATTGTGTTTTTAAGCGATTCCACGATCTGCCAGCTGCCATCAGCGCCGAAGACCACGAAGGGCATGATCGTATTCTGCAACTGGCCGACGAAGTCTGCTTCCAGGTAACTGATGAGCCGAATCCCCGCTGTGGCTCCGATGAAGAATGCCAGTGGCCAGCGGGCGAGCCAGCTTCCTTTGGGGGAGAGGCGCAGCAGTAGCAAGACGCTCATGGTCAGCGGAATCAGGTACCAGAGGTTGGCATTCATCTCATTATCTTTAATGTCGAGAAAGAAGATGTCCTTCGCTTCTACCGGGAACAGCTTGCCGAACAGATTGGGGATGATTTCCGACCAGAACGCGACCACCATCGCATAGCCTGCAGAGACCCCCACGAACACGGATTCCGTGAATTTATAAACCGGATTATCACCATAGAGAAACGAGAAGATCGCCAGCGTACAGAACGCAGCCACCCAGAGGCCAATTGTGCGGGAGAGCCCCAGCCTCACTCCCGGTTGATCTTTTTCTGCTTCGGGTACGACTTGCTCTTTGGTCCACTCTACAGCCTGTTCCGCTCCCTCAACTGAGGACTTCGCTTCCACGGGAACGTCACGTACATAGACGCGGCCACTTTTTTTGTCGATCGTCTGAAAGAGCAGGAACCCGCCACCAGCGACCATCAAGATTGTCCAGATGAGTGTAGATTGTTTCATCGATACAGTCCCAGCTTACGTTCCCAGAAGTAAATCACATTTCCCAGTACAATCAATCCGATCAGGAGGACATGGGCCACCAGCTGAGGGCCCATGCGTTTGAGTCCTTCTTTCGCGGCCGGATTATTCTCCAGTTGGGGGTAGGCATTAATGATGGCCTGTTCGTACTCCGCAGCCCCTTTGATCGCAGCGATCATGCCGATCAACTGCTTGGGGATGTAAGGCAGCATGATCGGAGCCTGAACCCCGGTGCAACCAACGACGGTGGGAATATCGAAAGGGGCAGACCCATAGAGCACCCATTCCTTGGAACCCGGGTAGCCGGCACTCACATTGACCAGCAGATCGACCTGCTGAATGTTCTTCAGGTTTTTCGTGAGTGGGAGATTATCGAGGCTGGTGCTGTTGATGTCGGTTGAATACGTTTTCTTCAAATCTTCTACGACCAGTTTGATCACCCCTTCATTCCCGGTACGAAAGCCAAGGTTCACGTATTTGGTGCCGTATTTACCTTTGTAGGTGTCGGGAAATTCATTTTCCAGAATATCAACCGAACGCTGAATCATGGGGACACCTTGTGGCCAGAGTGTCATGAAGTAAATGTTGTGTTTTTTCAAAGCACAGTGTCGGGTGAATGCAGAAGCCATCGGCTGAAGTTCGCCTTCACTGGCGGGATCGTAATCGAGGGCAATGAAGATATTGGAACCATCGGGCAGATCGTCGACCGCGTGAAAGACGGACATCACCTGGTCAGAGGGTTTTTCCGGAAAGGTTGTCCCCATAATGAGGGGAATCGCGACCGCAAACAGCATCAGCAGAAAGATCCAGCGGCGGTCCAGGTTTTGTAGAAATTGTAACATGGCTTATGCCTCCTGATCTGAGCCGAGGTAAGAACGATCGACGCCCAGCAGGACTTTCAATGAGGTCGAAGCCACTCCCAATGCGATTCCAATCGTGATGGCCCGCATGCCGGGAGTGGTGAAAACGTCCATAATGATTTGCGAAAGATGCGGTAATCTAAAGTCACTGTAGTAGACTTCCTTGAAGCCCAGGATGGGTTCTTCGGGAAGCCAGCTGCCGGTAAGCCATTCGCCGGCATAGGTTCGTCCCAGCAGGACAATCACGGCGATGACCAGCAGAATCGTCGCTTCCGTGTTTTTGGCCCGGAAGGCACGAAATGCAGCGGATGAAATATAAAAGGCGAGCAGGGCGAACATGGTCGCTGAGAGTGGATAGAAAATATATTCGAACAGCCACCAGAAGGCGCTGCCTTCTTCCAGGAAATCCCCCGACCAGGGCAGCTCTGCGGCATTGATATTGGGATGCACGCCGACCTTGAATAACCCGACGAACAGGGTGATAAAAAACGCAATCAGCGTGACTGCAGCATAACCCCAGCCCGGTTGTTGCGCAGATATCTTCTGTAACTGCATCTTCAGCAGGTTTCCGCCGCCGAGAATGAACGCGAAGGCTGCCAGGATGTTAAACCAGGCCATCGCGGTATTTCCCCAGTCCACGAATTTGGGGATGAAGGCTGTGCCGATCAGCACGAAGCCTGTCACCGCAGAGATCAACAGGGGGATTGTCCGTTTCATTATTAAAAACCTCCCTTACCAAGGATGTTCTCTTTGATGTAGGTCTGCGCTGACTCCAGGGAAGTCGGTTCGCCCTGTTCTGCAGGAGCTGATTTAGCTTCAAAGGCAGCAAGGGTGGCAATCACGCAGCCAACGACCAGCACGATGCCTCCCACCAGCTTGCCGAAGTCCTGTCCCTTGAGACTCCCCAACTGCTGAGGTTCCCGTGACAGGTAGGCGGAAGCCGCGAAGAACTCTTCTCCGATCAAAGTGAAGTCGCAGGCTGCGACGAAGAAGGGGAGCTGGGTCGGCATGGCTGTGCCGGCAACCTGAATCGCGCCGACCGAATTTCCGGTTTCTGCCAGAATCAGGGACTCGGCGTAAAACGCACCCATATAGAAACAGGCGGCCGGTTTGTCTCGAACCATTTTGCCAGTCACGCTGGCGACATAGCCAAACTGCTCGTCGGTGATGTAGTAAATGTCGTCTTCGTTGTATTCATCGGGACGACCCGCGGCGAGGTATGCGGCTTCCACGGTATCGCGGGCGGTGGTCATCACCAGGGAGCGTGAAGTGGGAACTTCCAGGGTCGCCCGGTAGTCGGCGGTTGTTTCTGCGACCTGGGCCAGTACGGTGATGCCGGCGACGGTCTGGATATCGTTAATGTCCTGAATCCCGGGAACGAACAGACAGGAGCGTCCCATTTCGGTCGCGCGACCCACAGCATCGGTGATCGCTTCCAGACCGGCGATTTTGCGGACCTTGAGTTTCTTTCCCCGGCGGGCCATTTCGATGAACATGATGACGGACCCACAGATCAGGAGCACAAATATGGCAAACCAGCCCCGCTGCAGATTGAACCATTGCAGCTGCGCCACCACTGGTTGCTCGAGGACGACCGGCGTCGATGCCAATCCCTCCTGTCCGATTGCTTGAATCTGATACAGGTAAGGGACATCGGTTTCACAATTGGAATCCCGAAATGAATTGACACTATAGGTGGTCTCGCCAACAAGCTGGTACTCGTTCATATCCTTGACGACTTCGACAGTCATTTCTTTTCCGCCGACTTCGACCGTGAGCTTTGTTCCCGGTGTTAATGTTTTGGCATCACCGGTGAAAACCTTTCGCGAAATGACATATCGCAGGACTTTCCGCGGTTTGGTCTGTTCTTCATCGTCGGGAGAAAGAGTCCAGCTCAAATCAATGGCGGTCCCTGCATCTCCGGGGACATCCTGGGCCAGGAAGTTGGCAGGCGGAGCAGGAGCCTCGGCCCCCAGCACCGGTGACAGCAGCAGGCAGAGCATCAGCAGCGGAAGCAGCGCCTGTTTCAGCATATGATTAAATGAACTGATCATGGTTTATCCTTCGATGAGTTCTACATTGGCACGCGGGACAATCACTTTCTCACCCGAATCAAGAATGACTTCGAGTACCCGGGACTGGGAACCTGATTCCAGCGTTCTCAACTCGGTGGGCATCTCGCCGACTTCTCCCAGCAGCCCAAAATAGGGGTCGCGAATGATTCGGACCGGAACGCCGGTTTCCAGTAGACCGGAAGTGGCTTTAACGTCTTCCGCGGAAGAATCGGAGGTCATACTTTCATCCATGGGGATGACAATTTCAGGCCGGAGCACACCTGCCCGAATCTGAGTTGTCCCATTTACGGCGGCTTCCGCTCCCTCCCGCTCTTTGAGCAGGTTAAACGTCCGCTCGGCCATCGCGATGTCTCCGAATCCCTCGGTAATGATCAACGTGGTTCCAAGGTGCTCAGAACCGGTGACCGCGACGCCCAGGTCATAGCCCAGGATCTCTTTGAGGTCTTCGTCATCGATCCCACCCGAAACAATGGCGGCGGCCCCGAGTTCGATGCCACGTTTGACCGCGGTGCCGGTCATGCGGGCTCCGCCAATCACCACTTTACCTTTGATGGATTCGTCGAGCAGCTCTTCTGTCAGTGGCTGGTCTTTGGTCTGACAGGCAAACTGAATCGTGCCGTAAGCTTCTCCGCCGATTCCCAGGATTCCCTGTAGAAAGGTAACTTCGGATTCAATGACGACGCCCTGTTCGGGAATCACCTCTTTGACGACGCCTGCCTGATAGGCTCTTACTTGAATCGGCAGCGGTGCGCCGCGGAGGATCACCTGACCGGTGACATGCGAAATCGATTCGATGGTCCCTGCGGTTTTGGCTTTCGTTTCCGATTTGAAGAATCCAAAGATACCCTTACTGCGAGCCAGCAGGTCACCCACCTGGACTTCGTCTCCTTCCTTGAAGAGCATGCAGCCGGGAACTTCAGAGGGAGCGACCGAGATCTGGTTGGCAACGTTGATGGGAGTGACATCGCCGGGCATGAAGGTCTGAGCGACGATCTGCTGTGCGGAAACCTGTTCGCCGACCTTGACGAGCACATCGCCGGGGATCGGAAGAATCCGTCGACTGGAATGCAGCGTTTGCCTGCGTACCTGTAATCCTGGAGAATAAGCCTGTGTCATGGTGTGAGTTCTCTAAGTGACTTCCGGGTAAAGTTTCAGTTCTTCAACCCAGCTGTTAAGTTCAGCCAGATGTCGCGATTCATCTGCGGGGACCATAAGCGGTCTGCCGCGGGCATCCAGAATCAGGCCTACGGTTCCGCCCCGTGCTTTGAATTCAACGCGTTTGCCGGACCCTTCTCCAAAATCATAACCACGGCGGGGTTCAACCGTCACGGTGGCCCATTCATCATCGCCCAGGGGGAACAGCCGCATGTCGCCGCAAACCATCTCCCCCGATTCATTCAATGTTTTGCCAGTGATCTTGTATGCGAAACAGGTTTTACCAGCCTTGTAAAAACCGCGGGGAGCGATGCAGGTTCCCAGATAAATCAGACAGTCTCGTTCAAAGACCTGCAGGGCCGCAGCCGGATGAACCTGAGCCAGCACACCCAGGTGTGGCATCATGAAAATACTGTCCTTGGCCAGTACGGTCATGCCTTCCGGTTCAAAGGCATCAATCATCATGGCCGCCGTCTGTTGCATGTTGGGGGCATGTGAGAGTACGCCACCGGAACCCACGAGCAGATTCAGTTTCATATTGTCGACGATTGACTGGCCGCTGGTCTCCTGGCTGAAGGTGTCACCTACGGTCCGCTGCTGCTGCACCCCTTTGAGTGTCGTAGCGAATTCCTTGTGCTGGATGTATGCCAGCCTGAGTGCTTCCCGGGCCACGGCCTGCTCGAACACCAGCGCTTCCCTGGTCTGGGGAATGGTCGTGGGGCGAATCATTTTGTTCTTGATGTGATTCTGGAGGGCACGGGGATCCATATTCAGATGCACCCAGCGGAGAATCATGGGGAGTGTCGCGGAGGCACAAACGTTGGAGATGGAATAGCTCATGCCCAGGTTAGCACTCACGGTACGGTTGAAAGTGCCGTCAAAGACACTGAAGACATCGGTCGTGGCACCGCCGATGTCGACTCCCAGTGCATTGATTCCCTGGCGTTCCGCGATGGTTTGCAGGATATTTCCGACAGCTCCGGGAGTAGGCATGATGGGGGCATCGGCCCAGGAGATGAGTTTGTTGTAGCCCGGGGCATGGGCCATCACGTGTTCGAGGAAGAGATCGTGAATCGCATCGCGGGCAGGGGCCAGATTTTCCTGTTCCAGCACCGGACGCACGTTGGCGACTGTTGTCAGCTTGACGTCTTCGTCAAAGGCTTCTTCGACCAGTTCGGTCGCTTCCTGGTTGCCGGCGTAGATGATGGGCATCTTATAGGTGCCACCAAAGCGGGGCTGCGGCTTGGCAGGGGCGATCAGTTCTGCCAGCTGCACCACATGTTTCTGAGTTCCGCCATCGGTCCCTCCTGCGAGCAGAATCATATCGGGACGCAGTTCCCGGATTCGCTGGATCTGTTCGTGAGGCAGCCGTTTGTCGTTGGAACAGATCGTGTCCATCACGATGGCACCTGCCCCCAACGCGGCTCGTTTGGCACTGGCGGCCGACATTTCCCGCACAACGCCGGCGACCATCATCTGCAGTCCACCTCCCGCACTGGAAGTCGAGATATAGATGTCGCAGCCGACATCTCCCTGGGCAGGGCGAATGATTTCGCCGTTTTCATCAATCAGTTTGCGTCCCGCGAGTTCCCCGACTTCGGTTACGGCATTGACGACTCCTACGGTTACATCCGCGGCCGGCTCTTCGACCGTAGTCGGCGCTTCACCACGATAGGTCTGACGATATTCGCCATTCACTTTTTCGATCAGAATGGCTTTGGTCGTGGTACTGCCGCAGTCTGTGGCGAGAATCACATTGATTTGATCAGGATCAAGTTTTTTTTCTGTTGCGGAGTTCATTCTGTGACTCACCATCCATGTAAGCGGGAAAGCAGGGGACGCTGTGATCGCGCTGATTTGTCTCGGTCAGGAACCGTCTTCGGGACTTTGTGATGTACTGACGGGGGGCGGTTTCTGTGAAGTTGCAGCCGCTGGGGGTTCGGTTGTAACCTTGCTGAGGGTTTCCAGACGCTGGCACATCCATTCAATCGAGCCGCGTTTCTCCAGGAATTCTGCAAAGAGTTTTTGTGAGCGGGGCTCAATCAGGATGGAGAGAAACGGAGTGAAAAAGTGCAGAGCCTGCGCGCCGACGTAATTCAGGGGGCGACAGGTTTCCAGTGAGAGGATGGCGAGGGTGACCATGTCCCTGCGGACAATCTCGCGGCAGATGTAATCAGCGACTTTCTGCTGCTCAGCAGTCGGAGCGAAATCTTCCGGTCGTTCGATCGCGAAGGCGTTCGCGAGCCACTGTTTGATCATGACCATCCTAGCCCGAATCCCGGGTTCAGCGAAACGACGGGCGGAGATGCTCAGGGGAGAACAGTCCGTTGCTGCCGTGACTTTGAACGCGTTCTTATGATACCTGTTGTGGTGATTGATTGACGCAAGTTATTTGTCTGTTTGAGCTAAGTGTAACAATAGCAGGATGGAGCTCAAATGAAAATATTCTCTCGTCAGAAAAACGGATTCTGACTGAATCCTGATTCAGAGCGGAAGATGAGATTCGCTGGGCTGCGAGCGCTAGTTTAACTGGAAGAGTGTTCTGGCATTCTTCGTAGTGATCTCAGCCATCTCCTCGGGTGTCTTATCGTGAAGCTCTGCCAGGCAGGCACAGGTGTGTTTCACGAACGCGGGTTCGTTCCGTTTGCCCCGCTGCGGTACCGGTGCCAGATAGGGGGCATCGGTTTCAACGAGCAGGCGGTCGAGGGGAATCAGCCGTGCGGTTTCGCGCAGTTCGTCGTTTTTTTTGAAGGTCAGCATCCCGGCAAAGGAGATGTACATTCCCAGTTCCAGGCAGGCCGCCGCCGTTTCCGGTGTCCCGCAGAAAGAGTGCATCAGACCTTTGAATGGGGCCTGTGCTGCTTCGCGTTGCAGCAGATCGACGACATCGGCTTCCGCTTCCCGGCAGTGCACCACGAAGGGGAGATCACATTCGCGGGAAAGCTGAATATGTTTGCTGAAGTAGTCCTGCTGCAGGTCGATCGGAGCGTAGTCCCAGTAACGGTCCAGACCGGTTTCTCCGATGCCGACCACTTTGTCTGCGGTGGAGAGAGTCAGGATTCGCTCCCAGTCCCCCGGTTTCATCTGGGCGACATAATTGGGTTGAATGCCTACGACCGCATAAACCTGGGGAAAGGTGGCTGCCAGATCGACGGCCCGCTGACTGCTGTCGGCTGTGGTTCCGATGGTGAGAATGGTCTGGACGCCAGCCTCAAGGGCACGTTCCACAGTTTCATTGCGGTCAGGATGAAAGGCTTCCTCGTCGAGGTGGGCGTGGGTATCAAACAGAATCATGGCTGGTTCGGAATTCAGTTGGGAGCGGTAATCGGTTTCTTCGGGGGAGCGACTTTGCTGGCGTCCGTGGCAAAATTGATTGACTGAAAACCGGCTGCCAGGCAGGTGTCGTAAGTGCGAATCATTTCACCCAGCGGGACATCTTCGTTGATATCGAGGATCACCGGAATTTCAGGAGCCAGATCTGCCAGTTCGGTCAAAGTCTGTTTCAACTGGTCGAACTGAGCATACTCGCGATCATTTAATTCTACAATGGTCTGGTCATCACGGTATTTGAGTTTTAACCAGACTTCCCCCAGTGGTTTTTCCTGCGGTACCGTTTCCGTCGATTCAATACTGCCCGTGGCCAGTTCGGTGGGCAGCAGGAATTCCCGGATCTGGTTGGCCGAGGCACTGATAAAGAAGATCAGCAGCAGAAACACCACGTCGATCATCGGCGTCATGGTGGCCTGATCCTGGATATCAGAGCGACTGTGGTGATGTGAGGGAATTTTCATAATGCTGTAATTCAGTCATTCAGTACGGCAAACTGCACATTGGAAATCCCGGCGCGGGCACAACTGATTAAGACCCGTTCGACAATGCGATAAGGAATATGTCGATCGCCGCGAATTCGGATTTCTGTCTCTTTCCGTTTATCTTCATCGAGTGAAATTAACTGCGCGTCCAGTTCTTCCGGTGAAATATCATTCCCCCTCAGATGTAGTTTTTCATCCGGGGTGATGGTGATGATGATACGTCGAGGGGCTTCTTCCGGTTCGGTTTCGTTCTGAGACGCTTCCGGGAGTTCAACCGCTTCCAGCTTTTCATTTTGAGTTAAGTGCGTCGCAGCCAGAAAGAAGACAATCAGCAGAAAGACGATGTCAATCAGCGGAGTGATATTGAACCGAATGCCGGCCTGACGGGGACGCGTGGGAATTCTCACGTTTCCTGGCCTCCGGGCGGGGGAGCCGGACGGGCCGTCTGTTGATTGGCCATCCGTTGTGCCAGTTCTTCTTCTGCACGTTTACGAGGTTGCTTGGGAAGCGGCTTGCTGCCGAGAACCGTAGCGTGTTTGAAGTCTGCAAAAACATGTTCGGCCAGCAGTGAGGACTGGGCGACCAGTTCGTCGATCCGGTTTCGGAAGAACGCGAAACTGGCCAGTGCGGGAACCGTGACACTCAGACCGAACAGGGTTGTGATCAGCGCCTTGGAGATCCCGGGGGCGAGTTCGGCGACATCAGGATTCGCTTTCGCTGTGAATTCCGAGAACGCGAGGATCATCCCCCAGACGGTACCCAGCAGCCCCAACATGGGGGAGAGGGTACCAATCACGGACAGGTATTCAATTTTACGATTCAGGCGGGCAGACTGCTGCATGGCGGCGTCTTCCATCGCTTTCTCGACCGCCCCATATCCCATTTGAACTTCAGACAGACCGGCGGAAAGGATATAGGACAGGAAGCTGGGATTCGATTTGCAGACCGAGTCGGCACTGCGATACTGCTGCTGCGCGATCAGGGAGTGGACTTCCTCTGCGAGTCCGGGGGGCATCAGCGCGTTGCTGCGAATACTGATGAGATGCTCGACAATCAGTGCGACCATCGCGATGCTGAGCACGGCGATAATGATACCGATGGTTCCCGCATCATCGACCAGTTGACGCAGATCGACTTTTGATACTTCGGAAGCACCAGCGTCCCCCGGATCATCAGCTGCCAGGCAGGGAGCGGGCGTCAACAGGCTCAGGCAGCAGAGCAGGCAACAGAGTGCGAATCTCTTCAGTGGTGATTTACTGCGATCCATCAAAATATTCTTTTCCAGTGTGTTCGTGAATTCAAAGGGTTGTTTTCCCGAGATCAGTTTTTCTGACCCGCTTCCTGCATCAGTTGATTGATCATCTGCTCGGCCATCTGTCGTGCTGTCGTTGTTGGATAACGGGCGACGGTTTCCTGGTAGAGCCGCAGGGCATTGGCTGACTGTCCCATGGCCTTGAGAGAATCGGCGGCCTTGAGGCTGGCGTCTGCGGACAGCTGCGGATTCGCAGGATAACCCAGGGGGACCCAGAGATACCAGGCTGCGGCCTGGCCGTGGCGGTCGAGTTGAGCGTAGCCCGCACCGAGCAGATAACAGGGACCGCCCCGCAGGTGTTCCGGGATCAGTTTCAGATTCCGTTCCCAGCGCTGCAGTTCCAGCAGACTGATGTCACCTGCCCGCAGTCGGAGTCGCCAGAGTTGGGCGCGTGCCAGTTGCTGGATATTCCGATTGGTACTGGTGGCCAGGGAACGCAGAGTTGCTTCCGACTGGGCCGCAAAATCCGGGGCTGTCAGCAGAATGCTGGCTCCGAGCAGTTGTCTGACTTCGTTGGGATCCGTCAACCAGCTTCGCGCTGCACTGCGAGCTGGAGAGAGGCTTTCACTGATCGACCAGTCGAGGGGAATCAGCTCGAAGTAGCGGGCGTCCGGCTCATGTTCGACCATGGTCTGGAAGCGAAGTGCCGCTTTCAGGATGTCCCCCTGAAACAGGGCCGCTTTAATCAGCTGGGCCAGAATCTCGCGTCGGACCCAGGTGCGGTTTTCGATATTCAACGCTTCACTGAAGGACTGAGTGGCTTTGTCGTATTTGCCCTGGTGCATCTGTTCCAGACCGCGCTGGTGAGATTCTGTCTGGGGCGTATGCACCTTGACGATTTCCGAGCCGGGATAGGTGCGGACCGTACCGCTGGGCAGCAGCTTGACTTTGATTTCTGACTGGGTGAAATCGAGAATCGTGCAGGGTAGAGTTGCCTGACCCACATGATGATCGGGGCGGACTTCGATCTTATCCTGCGCAGCGGCTGAACTGGTGAACCCGGTCAGGGCTGCCACAGTCAGGATCATGATCAAAAAAGTACACTTCATCAATTCCGGCTTTCCAATACTCGGGACAGGTTACTCCGCAGCCGTGGGGGCCGCCTGATCCGGGGGAGTCGGTTGTGGATCGGAATTCTGCTGCTTAGGTTCCCTGGTAAAGAGCCAGGAGATCAGCATCAGAATCGCACCGCCGGTAATTGCCATGTCGGCTACGTTAAATATACCAGTCCGCAATGGACCGAGACCAATATTCAGGAAGTCAATGACGATACCGTTGAGAAACACACGGTCAATCAGGTTGCCGATCCCTCCTGCCAGCAACAGGGAGAGTGCAATAAACTGAACCAGAGGCATCTGCCAGCGGAAGATCAGCATACCGGCGACAATCAATAGAAAGGCGGCGTTGGCCACGACCAGCAGGAAGAAGCGGACCGGTTTAGAGAGACCACTGCCGACACTCAGGAAGGCCCCGGTGTTCTCGGCATATTCCATGCGGAGTGTATTATTGAAATAGGTAAGGGGGCGTTTGTTCTGCAGATTCTCGACCGCAATCTTCTTCGTGTACTGATCACAGCCTACGCAGAAGATCAGGCAGATCAGCAGCAGGGTATAGCGGGTCGCTTTAGAAACCGTGGCGGACATGCAGCAGCAACTTTCTCAGAGGTTAGATGAATCCAGAGAAGATCAGCAGAGTCAAAAGTGCTGACCTTCTAGCGTTTGATAATAAATTTACGGACATTGTAATAGCGGTAACTGCCTCGATTCTGTCGCGCGAGCTTATCGAGGGAATTCCCCTCTTTCACCGGAAAGCCCTCGCCGAATTCGATGCAGTGAATCTTCGCTTTACCAGCATTCAGACGGCGAATTTCATTCAGATCTGCACTGGAGAGCTGGGGATGTTTCGCGTCCGTGAGAAAGAATATGACATCTGGGTGAAAACTTAAAGCTCTCTTTAAGGCAGGCAGGTGATCAGTGCCCCCATCGGGCTCGACACTCTGGATAAACTGACGTGCGAGCGTGCGGTTGATGTCCGAAGCATAAGGCATTTCGGAGTCGTTTCCGCGGTGTTTCATCGCCCGGGTGGTTGTATTGTAGAAGATGATCTGGAACTGCTGATGATGATTGAGCCCGGACAGACTGGCAATGAGCTCAGAACGGGCCTTGCGGATCGGGGCGCCCTGGGGGGCAGCCATACTGCCTGAGCAGTCCATGACGAACACGAACCGCTTGCCGGAATCGACGGCGTCAAAAAAGTTCACTTTTCCAGAACCCATCACAGGTGGAGCCAGGGCTGCTGCAGGTGACATTACCAGATCGCTGGTGGGATCTGAATTGGGGGAGTTCGGGAGATTCGGAGACTGCACCGGACCTGCTCCCAGCAGCTTGGTGTTGAGTTCAGGTAATTGTGGATCCACGGGCGGTTTCTGGTCCATGACCTCCGTCACCTGTGGTTGCGCCAGCGGAGTCGGCTGGTTTTCAAGCGTTTCCTGTGGTTCCTGATCCGCGTCTTCCGGCTGATCAGCATCGGGGGATTGTTTGACGTAGATACCTACACTACGGAGTTCACCTTCATCGCCGCCGGTCTGGCCACTATCACAGCGGTTGAGGCTGGAGATCAGAATCAGCAGAATCAGCGAATGAATGGCCAGTGAGGCAGCCCAGCTCGGAACCACCAGCAGAGGCGAGTTTTTCTGCCAGCGGGAGGTTCGCTGTTCAAGTTCTGTTAATGCTGCCGGCATGAGGAGTGGTCCGCAGGTCTAACTGGCTTCCGGAAAGGATCAAACGCAGGTCTAAGTTCATTAAGTGTATGATATTTCAGAGTTTAATGTGAGACCAGATTGCCAGGACTCCCTCGATTCCACCCGAAAGCGTGATAGAACGGGAGCCCGGCTACGTTTCATACGTGTTTATTGGCTTAACTGTTTAAGGTATTGATGAGTGATATCCACCGGAAACACACCATCGGGTGGTTCATACGCGAATTGAGTCGCAGCAATAGGTGCATTCAGGGTCACCTTGCTGAAATTCAGGGTCACCATACTCTCCATGGTTTCCTGGTTCTTTTTCAGATAGACAATCCGGCGTGGAAACAGGGTGTCCGGATCGAGATAAATTCTGACTCCATCCGGCACATAAGCGGGTAACTGAGCCGGGGCATTGGGATCTCCCCCTTTAAACTGCGCGAGAAAGCCTTCTTTCCAGCTTCCATTCAGAACGGTCAGGGTTTTGCCGCTGATGGTTCGTTCCGCGACGCTTTCAAACTCCATGTTCTTCTGAATCGCAGCTAACAGCCCGGGGAGCCCCCCCAGACCGAGTTCTGCCACCAGCAGATTTGGTTGGGAATTGGGGTTCATCTGGGCCTGTTTCAGGATCGCCTGTACATCACGGCGGGTGACTCGTGAATTCCCTTTTATATTGTGTTCGGTCCAGAGAACCTGTCCATCACAGATTTCGAGCAGGGTTCCAACCGGTTTTCCGTCCTCTTTACGACTTTGAACCTCGAATTCCAGTCTGAGTTTCAGATCCTTTCCCTGCAGATACTTCCCTTTTATATGAAACGGTTTGGGACCGATCTGCACCGTTTCCGTGATTTCTGCCTGGATCGAGCTGTAAGCCAGCAGTTTCTCCCTCGATTTTTTGAGGAGTGCCTCTGCATAACCCGGATTTTTTTTCAGATTCTTTTCGCCTGAAGAATCACCTTCCGGGACCTCTGCGGGACTGCTTTCGGGATCTGCCAGGGCCAGACTCGCCTGGGGGGCTGTCGCTGTATCCTTATTAGCAGCAGCAGCTTGTGATAACTGTTCCCAGGGGAAATAGTTGTAGAGTCCTGCCAGTAACAGGATGCCGACCATAAAAGTTAAATTGCGTAACATGTTCTAATTGTTCGGAAAAAAACGAATTTATCAAAGAATCAGACCGCTTCGGTCCGAAAACAGATGTATGAGGTCATCCATGTACCTCTAGCTGGCTGGAGTATGCAGTCAGCAGGCCGTACAGCTCAGAGTGTTGCGTTGAAATTCAGGGTCTTTGCATTTTAACGGATATTCGGGTTTGGGGTCGACCTGAAAACTGAGTCTTTTTTGAACCGTACGTCGACCGTTCCCAATTCCCAGGAATCGACGTCTGTGTTTGTGATGGGCGGTTCTTCACTTAACTAGTCGCATTATTCGTCGTGGGGTATTCGAACAAGGGGTCATGATGAAGTACTACTTCCTGGCTTTAGGTACATTGGTTGTTGTCTGTGTTGGCTGTGCAGCCGACGGACAGCAGGTTATTAAAAAGGGTGAGTATGTTGCTCCACCCGCTGCCATGATGCAGCGGCCGGGGCCAATGGTGGATGGACCAGGTCCCGGCGTATTGCCGATGCTGGCACCACCACCAGCCAGTGCATTCGCTGCACGGACATCACAGATTCGGTTTGTGGGTCCCGCTGGCATGAAAGTGGGCTGGCAGGTTGCGGAAGGTTATGCCGAAAACCAGATCACCGCTCCTGGACGTTACAACTTTAACCAGGGGGCAACCTACCGGTTAAAGCTGTCTCACATCCCAGGCCGCTCAATTCCGGCACTGTATCCTTCACTGCAGGTTTATCCGTCGCATCCGACGACCGATGCTTACCTGTCACACAACAGTATTCCTCTGGAAATCACTCCGGAAGACCTGGATCAGGTTGAAAGTAACAACTTTGTTACCAAGGTCATCTACCTGCCGGATGAAAAATTCCAGGAACTGGCAATCGCCGGTGTCGAAACTCTGGTTTCTACCCGTCTTGATCCCGGTGTAGACCCTGTCGCAGAAGCAGATCGTCGCGGTACGATCATGGCTGTCCTGCGGATGGGTAACATGGATCTGGAGATGCCCTCCGGTGACGGTGGAAACGAAACAGTATCACAGGTCTCTTACGATGGTGACGCAGGAGCTCACATGGCTCCCATGCCGATCCCCGGAGATACCATTGGTGTGACTTCCGGTGTCCCGGTTCCGACCATGGTCGGAGGAATGGGAGCACCTGGTCAGCCGGCTTACAACCCGATTGCAGGCATGGGACCAACTCCCGCCTGGGGTATGCCGATGACCGGTACACCGATCGGATTGCCCGGACCTCCTCACATTCCGCTGGGGGGACCTGCCAGTCTGAAATCACACACCATTCGGAACGTCTCCAAGACCAATCTTCCGAAACCGGTTGATCACTTCCTGATCGATGTCAAACAGGATCCGGCTCCAAGCCTGCCGAAACCTGTCAAGTACATCCAGTACTCAGAAAGTCATCCGGTACACTCTCCAGGCCAGGTATCGTATCCTCGTACGATGGCTCCCGGCCCGGGATATTAAAAGACTCAGGACCCACGCAGCACTCCCTGTCGCCTGCAGGGAGTGCTGCCCCTTGTCTTTTCGATTGCACTTCTGCTCTACCTGTTTCCTCTCCTGCTTCGCAACCGTCTTGATTTTTCTCCTGTCATCCTTTCGGACAACTGATTGTAGAAAATTTCTGTTATGACAAGTTTCATTCGACAAAACCGATCACGCTTATTAGCCATGCTGTTAATGACCATGATCGTTTTTGTCATGGATCTGCAGACCGCCTGGTCGCAGCAGATGGTTGGCGGACGGCAATACAATGTGGGGAACCGGTTCTACCATCCCCTCAATCAGCGCACGCCTCCGGGAGTTGCCGGCCAGTGGGCCGCTCTCTCGGGTCAGGTTCAGGAAGGCTATGTTCAGCCGATGCGGGTTTCGCTGCCCTCCAAAGGAACTGTCACTTTCTATGTGAATGGTCCCGAGCAGACGATTCGGAAAGCATCACCTGCTCCGATTGGCTTTGCCGTCGGTTATGTCTATCGCGTTAAAATCAGCGACATGCCTGAATTTCCGGGTGTCGAGCTGTATCCGACGATTGAACTCATCGATCGCCTGCATCCACCTGCGGGACTGGCAGAACAGTATCCCGTGCCGGTGAGCATTACCGAAGAAGATATCGAACTGGTCATGTCTGGTAGAATGGTTTCCAAGGTTGTGTACCTGGAACGTCCCCAGACTGCGGTTCCAGCGACTTATCAGAAACAGCCGACACAATCGATCTCAGCGCAGAAGAATCTGATCGCCGAGGCCGATCTGTTAGGGCGTCCGATGTTGATCTTACGAATTGGCGGCCGACTGCCTTCAACGCGTGGTGAAGATCCCGCGTTTTATGGTGGAGCTCCTGTAGTCGAATTACAGGCTCCGGCTGACCAGAACTGAGAATGGTGTAAGTGAAGGAAATCCCGTGTTGAATCTGTCGTACCGAAAATTGAGAGGAGCATCGCGAGTGCAGCGTGTCTGCTCTGCGGCTGCGATGATACTGCTGAGTGTCAGTAGCGGGTGTTCCAGTCTGTCGCCTGTCACGGGATCTCTCCCCTGGGGCAAACAGACCGCTTCACCCATCGAACAACAGCCTCCTGCCATCGAGCATGCCGACTTTGATGCCAGTGTCGGAGCGGCTCGTCTTTCCGCGCCTGCGAAACAGCCTGCAGCTGCCTCACCGATTCAACAGGTCGCTTATCAGCAACCGATGCCTGCTGCCTGTCCTCCGCGTCCTGCATACTGCGAGTTTTCACCTGCGGTTCAGAGAGATTACACATTGCCCGCGGGCAGCGATCCGGAAATGGTCAGAATGTACCCCGACGAATATCTGTTCGACGGCGGTGATCGCGAAAACCCCGTCCATTATGATGACTACAGCCGCCTGGGACTGGATACCGAAGATACCATCGTGGAATACCAGACCCACAAAGGCAATCACGAAGTCAAGAAATCAAACCGGGTCGCAGTCTACGCACCTCGTTTCGCTGCGATCCGCACAGCCAGCACTCCTCTGTCCGGAACATCAATCGATGCTCTGGCCACCACGGAAGATACCGTTAAAGGCGTCGGCATCGATGCTCGAACTGTAATCTCTCAGCACAAACAGCGTGAGCAGCTCGAAGGCATCCGCATGCGTTCCCGCGCCAGTGGCGTCGAGACCGAACAACAGCAGGGCGCTGTGGGACAGACGGCCTTACTGGGCGGTCATACTAAGCTGACCAACCTCTACCAGGATACAGGCACCGAAACCACCGGACAGTTCGAACAGTCGGACGAAGCACGCATCGCTTACCAGGTTCAGGCCGCAGCTATCTGGTCTCGAGCTCAATTCCCTGTCATCGCGATTCGCTCCCAGTCGGCTCACTCTTCGAAGAGTGCCGTCAAGCCGGAAGAATACGTTGGCATCGAAGACAAACGTAAAACCGAAGGTAATCTGCAACTCATCAAAATGGCTGACAAGAAAAATGCCAAGCCGGGTGACGAGATCCTGTTTACCATCAAATATGAAAACGTGGGTGACTTCGATGTCGAAGGCATCAAGATCGTCGACAACCTGACACCGCGTCTGGAATATATCGAAGACAGTGCCACCTCAGACAGAGCAGGCCGGCTCATCGTCGAAGACAATCAGGAAGGCAGCCTCATCCTGACCTTCGAAGTCGATGAAACCGTCAAAGGACATACCGGAGGTGTCGTCACCTTCAAGGCTCGGGTTCGCTAAACCGGAACCGGTAACAATACCCTTAGTGGATTCCCGCGAATCCAAAGCCCGCTAGGCAACTTGCCGAGCGGGCTTTTTCTTTGGTTTCAGCGCCAACCCTCTGCTGCCGCTTATCAGGGCAGAGCGTGCGCCCACCACGGGCAGAGTGCTAACGAGCGTGTGTTTCAATTTACTACAGGGTGAGGTGTTTTACTGCACCTTTTTGCGACTCCTGAATTTAACAGTCTCTTTAATTATATGATTCTCAATTTAATAAGTGTCATGATATCAATAGCTTATGGTTAATGTTCTTTATGTGGCGATCCGATCACTTCGCTGGCATTTCGGAGCCCGCTGATTGGCACATGAATTGCCAGAATATGTTTGCGTCAAGCATCTGAAACGTAATACAGCACTCGGGACTTTGTTGTTCTCTTACTTATTTTTTTCTTCTGCTGCTGCGTTTCCTGTCCCTTTCATAAGGATGAGTACAAGATGACGGTTCAACAGGGAGGCATACTCCAGGTTTACCATGCCGGTCCACTCTGTGTGGCAGGGTTTGGCGGGAAGGATATCCTTGATACGTTCAGCGTAAAAGATATTCGAGACGAATTGCTGGAACTGGTCAAAGAAAATCAGTGTGAAACACTGGCTCTCGACCTCACCGGCGTCAAATTGATTCCGAGCGGCATGCTCGGACTGCTGGCTTCCATGCGTGATCTCAACATCGACATCCATTTGTACAACCCCTCGGAAGATATCCGCGAGGTCCTGGAAATCACAAAGCTGAACCAGTTCATGCATCTGCATGATGTCGAAATCCCTTACTGATTTTTTCTACCATTCGAAGTCATTAGCGAAGGTCAACTCCGGTTGGCCTTCGCTTTTTTATTGTCCCCATCACCGCTGACGCGAAACGTCCCTCCCAAGACACAGACGACACATTCATACCCGCCTGTCGATCTGCTTCCCTGAAAATCACCGGCACGCAACTGAACAGACTGGACTTGATCGACGCTTTCCGAATCGTATTCTTGTGCAATTGTGCTTCGCGCGCGAGGCGGACGATGCGTGCACTGGAACACAACGCACTAATAACACAACAGCACCTGAATCGCCGTCGATTTTCACTACATCTGCACTGGAATAAAAATCAGCGGTTCCCCATGTCTCGTAAGATTTCAAATCATTTCGGAGCAACCTCAGAGCATTTCGCAGCAGATTCTCCAGCAACTCACACGATTTCACCGTCCTCCCATAGCACAATCTCCGCTTGACCCAGCGACGCCCTTTCTCAAAATACAATCCAAACATAACGGTCCCCCCAAAAAACTGAGCGGCAAGGCGCTTACCGCCGGTAATCAGTCTTGCCGACTACAAGAATCAAGTAACATCATCTATCCACTCACAAAAAGTAGGGGAGGACCCATGTGTCCTCCCGCCTGGCGACAATGAATCCAGTTCCGAATCTGAAGGCCACCATCTGATCGGGGTACCCGGAGCAGTTGCCCCAACAATCTTACGAATCGCCACCCACCACGCGACCTGAAAACCGAACACATGGTGCACAACCACACGAACTCCTTTTATCAGGGACAATTCGCAACCGACCGGGTATAGTAGGCGTAGTGTGTCTCCCGAACTCCGTTCCGGGCACACTCCCGCGACAACCCATACAGCAGGAAATAAAATCCCGATGTCCCGCATTCATCCCGCACGTTGGCAGACCGTCGAACAACTCGTCGATCAGTATTGTGAATCCGGTCAGGTTCCCGCGATCGCCTTGCAGGTCATCACCGGTGAAACCACATGCCACTATCGCCAGGGGCGGCAGTCTGTCAAAGATGTCTACGGCACCCTGCGTGACGATGCGATCTTCCTGGTGGCCTCCATCACCAAACCCATCGTCGTGCTCGGCGTGCTCAAACTGCTCGAACAGGGGGAACTGCTGCTCAACGACCGCGTGAAACAATACATCCCTGAATTCGGTTGTGCCGGCAAACACGGAATAACGATCCGCCATCTGATGACACACACTTCAGGCCTGCCCGACATGTTGCCCAATAACCGGGAACTGAGATCAGCGCAGGCACCGCTCTCCGAATTCGTCAGTCAGATCTGTGAACTGACGCCCGACGAACCACCCGGTCGGATCGTGCAGTATCAAAGTACCGGCATCGCGATTCTCGGCGAACTGATCCAGCGCCTCACAGGCAAGTCGGCTCCCCAGTATCTGCAGGACGAACTCTTCCAGCCGCTGGAGATGCACGACACCTCCCTGGGCGTTCCCCCCGCATGGTCAGAAGGAGATGCGGCCCGCCTGGAGCGCATCGTCGAAATCCATGTGCCCCCGGAATTGAATGTGGAGCCCCATTGGGACTGGAACAGTTCCTACTGGCGCGGCTTTGGTGCTCCCTGGGGCGGACTCTTCACAACCCCCGCGGACCTGGGAAAGCTGGTCGACATGCTGCAGCAGCAGGGACTGGCTCTGGATCAGCGTCTCTTCTCCGGGCAAACGATCCACCAGGCAACCCGTGACCAGTTGCCTGAAATTCCCGGCCTCTCGGAAACCGCCCGTCAGGGAAAAGGCTGGGGACTGGGTTGGCAGATCGTGACCCGGGCCAAAAGCGATTACTATGGCGATCTCCTCTCTGACCAGGCATATGGACACGGCGGCGCAACGGGAACAGTTCTCTGGATCGATCCTCAACTCGATGCCGCCGCCATCATCCTGACGACCGAACCCCAGGAACCACACGGCCGGTACCTGGCCCGCTTGAGCAACGCCATCGTAGCCGCCATCGAAGTGTAGTTGAAGTTTTGGATCCGCTCTGACGTCAATAAATTATTCTCCGTTATAGGTTGATCTTTGATGAACACGGCTTCGCTGATGCGCCTCTATCAGCATTATTGTTGCTTTGCCGATTTTATTCGCGGTATAATCAGGCTCCTCAAACCTGATAACGTATCTGAACTTCCCGCACCCTTTATAATTTACGATTCGCAATGAGCCCAGAAACAGCCGGTGTTCTGACACTGGTCATATATCTGTTGATTCTCCTGGCAGTCATCGTCTACCAGGCAGTAAAACTACCCGACGGCTGGCGTGCCTGGATTCTATTCGCGATTACCCGCGTGTATGCACCAGGGCTCTGGAAGATTAAACGCAATCAGCGCTGCCCCTTTCCCGGCGATTCCGCAGGCATCATCATTGCCAATCATCGCAGTCCCGCCGATCCGATCATTCTCTGGTACAATTCACACCTCGGGAATCCACAGAAAAAAATGCGCTGCATCAGCTTCCTGATGGCGCGGGAGTATTACGAGCGACCGGGCCTGGTCGGCTGGATCTCGCGTGCCATGCATTCGATTCCCGTGGAACGCAATGGGAAGGATGTGGCTCCCGTCCGGGAAGCCTTGCGCAAACTCAAACAGGGCGATCTGATTGGCGTCTTCCCCGAAGGGGGGATTCAGGAAGGGCGGCCGATCAAACATGCGAATTCCGGCATCGCTTTCCTGGCGCTCCGTTCCCAGGCGCCCGTCTACCCGGTGTTTATCAACAATTCGCCGGGCGGTAAAAACATGGTGGAACCCTTTTACTCTCCCGCAGAGACGTCAATCACTTACGGTGAACCGATCGACCTGTCGGCGTACTATGATCGCAAGCATACCAGGGAGCTCCTCGAAGAAGTGACCACGCTCATGATGTGGAAACTGGCAGAACTCGGAGACACCGAATATCTAGGTGCCCCGCGTCCCGACGAGCAGGCAGGGCTCATCCCCATGTCAGAAGATCATCGTCGAACGGCGAACTGAAATACCCGTCGAGTTCCTGCAGTTCCCCCGCGCGTTGTCGCACTTCGGTTTCCCTCAGCGGCGCAGGCAGACCAGGGACAGACTGCCAGACACCCGCTCCCCTCCGTTCGAATACCCTGTATTGCTGGTCCAGAATCGGAGTGAGTCCGCGGTCATGCATGAATAACGGATCAATGTCTGCAGCAGCGAACGGAGAAAGACTCTGAGGCGTAGCAGCCTCCCGCTGCTGCGGGGCAGTCATGGTCGGCAGTGCAGGCTGCGTTGGTCCCTCAACCTTCGGAATGGGAAGGGGGTTCTGTTCCTGGATTTCAACTTTTAAGTCGAATGGTTCTTCTCCCTGCAGGCCGGCAGAATCCAGCATGACTGCTGTCGAATGGGAGAGCTGTGGAGCCGCTGGTTGCGTTTCCGCTGCACTGAAAGAACTGACCAGCGGAGCCGCGATCCAGGCGTGGGGATAGCTGGCTGGGAAATAGAGCTCAGGATCTTCGAGCTTCGTACGACCATAGTTGGCCGCCAGCAGCAGCAGGTCGTGGAAATCGACTCTGCCAGACTGGTTGAAGTCCACAGCCCACGTGTAGGGCAGCGGCGAATCGGCGACATCATGCTGGTAGGCAGTCGCGAACAGCACCAGATCCTGAAAATTGATCGCACCGTCATCGTTAACATCATAAGGCACCGCCCAGAACTGCGTCGTGGGTATGTCGCTGTTCTCCAGTTGATGCGGCGCCTGGTCGACCAGTTCGAGAGACACATTTTCCAGTGTCAGACCCGAGTCAAACGGGCCAATGAACTGCGACCCCAAATCCAGATCAACCTGGTCGGCGACTGTCGGGGCAAAATGAATCCGGGCGAGCAGTACACTCTGATCATCGCCCACATCGATCGCCAGCGTACTGGCACTGATACCTTGAACCAGGCCGCTGGTATCATCGATCAGCGCCGACTGATTCTGCGTAAACGCGGGACCGAATTCCACGAATGACGCAGTTGTGTACTCCCTCGCATAGTTCAGATCAAAACTGAATGACACGATGCCGATGTCAGTCCGATTACTGACCTGGCCCCAGACTTCGACCTGAAACGATTCCCATTCATGCAGATCCTCCGTGTGTGCAGGCAGAACCAGACTTTCACCATTGGCGGCGACCGATGTCGCTGACTTCACCACACGCAACTGCAACTGAGTCCGCGGCAGCGGCGCGACCGTCAACTGGAAGAGCGCGCTGTCGGTCAAGCCTCCCATGTCGGCAGCGGTGATTTCGATTTCAATGCTGCCAACATCAGCGAACGTGGGGACGCCCGAAAAGACACCCGTCAGCGCGTTGAAAATCAGCCATCCCGGCAACGGATCACCGTTTGACAATGACGCTGTCAGCATGAGCTGATCGCCGTCCGGCACATTGGCATCCGTAAAATAAGGACTGACATCCAGGTTAAATCCGTCTCCTTCCGTCAGACCCTGGTCGGCAATCGGGCTGGCTACGGGCGCGACATTCGTATAATCGTTATCCAGAATCGTACCACTGGCAAACGTCGTCTCTCCCAACAGATAATCATTCCCAGCCAGCAACTGGATGGCCAGGGTTTCATCCGGTTCATCGAGTAAATCTTCGAGTACGTCAACCACCAGTGTGACCGTTGCTGCATCGGCAGCAAATGTGATTTCCCCACTCAGACTTTGAAAGTCCAGTCCCGGTGTGGCGCTGCCTGAAATCTGATATGCCACTGTCAAAGGCTGATCGATCTGCGCTGCACTCCGCTGGAACACGAATTCCAACTGACTGCTGCTGAGTTCTTCAACCGGTAACACAGATGTTTCCAGCGTCACGGTCGGCAGATCCGGCCCATTGACATTCTCTCCCAGGAAGGACAGCATTTCCTGATCGCTGGCCTGCGTTCGCAGGTCGAGTCCCTGTAAGGCGACGGGGATCTCAGGGCGATCGAAGTGCACGAATTCATAACCGGCAACCAGGTCGGGCTGAAACGCTTCGGCAGGCGTCGGATCGTAGCCGCCCGGTTGTAGAGTGTTGTTATTCTGGTAGAACGGATCATAGTCGTTGGCCTTCGTCCAGTCAGTGTAAGTCACCATGCCCACCTGCAGCGTTTCAGGCAGATCGGGGCGATGATAGCGACTGTTCAACACCCAGTCCTGGCCGGGAATCTGGTACAGCGTATAAGCGGAGTCGCCGATGCGGGCAATCTGCAACTGGATCACCGCGTTGTTGCCCATGCTCTGCAGCACGAGTGACGAATTACTGTTACGGGTGGTCTTGGTCTCCATCTGGAACTGACTGCCGGCATTCCCCCAGCCGAGAGAAAGAAAGATATAGTTTTCCCCGTTGTTGGTTCCGTCGTTCTGATGCGAACCCGGGCTCCAGTCAACTGCCGGATCGGTAATGTCGCGGGGCGTGCGGATCATCAGTCCGCCCAGTGAGTACTGCGATCCGTTGGGAACATCATCCAGGTCGCTGTCCCCCACATCGTCGCGGTCGGTAATATGCACCTCCGTCGTAATCACAAAATCGCCGGTGATTTCCTTGTAAACCATGGGGCCGCGATAATCCTGGTACCAGACGGTCGTGTGCGGGATCATCACCATCCGGCCCGACTGTGTTCCATTCACATCCCAGGTCTGCAGTTGATCGCCAGCCCAGCCTTCCGTCTGATACAGACGCTGCCAGTTGGATTGAGTGGCTGCGTCCTCAAAATCATCACTCAGTGCCGTCAGATCATCGGCGGCCAGCATTTGCCGGGTTTCGAGAAGCTCCGTCTGCGCCAGGTTCGGAGCAGACCTCGCTCTCCACCGTCGGCGAGATCCGCGAACGGACCGCCGGGTAGCATGATCTGTAATGTCTACGAGCCAGCGGGGAAAGAACTGCTTGGATTCCTGAAACCACATATGTTCTGGCCTGTTGTGAAGGGACGAAAGTCTGCCGTCAGCGGGAAACAGTGCCTGCTTCCAGAAGAGATTCGTCAACAAAACAGGAATGCGACAAAAGATCAGGATTTTCTTTGAAATTGACCTGATTGCCGAAGTTTCTGCCGGGCCGATTCTGGAACTGAGAGGAAAAAGCAATAAGATAAGGGAGATTCTTGAGTGAACGCCGAGAACTTTTCTCCGGCTTCGATTGTCGATTTAAGGAACGTCCCGGGGATAGAGTTTCTTCCCGACCTCGCCAATCTGACTTTATTTGAACAGAAAGCATGTAATGCCCGCTTTAGGTGTAAACATTGACCACGTCGCCACCGTCCGTCAGGCTCGTTTAACCTTTGAACCGGATCCCGTCTGGGCGGCCGTGCTGGCGGAACTGGGAGGCGCGGATGGCATTACTCTGCACCTGCGTGAGGATCGGCGGCACATTCAGGATCACGATCTCTACACCATGAAAAAGACGGTTCAGGTCAAACTGAACCTCGAAATGGCGGCGGAAGAAGAAATGACGGCGATCGCCCTGGAAGTCCGCCCCGATCAGGTTTCCCTGGTCCCCGAAAAGCGGGAAGAGCTGACGACCGAAGGGGGCCTGGATGTCGTTGCCAATCTGAAGCGGGTTGAGCAATGCGTACACCAGCTGCAACAGGCAGGGATCGAAGTCAGCCTGTTTATCGATCCCGATGTCGAACAGATCGCGGCTGCAAAACAGGTGGGAGTACACGCTGTCGAATTGCACACCGGCCGCTACGCCGATGCGACCTCTGCTGACGAACAACAGAAAGAATATGACGTCATCGTGAAAGCCTCCGAGTTTACTGTCGCACAGGGACTGAAGCTGCATATGGGGCACGGATTGACATATCGTAATGTTTCGAAGATCGCCGCCATTCCCGATGTCTGTGAGTTGAATATCGGTCACAGTATCGTCTCGCGGGCGGTACTGGTCGGCATGGAACAGGCGGTTCGCGAGATGAAAGCACTGGTGACCGTTTAGTCGTTATACAGGCGTCTCAAATATCTAAATATCCTTAAGAATGCCGCTGCTCCATGGGATCACTGCGCGCCCGTCTTTCGCCTGTCTGGCTAATCGTTACAGGCTGTTGATTTTATTTGACTGTCATGATTTAAGCTCTCTTGCAGGCAAGCCGGATTTCATGAGAGAAGTCTTGTCGCACAGTAGATTTCTCGGTCCTGATTCGTTAAGGTGAATTTCAAACTGGCAACCTGCGCCCACTGAAGTTTCCGTCAACATCAGACCCGGTCGCAGGTTGTGCCTGAGGGTTTCGGTATGGTTGCGAACTCCTGCAATCGCTATCTGTCCAGCCGATCTACTTTGATGTCAGGAAGATGAAAAGTAGCCCGAAAAAGTGAGTCGCCAGACACTCCGTTGAAAAGCAGTGGAGCCCGTCTGACTCACGGCGAAAACGAGTAAAGATAAAAGCGTTCTAAGATCTGAATCGTTCTGGTTTTGCTTGAGTAGCTTTTGGAGCAGTCCGCAGTGTTTTCTGTGAACTGTCGTCTTTGCTTGAACTATTTTTTGGAAATGATCGGTTCTACGCAGGACAGGGTAAGGCGGACCTCGTCACCTGCAGCATCACTCAGAATTTTAGAGGAGCAAATTAACGATGACTCCCAAGGACTTTTTTGCCTTCGCAGAAAAAAATGGCGCCAAGATGGTAGACTTAAAGTTTACCGACATCTTTGGTACCTGGCAGCATTGCTCGTACCCCCTCAGCACCTGGGACGAAGGTACTTTTGAAGACGGTGTCGGCTTCGACGGCTCTTCAATCCGTGGCTGGCAGACAATCGACAGCTCAGACATGCTGGCTGTTCCTGATCCTGCTACCGTGAAAATGGATCCCTTCTTCAAGCAGCCGACCGTCAGCGTTCTGGCTGACATCGTCGATCCGATTACCAAAGAAGATTACAACAAAGACCCGCGTGGCGTTGCCAAAAAAGGTCTGGCTTACCTGCAGCAGACCGGCCTGGCCGATGCCTGCTTCATCGGTCCCGAGCCCGAATTCTTCGTCTTCGACGACGTACGTTACCTCTCCAATCAGCGGGGAGCCATGTACGAAATCGACTCTTCTGAAGCTGCCTGGAACACAGGTCGTTCTGAAGAAGGCAACCTGGGTCACAAAGTGGGTTACAAGGGCGGTTACTTCCCCGTAGCTCCCAGCGATACCTACGGCGACCTGCGTGCCGAAATGGTTGAAGAACTGCAGAAGGTCGGCATCGTTGTCGAAGCTCACCACCACGAAGTGGCAACCGCCGGTCAGTGTGAAATCGACATGGAATTCTCACCACTGCTGCAGATGGCTGACCAGTTCATGTGGTACAAGTACATCATCAAGAACGTCGCCAAGCGGAACGGCAAAACCGTGACCTTTATGCCGAAGCCGGTCTTCGACGATAACGGTTCCGGGATGCACACTCACATCTCTCTCTGGAAAGATGGCAACACCCTCATGTACGGTGATGGCTATGCCGGACTGAGTGAATTCGCGATTCACGCTATCGGCGGGATCATCAAGCACGGTCGTGCTCTGATCGCTCTCTCCAACCCGACTGCCAACAGCTTCCACCGTCTGGTGCCTGGCTTCGAAGCGCCCGTGACACTGGCCATGAGCCAGCGGAACCGTTCTGCTTCCTGCCGTATCCCGATGTACTCCGGCAGCCCCAAGGCAAAGCGTGTTGAGTTCCGTTGCCCCGATCCGACCGCCAACGGTTACCTGAGCTTCACCGCTCTGATGATGGCGATGATCGACGGTGTGCAGAACAAGATCGATCCGGGTGAACCTCTCGATCGTGACATCTACGACATGACTCCGGAAGAGCTGGCTGAAACCAACGTCGCCCCCAAGAACCTGGACGAAGCTCTGATCGCTCTCGAAGAAGATCACGACTTCCTGACAGCCGGCGACGTCTTCAGTGAAGATCTCATCAACTCCTTCATCAACTACAAGCGGACTGAAGAGTTGGATCCGATTCGTTTACGCCCTCATCCTTATGAGTTCGATCTCTACTACAACGCGTAAGCGTTTAGTTCAGAGTACCGAAATCGGTAATATTCTCGCAGCAGGCCCCCGGGTTTGCTGCGAGTTTTTTTCGCACTCAGACACAGTGCTGCCATAACGGCACTTCTTGGGGTGGTGTGAAAGGTGCCATAATGGCGTGTTCTGTATGTGCTTCTGATTGTGCATTCTGTTTTATGTGAAAAATTTTCAGGTCGTAAGTATATGTAATTAAAAGGAATGTGGTGAAATCGGTTGTGCTGAGTGACTAATTGGCATGCTGAATGCTTATAGGGAAACTGTCAATCAAGCTGGTCAGTCCCACCTGTCAGGGATTACTGTAGATACAATTTCGTTTCTTATTTCATAAGGAGCAATGCCATGTTAAGCACACGCAATCACAAACTCGGATTTCCTTTTTCTGCTAACCTGCGTTCCGATCTGGATGATGCCTTCACCCAGTTCTTCGGCAAGTCATTTAATGGCTTCGAAGGCGCTTATTCGCCGCTTTCAGTCTGGGAAGAAGACAGCAAATTCCATGTGGCGCTGGATGTTCCCGGCATGACCAAGGAAGACCTGTCTCTGGATATTCAGGATGGAAACCTGGTCCTCACCGGCGAACGCAAGTCGGTCGAAAACCGGGAGCATCTCCATAACGAACGGAGCTTCGGCAAATTCAAACGACTGGTTCGCCTGCCGGAATGGGCCGATCCCGCCTCTGTTTCCGCGACTCTCGATGCAGGCGTCCTGACCGTGGTCATGGATAAGAAGGCCGAGATGCAGCCCCGCCGGATTGAGATTCAGGATATTTCCAAATCTGAATAACCGGCTGGAGTGGAGATCTCCCTGAGAAATTGATTCGTTGCGACACCCCGATTGGCTTTGCGAAGTCGATCGGGGTTTTTGTTGATAGCAGCCACTTTTTCACCAGCGGCCACCACTTTGGGAGCACACCCGTACTGTCTATTTCCTGTGCAGACCCGCTTAATTGCTAAGTGGCTCATCCGCGGTCTGTGTGAGTTCCTTGTAAAGATTCAGCGGTTTTCTAATCAATCCTCTGAAAGACTCATTTGAAAAAGATGTTATTTCATAATGGGTTATGGCAATGGATCTGCAGGTCGGGAATCGAGGAGCTCTCTCGACCGGCACAGCAATTGCGAAGTCCATCAATCATGTTTGTTACGAAATGCGCTACTACTCTTCAGCAGATGCCACATAGATGAATTGTTCTGATGGTCAAATTGGAGTCGAAAAATAGAACTCAATTAGTTCTGTAAATTCACAGAGCTTTCCCCAAGACCCGATTCACACACTGACGTTTTTCAGTGAGCGCGCGCCCGGCATCTGAAGATTTCCCACGTGAGATTTGACTCACTCAAGTTCTAAATTCAAGGACCGAACACAATGTTACCAGGATATTTGATTGACATGGATGGCGTAGTTTATCGAGGGACAGACCTGATCCCAGGCGCCACCGAATTTATCAATGAACTCAAGAAGCGCGATCTGCCGTTCATTTTCCTGACCAATAACAGCCAGCGTACCCGCCGCGACGTCGTTACCAAACTCGGCCGGATGGGAATTACCGTCGGCGAAGAGCATATCTTTACCTGTGCTATGGCCACCGCACGGTTCCTGGCGCAGAGTAAACCCCACGGCACCGCCTTCGTCATCGGCGAAGGTGGCCTGTTACATGCATTGCATCGCAACGGGTACTCGATCGTCGATCACGATCCCGACTATGTCGTGGTGGGCGAAGGTCGGATGGTCAATTTCGAAATGATTGAAGCCGCGGTCCGCATGATCGAAAACGGTGCCAAACTGATCGCCACCAATATGGATCCCAACTGCCCGACTCAGAACGGCCTGCGTCCCGGTTGTGGAGCGATCGTCGCCATGCTGGAAGCAGCCACCAAGAAGAAAGCCTTCAGCGTCGGTAAGCCCAGCCCCGTCATGATGCGGAGTGCCCGACAGGAACTGGGGATCTCTTCTGCCCAGACAACCATGATCGGCGATACAATGGAGACCGACATTCTGGGAGGCGTCGAAATGGGCTATCGTTCCGTGCTGGTGCTTTCCGGCGGAACAGCCCTTTCAGACCTGAGCCAGTATGCTTATCAGCCCGATCTGGTGGTCGACAGCATTGCTGATCTGAACAAAGAAGAATTCTTTCAGCTCGAGAGTCACCGGATTCCCGAGCGGGAACGCCTGCTGGCCTGATTTTCTGACTGTCTAACGCGGTTTTGCCGCCAAACAGGGAAAAATCGCCCTGTTTGGCGGGCAGCCGTCCAGGAGCGCATTGAGGTATTTCTGACTGTTCGCTACAATTCCTGAAATTGTCCGCTCACAGGCGGTTTTTCCCTTATTTCAGGACTTTTTACTGGCATCGCTTATCTGCCTTTTCGCGTCAGTACGTGGAAAACGCAGCAGGAATACTTGAATGGCACGTCTGACTCAGGCTGATTTATCAGATCTTAACGAGTCGTTTGAAGAACGAACTCCCCTGGAGCTGATTCATTGGGCACAGGAAATGTTTGGCACACGACTGGCAGCTTTATCATCGATGCAGCGTGCAGGTTGCGTGGTAGCCCACATGCTGAGCCAGTTAAAGGCCGACATCCCGATTCTGTTCGTCGATACCGGCGTCCTGTTTCAGGAGACCCTGGATACCCGGGACCGCCTGATTGAAGAATATAACCTGAACATCGTCACGCTGATGCCGGCCAAAACGATGCAGGAACAGACCGAAGAACTGGGCGTTCTGTATCTGTCTGTCGAAGGTCAGGAAAAGTGCTGCGATCTGCGTAAGACGGAACCTCTTATTCAGGTGGCCGATCAGTACGATGCCCTCATCGGCAGTCTCCGCCGGGCCGACGGCGGTCAACGCGCCAATGTACCTATCCTGGCGATTGACCCCGCCATGAACTGCCTGCGGGTGAATATCCTGGCCAGCCTGACCAAGGACGAGTTCCAGGCCTACCTCAAAGACAACCAGGTCATTACCAATCCGCTGCATCAGCAGGGCTACCCAACCATCGGCTGTAATCGCTGCACCACCCCCGTGATGGAAAGCGAACCGAACCGGGCCGGACGCTGGCGGCACCTCGGACCCTGGTCGCAGTACTGCGGCATCAATCCCACCGATGTGGCCGGAAAGCATGCCCCTTCGATCGAGCTGCCTCAGGATCTGGTCGACCGCATCCTGGGACGCGAAACCGACTTCATGATCTGAACCGGTTCACTTGCCCGGCGGTTGTTGCGTCAGCTCCAGGTGCAGTTTCGTCGTGGAACTGGCCCAGCCGGGAATGAATCCGTCTGCTTGGCTCTTACGGAAAAACGTGTCTGCACTCACGCTGGTGTCGCTGTATCCCAGCGTGAAGACCGTCGTGAATCCGTTTTTCTGAATGCGGATCATCGCCCGCTCTTTGCTTTCAATCCAGTCGCCTGAATGCGCGAACGCTGATTCCCAAAGCAGCCCGTCTGGATTGTCCGGATGCTGCTGTGCCAGGTCGAGACCGGGGATCAGAATCCCCGTTGCCTCTCCGACAAAGACCGTTTTCCCAATCAGGTTCAAGCCCCGATTCTGCATGATGAACTTCTCCGGATCGACGCCTTTAATCGCGCGAATCAGGCTGATCATCGCTGTCACACTTTTACTGCGACGGGGCAGGGACCATTCCTTTCTGTTGAGATACAGGTCGGCGGTGTCGACGGTATCCAGAAACAGTCCGTCAATCTTCTGGGCATACATCCGCTTGATCCGCTCCATCAGAAAGCCCCTCCACTCGCCATAGCTGACGTCGACATACCACGACTCAAACGTCTGGTTTTTGCCGAACACAATTTCGCTGAGAGGATACCCGTTGGGAGACCGTTTGAGATACTTCTCGAAGTTTGCTTTTTCCAGTTGTCCCAATTCGCCAATACTCAGATAAGCGATGACTTTCGCCTGCTTCTGATGCGCGAAATTCACGAGGTCAGCGACTTGATCAGGCTGCAGACCCCGCAGTTCGATCACGATCACCTGGCCCGGCTGAATCCGGTCCCGCAACTGTTTCAGCAGGCGGGGCTCACTCCCGTAGTAGAGCTGGTAGCTGGTCGGGACAAAAGCAGGCTTATCCGCACTTTCGACGCGGGCCGTTCCCGTCAGCAGGATGGACAGTAGCAGTAAAACAATCGAGTAACAGCGGACGTGCATCGTCTTGATTCCTGTTGCAGGGGTTTGAGTTTTCCCGGGCGCATCTGTTATCCTGAACGGGTTACTCCTATGCTATGAACCTCGAACGTTAGATGTAAAGTGAATACCACCTATGGCTCGTCATCCACTCACAGCCCGTGTGCTGAAATCATCTGCTCTTGTGATCCTGCTCTGTCTGATCGGAACGCTGCACCTCGCTTCGCTGGAGGCCGCAGATACACCACCCAACATCGTGATGATTGTCAGCGATGATCAGGGCTATCACGACTTGAAAAGTTTCGGCAGCCAGCAGGTCATCGCTCCCAACCTCGATCGCCTGGCTGAGGAAGGTGTCAAACTGACCAATTTCTATGTGACCTGGCCGGCATGCACCCCCAGTCGAGGCAGTCTGCTTACCGGACGCTATCCGCAGCGCAACGGAATCTATGACATGATCCGCAACGAGGCCCCCGATTACGGCCACAAGTACAAGCCGTCCGAGTATGATGTCACCTTCGAACGCATCGGCGGGATGGATGTCCGCGAACAGCTCTTGCCCGCCCTGTTGAAACCAGCCGGTTATGTGAGTGGCATCTATGGAAAGTGGGATCTGGGCGTGCATCGTCGCTTCCTGCCGCTCGCCCGCGGCTTCGATGACTTTTACGGCTTCACCAACACCGGCATCGATTACTTCACCCACGAGCGCTACGGCGTGCCTTCCATGTATCGCAATAACCAGCCCACCGAAGCAGACAAGGGCACCTATTGCACGTATCTCTTTCAGCGGGAAGCAGTGCGGTTCGTGAAAGAGAATCACGATAAACCGTTCTTTCTTTACCTCCCCTTTAACGCACCCCACAGTGCCTCAAACCTCGATCCCCGCATTCGGGGCGTTGCCCAGGCACCGAAAAAATATAAAGCCATGTATCCCGAGCTGAAGGATACGTTCGTCACCAGGAATCGAACCGGCCGTTACGAATACCGGGAAACCGCCAAAGGTCCCGTCATTCACCAGAAACCCTCGGCCGACAGGCGTCGCCTGGAGTACGTCGCTTCCATCACCTGCATGGACGCCGCCATCGGCGAAGTGCTGGATCTGCTCGATGAATACAAAATCGCCGACAACACGATCGTGGTCTTCTTCTCCGACAACGGGGGCGGCGGCGGTGCCGATAACAGTCCCCTGAAAGGCAAGAAGGGAATGATGTTCGAAGGGGGCATTCGCGTTCCCTGCCTGATCCGTTATCCGAAAAAAATCAAACCGGGAACTGTCAATGAAGGCCTGCTCACATCGCTAGAACTCGTCCCGACGTTCCTCAAAGAGGCAGGCATTCCCCAGCCACAGGAAGTTGTCATCGATGGATACGATATGCTGCCCACGCTGATGGGCCAGGCCGATTCACCTCGCTCAGAAATGTTCTGGCAACGTCGCGCCGACAAGGCGGCTCGCGTTGGAAACTGGAAGTGGGTCGAGTCCGAAAAGGGGAACGGCCTGTTTGATCTTTCCACAGATGTGGGTGAAAAGCACGACCTCTCCCAATCAAATCCTGAGAAACTCAAACAACTGCAAGCCCGCTTTGCCAACTGGAAGAAAGAGATGGCCGAAGCCGAACCCCGGGGACCGTTCCGCGATTATTAACAGATCGGGAAAACTATTTCGTCAGCAGTTCCTGTTTCTGTTCGGGCAGGTTGACAATTTCATCCAGGGGGAGCCCCTGCCGCACCAGTTCCACACCGCAGATCAGGGCTGCTCCCGTCTGAGTCGTGAAGTCCAGTCGGGCAGACTCGGTCAGCGAAACATCCTTGAATTCCCGTACCAGAATTCGTTGTCGCGATCCGGTTTCCCCGGCGATGTCGAGCTTCTGGATCAGCGGCTGTTCATTGAGTTGAACCGAGAAGACCCGCCTTCCGGCAGCTGCGAATTCCGGATCCCTGAAGTAGAGTCGTAGCGTGTATTCGCCCGGCTCCAGGTCATGTAACGTGATCCGTTCCACGCCAGTGATTCCGGAGGCACCCACCCAGGGCCAGCCCTGACCACCTTCGATCCAGAGGGAGTGCTCGTAGAAGGGGTTGACGCTCGCGGGCTGGATCTCAAGTTTGAGTTCCGGAGAAGGCCCTCCCACGCTGGGCGTATCCAGCCAGAGTGTGCCCTTGTCGGTCATCCGGTCGCCGGGGGCACCGAAGTTAAGTCCGACCCGCTGAATGTCCTGCGCCTGACCTTTGCCCCAGACCATCCACTGCTCGTGCGTCTCGGGCAGGGAAATCAGCGACAGACCAACGGGAAGTGGATAGCTGCAGGTACATCCCTGGAAGTAATAGGGCACGTTAAGCAGACCATTCGCAGGCACAATGCTGTTCGTACAGCCGGAACGGGGGCCACTGATATGAATCGTACCGCTCTCCACCCGTTTGTCATAAAAAGCGGCGGTCCCGGAACGCATCGTATAGACGTAGCTGTAATCAACGCCGCCGTCGCAGCCGTAACTTTTGGGGAAGGCTCGCGGTTCGGTTTTGCCATTCAGCGGATTGGTCCGCTCGCCAATTACCGGCGGTGGCGGGCTCCAGGCGTTCGTCTGATAAGGTGGCCGATACTGGTTCGGCTGCTTCTCTTCCTGGTTGAGTGTAGGCAGCTCAGTCGTCAGGACTTCTGCCTGGGTCGCATTCAGCTTGCGGCCTGTGTAGACATCGGAAAACTGGGGATTGAGTAATTTGTAGGGGGGGCGGATTCCCGCCGGGTATCCCTGCCAGAATTTCGAATGCGAGATCATCACCCCATCGACGAACAGCGGCTGTGGTGCCCGTTTGAAATTACCGACGCTGTCGTCATACCAGAGTACACCCACCGGTGCTTTGACCAGTTCGTCAGGGCTCGACCAGCCCCCCGTGTAATTGGAGGAACCAGGAATGGCCCCCACTTTTTCAAAGACCGAGTAGTCACCGACACGCGAAATTTTCACTTGAGAGAGCGACTTGAACTCCGCTGCCAGTCGACCGTGATCGCTCTCCGACGTCTTTACCAGCAATCGGCCGCCATAAGGTCTGAGTGACGGATAGAGCACGCGGACCTGTTCTGCATGCGATTTCATGCCGGCATAAACGGGTTCGGCTGTGATAATCGTCTGTGCAAAGTAAGCCGGGTAGCTGAACTTATTGAGTGGTCCCGGGAGAAAAGCCAGTTGGGAACTGGCATATCCCCGCTCGTGAAACAATGTTCGCAGCTGTGTGAGCTGCCCCGGATCATTGATGAAGGAAATGATCTGCAGGTCATGCCGAGTCAGTAGTGTGTTGAGTAGTTCCGCATCGGGAACCCCTGCGAGAAAGACATAACCGCCGGCCTGCAGTGCGCCTCCAAACATCGCCGGTAGCGGAGCCTGAGACGTTTGATCGGTTGACTTCGCTTGCTTTGACAGCAGGGGAGACTCATAGGTGACCGGTGTCGTTTCTTCTGGACCCAGACAGTAAATGCTGCCTTCTTCCGTCACCGCAAACAGGCGATCCGCGGCTGCTACCAGGCTGTGGATGACTCCTGGAACGCCGGGAATTCCGTTTTTGTATGTCAGCTTGCGATCTGCAGTCTGGATCTGCTGTCGGATTCCCCGTTTACCATCCGGACCATAATTCTGACCATTCTCGTGCCGGGCGGAATTCACATCCCGGTCAAACTGCAGTTCCGGCTGAGCGGCTGTCGTCTGCGGAAGTTTCGTCTCTCCCCGTCGGGCTGCTTTGCCCGCAGCCGCGAACCAGCCACCCGGGGTACGTCCCGGTTTGGGCAGTTCGAACTCGATCAGTTTGCCCGTCTGTTTATTGATCCGTGCCGGAAAAGCGGTGCCGCAGGGAACAATCAGTTCCTCCCCGGCGATGACCAGGTAACCCTGCGGGGTAATGCCACCAAAGGCTTCCGCTGCGTGCGGATGCTGTCCGTAAATGTAACCGAGTCGGTCGTTGACCCATTTTACTGCCCCCGTTTCTGCATTCAGGGCATAGATGAAGACGCCTTCAAACGGCCAGACACCGGCGGCGAAGTAGAGTGTATCCTCTTCGATGACAGGACCACCGCGAACCGGCCAGACAGAGATCAGGCGGCGGTTACCCAGAATGAGTCGCTGGGAAGGGACCGCCCGGTATTTCCACCGCAGTGCGCCGGTCTCAGCTGCCACCGCATAAACGCAGCCGTCATCCGAACCGAAGATCACCAGATCCTGCCAGGCGACCGGAGCCAGACGAACCGGGCCATCGGTGGTGAAACGCCAGAGTTCCTTACCGGTGGCTACATCAACGGCGGTAACGGAATCCGTTTGCGAGGAACCGTAAAACAGCCGCTGATCTTTCACGATCGGTTCATAGCCTGCGTCGAACTGCAGCCGCACATTATTGAAGGCGGGCTCAAGCGCCGGCAGTTTGTGAACCCATTGGACGAACAGTTTCTCAGGCAGCGATTGTGCGGTCTCAGCCGAGCGCTGGGGATCGTGTCGCCACATGGGCCAGTCCGCTGCGGAAGCGGAATTCATGGCAAAGCTCAGAACGAACAGGAAGAGGGCCAGAAGACGCGAACGTAATGGGAGCATGGGGTCGAACCTTTGTCAGGTTGGGGACAGCAGATCGCAGGAAGGCAGTCGTTTTTCTCTCTATCAAAGTAGCACGACGCGGGATGAGGTTCAACTCTCTGTCGATTCCTGGTCTGTCTGAGCGGTCTCTGTTGGCTGGGAGTCAAGAGCTGCAGGTTGGGTGACCTGACGGCTGGCCCAGACCGCAGCCACACAGCACAGCGTCAGTTCCACCAGCCAGAAGAGCAGGGGCCAGGGGGCGTTCAGTTGCGCCACCGGGGAAATCCGATGTTCGAGATACGAGGAGATTTTGAGCAGATGCTCCTTCTTCTCCTGGCGTTCCTTCTTCGCCGCCTGGAACTGTTCCAAGACCTGATCATACTCTTTCCGGGCCTGCGGATCCTCGGGAGGTTCTCCCGTCGCGAACATCCGGTCGATGACCAGCGTCGTCTGATCCAGTTTGAACTGTCGGAGAGTCGCTGCCTGGTATCGTTGATGAGACAGGTAGAGCACCAGGCCCTGTCCGGCGATGGTCAGAATCACGATCGTCAGCAAAATCGCGCGTGTCACGGTCAGTCCCGTTTTCACGGCGAGGGTCGAGAGCATCGCTCCGGCCACCAGTCCATAGACGACGGCGTAAACCAGAATCAGTTTGAGCCGTTCGGGCAGATGGACGGCCAGCAGCGAAAGTGCCGTCATCAAAACCAGGCTGATGATCAACCAGGAAAGGAAGCCCGTTCTGGACCCCGGCGATTCAGATTGTACTTCTGAAGTTGGATCCGACATGCGACTCTTTTCATTTCGACAGGTGACTGGTTCCCAGGCCGCAGGCAGACTGTACCCGCTCCAGAACTTCTTTCCCTTTTTCCCGCGCTTTCCGGGCCCCTTCCGCGAGAATGTCGTGGACGGTATCAAGGTCGGCGGCCAGCTGTTCGCGGCGTTCCCGGGCTTCCCCGAAGTATTCCAGAGCCGCATCGTGGACTGCCTGTTTGGCTTCGCCATAACCCATGCCGCCGGCACGATAGCGGGCTGCCAGCTCTGCCTGCTGAGTCTCGTCAGCAAAAAGCTGGTACAGGGCAAACACGGCACAGTTGTCCGGATCTTTGGGATCTTCCAGGGCTGCGGAATCCGTTTTGATCGACATGACTTTCTTGCGCTGTTTCTTGGGTGTTTCGAAGATCTCGATCACGTTTCCATAACTCTTGGACATCTTCTCACCGTCCGTACCAGGTACTTTGGCCGAGGTATCCAGCGTGCGGGAGTTCGGCAGTGTCAGGGTTTCGCCAAACAGCATGTTGAACCGCTGGGCCAGATCGCGGGTGACTTCGATGTGCTGAATCTGATCCTGGCCTACTGGAACCAGGTCGCTGTCATACAGCAGAATATCCGCTGCCATCAGCACCGGGTATGTAAACAGCCCGGCGTCCGCAGCGATCCCCTTGGCCTTTTTGTCTTTGTAGGCGTGACATTTTTCCAGCAGACTCATCTGGGTGATCGTCATCAGAATCCAGGTCAGGCTGGTGACTTCGGGGATGTCCGACTGCCGGAACAGCGTCGCCTGTTTGGGATCCAGTCCTAATGCCAGCAGGTCCAGGGCCGCATCAATGGTGTTCTGTCTTAGTTGTTCGGCATCGCGAATGGTCGTCAGGGCGTGCAGGTCGGCAATAAAGTAGAATGCCTGGTCGTTGTCCTGCAGGTCAATATACTGCTTGATGGCCCCGAAATAATTCCCCCAGTGGAAGCGGCCCGTGGGTTGAATTCCCGATAACACTCGCATGAGTTTATTCTCTTTGTCGCTTTAAAATTCGATTGTGGATGGTCAGGCTACGATGTGTGAGACTGTGCCAGTATTATGGATACACCAGCGTGCCCACGAGTTCGCTGACCTGTGAGCAGTTTTCCGCGATCAGATTCTGTTCCAGTTCCGTGACCAGCTGAGTTGCGAGCCCCGGATTGTAGAAGTTGGCGGTTCCGATCTGGACGGCCGAGGCACCCGCGACGATGAATTCCATGACATCGTCGATATTGGAGATGCCACCCACGCCGATGATGGGAATATCCACGGCCCGGGCCACCTGGCAGACGACGCGTAAGGCCACCGGTTTGATGGCAGGGCCGCTCAGTCCGCCGAAGACGCCCCCCAGAATCGGTTTGCGGCGACGCCAGTCGATGGCCGTTCCCTGAACGGTATTGATCAGGGAAACGGCATCAGCGCCCCCTGCTTTCGCTGCCTGGGCAATGTCGACCACGCTGGTGACGTTGGGGGTCAGCTTGGCAATCACGGGTAACTCACAGCTCTCGGTTACCTGTTTGAGCATCTGCTCGGTCAGCTCGGGCTGTGTGCCGAAATCGACACCGCCACTCACATTGGGGCAGGAAATGTTCAGCTCCAGGGCCGTGATCTGATCCGGAAAGGCATTCAGCCGTTCTGCCATCCGGGCCATTTCGTCGATCGAGCGGCCGGCGATGTTCACAATCAGCGCGGTTTCCAGCGATGCGAGGTAGTTGAGATGTTTCTCGAGGAAGAGATCGATGCCGTCGTTATCCAGCCCGATTGAGTTCAGCAGGCCGGCACTCGTTTCAACGGTGCGGGGGGGCGCATTTCCAATCCGCGGCTCTGTCGTGATGGTTTTGGGGATGATGCCTCCCAGTCGGGAGAAATCGAGGAAGGGTTGCATTTCACGTGCATACCCAAATGTACCAGAGGCGACCAGGATCGGGTTTTTGAGCTGGAGACGGTTCAGCGTAACTGATAACAGATCCGTTTGGGTCGGGGCGTTCATCGAGTCGTTATCCGGGACAGCTGGGGGCTGTCTCATCTATTGAAGTCTGGATTGAAATAGAGCGTGCCCCGTCAATCGCCGGGCATGAAAGTCGGCTGGTATTACCAGGGCACTCAAGACGCAGATCAACGTGGATCTACTGAGTGACATCTTAGCGTTACCGACGGGAGAGAACCAGTTAGAGCGAGGCGTAAATAGCGAACTGGTAAAAGCGAAACAGCTGCCGAAATGAGAATAACGGCAGCTGCATTGATGTCTGAAGCGTCAACTGTTCAACGGATCCGTTTGCGCCCGGGCAAGCGGAATGACCCCGGGAGGATGCGTTAAATGACACCACCATGTGTTCGGTATGGCGTGGCTACGTCAGGCATATCCAGTCCCCAGATACGTTCCCAGATCTTTGGGATGTGACGCATACTTTCAGACTGGAAGATTAATTGACGAGTACGGTCATCACGTGAAGATGAGTAGATAGGAACCACACATCCGACCTGAGTGAGCGATACTGCAATTAACATGCTGGCCAAAAGGAACTTACGCATTTTCTTCTCCATGATATGGTCGTGCCATATTTGCTGGTATTGATCCCAGGCAGAGATCCCTTAATTCAATCCATTGAAATCAAGGCATCAAACCGATATCGAAGGGGTTAAAGTGCTGAAATGTGAAGGGAGGAGAGTGGAGAGATATGATTATAAATACCGCTTTTATTCTCCTCTAGATCGTTTTATCGACAACCGGATCAGGTGACTTTGGTAAAAAATGCGGATTATTCCAATTATTTTGGTAATCGGGCCATTGAGGGCTGAAAAGGGCCTCTGATACGGAATAACCGTTCATCAGACGCTGAGAGAGGTGAGATCAGGTAGTAAGGGGCATAAAAAAACCGGTCTGTTGATGTACCATCAAATCAGACCGGTTATGAGAAAACTCATACCAGTACTTTCCACAATAAGGTCTTTAAGAAAAAGGCTTAAGGTGTATGCTGCGTACCCGACGGGTAGGAATTGTTGTAGCTTCCTACTTGAGGGGACCCTGGTGTCGTACCGGGACTGGGTGGTGCCGACGACGGTGGAGGAGTCTGCTGCGGTGGTGTTGACGCCGCAGGTGGACTGCTTACCGGTGGTTGGGAGGCAGCGGCCGCTTTGAGCTTGGCTGCTTCTTCTTCCAGGTCGCGTACACGTTTTTCCATTTCCTTACCAGGCTTGAATGTGACGACGTATTTCTCCTCCACGTCGACGCGTTCGCCTGTTCTTGGATTTCTGGCTTTACGGGCCGCCCGCTTTTTGACTTCGAAAACGCCAAAATTGCGGAGCTCGATTCGTTTGTCGGTGACGAGTGTATCGACAATCGCATCGAACGTTTTTTGCACAATCTCTTTTGTCTTGAGTTGTGTCAGACCAATCTCTTCCGAAATCACTTTGACAATCTCTTTTTTCGTCACGACTGGGTTCTCCCAATTTTGAGAAGCCGTCGGACAGCTACGCCCTTCCGCTGGGCACTCGAGAGCCGTCTCAACTGTAATGGGTTACACGACTTAGTGTCACAATAGATTATTTCCCACAATTGAACAGTAAGTCAAGACCGATCTTTCAGCGCAGGGGTTTCGCGCCTGGTTCTTGGACAGGGAGACACTGTTCAACTGTCAAAAGCCAAAACCGCATCTGCAGGGGATTTTGACGGAAAATGAGCTGGGGAGACGATCTTAAGTGTAATCTGGAAAACAGGATAGGAATAGAGGTGCTTCCGGATCAGAACCCCGGAACCAGGATTCGTAACTTCGTTATAGTCCCTATATCCAGACTGTAAGATTTTTTGACAAACTTCGAAGTTAAATGAAAAAAAATGCCCTCTGTGAGCAGAACAAGTCGTTTTCGACGTTCCAAAGTCTTGCTCAACCGTTACTTATTGAAGCGATAAAAATTGGAATTCGTCAGACGATCGAGAGTCAGACGGTATCGAAAAACATTACGAATCAGCGCGTTGTCGTTGTGAAAACAGTGCGCAGAACAAACGGAAAGTTCTCACCTGACTTACGACACGCTGCTGAATCACAAGTCGATCTGCTCAGAGCGTTTTTGAATTTCTTCGAAGCTGACGAAGGCACCTTTACCTGCACCTGGGCAGTCGGGAGAGAGAGAGTCCCAACTTGCTTTGTCTTTCAGATTTGAATTCCAGAAAGGCCAGGTGCGACATTGCACCGGACGTGCTTCATAAATTGTGCAGCCACGTTTTTCCGGATCAAAGAAAGTGCAATCCCCGTTCGCATATTCCGTTAAGGTGCGTCGGCCTGCGTAAAGGCGCGTGTGCATTAACAGAATTTCTCCCGTCGATTTTCCCGTTAAGTCTGCTATCGCTTTGATTTCTGCATCATCGACCCAGACCACTCCCGGCGCACCCGTGCAACAGTTTCCACATTGTGTACAGGTGAAATTCAGGCCATCGCGATACCATGGTTCCTGTTCAGAATTCTGATCACTCATGATTTCGGATCGCTTCTTGAGAGGAGAAGTTGTTAAACTGTGACTTTCATTTTTGTTTGTAAATTACTTGAGCTGAGATGTCAAACACAAACGCGGAATTGAAGATCGGCGGAATCGTACTCTGTGGTGGTGCCAGTTCGCGGATGAATTATCCTAAAGCCCTGCTGCCTCTGGGCCAGGAAGTGATGCTGCAGCGCGTGGTGAGAATTATTGGCTCCTCTGTCAGTCCGCTAGCGGTGATGGCCTCCCCGGATCAACAACTTCCCACACTGCCTGCCGATGTTCCCGTTTATTTCGATCGAGAGCCGCTGGAAGGGCCTCTCGCGGCGATTGGACAGGGACTTGAAGCATTGCACGGGAAATGCGAAGCCGTGTTTGTATCGGGCTGTGATACGCCTCTGATAGAGACAGCAATGATCGAACGCCTCTGCACCCGTTTGGGAAACAGCCAACTGGCAATGGTTCGTGAAGGAGACCGCCTGCACCCGCTGGCGGCCGTCTATCGCGTCTCGCTGCTGGAGACGATTCAACAACTGTTGTCACAGGGAAAACGACGCCCGATTGACCTCGTCGCGCAGGTGGATTCTGTCTTTCTGGAAACGACGGAACTGCAGGAAATTGACCCGGGTCTGCGGAGCCTGCGAAATATCAATACGCGTGCTCAGTACCAGACACTGCTCAACGAACTGGAAATCACGGATTCAACAGTACTTCCGTTTTCTGACTGAGCATTCCAGCAGGCAGTCCGTTTAATTGGAGGGCATGAGCCCCATGCGCGCCTGGTTGACCGCAGTCTGCCAGCGGTAAACGTCTTCGGGTGTCAACTCATACACGTTGATGGAGTATCCCAGCCGTTGATTGGGTTCAAAAAAGCGGAAATAGCCGAGGGCATCGGTACCGAGATTGTGCCGACTGCCATCCTCTTTACGCACCGAATAGGGGCGCCCCTGCAGCAGGCTGGCACTGATCGCATACGTTCCCGGTTGCGGCTGCAGTTCCGGCGGAATCCGGTAGGCAGTTCCCAAGGTTGAGGGGGGAATCGTACCGAAATACGCCAGCCCCAGGTTATCTGTCGGATGTTGTTCCAGATACGCTTTGAGGCGATAGAAATCCTGTCCCCAGTCGATGTTGGAATCGATGAGATGATAGCTGCCGTTTTCGGGACCGCCGGAGAATTCGTTGAAGTACGCCAGGTGATCCGGTGCATAGCGGAGCGAGAAGGGGAGACTCACGCAGGCGACGATCAGAGCGAGTGCCAGGGCCTTCCGTTTTTCCAGATCAATCAGTTCTCCCAGGGGGGCGATCAGCAGAAACAGAAACGGAATCACAGGCAGAATGTACCGCAGACCGAGCTGATTATTCGACAGACTGGCAATGCCGACCAGCAGCACAACCGGACTTAACAGCATGCCCAGAACACGGGGAGACATCAGCGTCGTGCGCCGCTGTTGAAACCACTGCCAGGCTGCCAGGAGCAACAGCAACTGGACACCGTGGGGAAGTTTATACAGCAGAGTAAAAATGTAATAGCTGCGAAAGCCGGTAAGCCGCCATTCCAGATCCAGAAACGTGGGGTGTGACTGCTGCATGATATGCCGCTGCAGGTCAAAACCCAAAAGGTAATCCCGTGGCAGCGGCAGGGGGAGACTCTGCAACAGGGCAGGCAGCTGGTTCAGAAGTTTCAATTCCGAGCTCTGAAACTGATACGTACTTGCGGACAGAAAGCTGCCCTGAAACAGGTAGCCGGCGTTCATGATCAGACAGCACATGAGCAGCAAGGCAACCCAGCGTCCGATTATGACTTTCGCGGGAGTCTCCGTTTTGATTTCCGGGTTTTTGACTCGCAGCAGGAACCACTGCATGATCAACAGAGGCACGAGCAGAATGGCCGTATATTTCGTGATTTGGGCCAGCCCCAGTACGGTGCCGGTTATCAGCGCCCACTTCCAGGATCCCGCAAACGCGAATTTCCAGCCACAATACAAGGTTGCCAGAAAGCAGCCCGCGATCGCCAGATCCTGCGTTCCCAGAGCGGCATTCGCCAAGACGTTGGGGCTCATGCTCCACAGAAAAACTGCCAGACAGGCCGCACAGGGACCAAACAGTTCGCGGGCCCAGACTGCCAGCAGCAGTCCTGAAAGAACCGCCAGAATGAGAATCATCACGCGTCCGAGGACGTAATAGTGGTGATGATCTTCCGGATTCGCTTTGAGAAACGCGTCTCCATAGTCGGCAGGATCGGAGGAGTGCGCCGGATCGCCGGTTTGGGCCGACGTGAATAACAGGGGGAGAGTCGCCCAGTTGCGAATCAGGGGCGGGTTGAGTCGATCAAAGTCGGTGCGTCCCGTTTTCCAGGTGAGCAGGCCGACCGGCAGATGCCAGTATTCGTCGTGCGTGACGCTCAGCTTTTGCGCTGAGTACAGGCCGAGACAGAATTGGAACAGCAGGAGGATGCTGATGACCAGCCAGAAGCTTCTGGAGTTCTGGAGTTGCTGTTGCAGTGAAGTCATGACCGCTCAGGTTGAAACAGGAATTTCCTCGTCACTTTACGATACGTTCGATGATAGCCGGAGCCAGGAGCTTTCGGAAGGGAAGCGGCGCGAACGGGGAAACTCAGAATAAAGCAGGCCATAAATGGTTAACCCTCCAGCCAATAAAGACGGGCGTCATCACACAGGCTGGAGGGTAACCATTATTTTCGTGTTCCCGGAAAAGCGAATGCAGTTCATGCTTCTCAACAGAAACGATTAGCAGGCAGCAGGTAGACAGGCAATGTTTATGCCAAACCAGATGTTTTCGTGAGAAATCTAAAAGATGCGTTTTTCCGCGGGATTCAGGCTGTTTTTCATAAGCCGTTACGGACAGCGATCACGCGGCAGGAACCGGGGTGTGTCGGTTGGTTCGACAGGCCTGTCTGTTGCGTGGGCGCTGGTCTTGCGCGAGCGTCAGTGCTGTTTCTGCCAGTCGGCCAGATCGATTTCGAGATCCCGCATCAGAATCTGCTGTTCGGGGATCGGCTGATAGAAATGCAGTTCGGCGACTTCATACTCGTTGAGGTTCAGATGCTCACGGGCGACGAGCAGCACCTGATCCGCCAGCTCGTCGATGCGGGACTGGTTCTCATTAGGATTGAAGTCGACCGCAAGTGTCACCCGAAAGGTGAGCGGGTTGATCTCTTTTCCCTTGAGTCGTCCCCCTTCAACGCGGGGGCGGGACTTCGGGAACTTCTGAGCCAGCGCCTGCTGAGTTTCGGCGAAGGGATAGGTGTTGATGGCCTGAAAGACATACAATGATCCTGACATCACCAACCCGAAGATCAACAGGCTGATCACAATCGTTCTGCCTTTGATGCGACGGGATGATGGTTCAGGATCGTGTGTGGTCATTACTGACTCAGTTCGAATTCAGGTCGGTTTTCAGTTTTCCCCACGACCAACGGCTTTGTTGATCGCCTGCAGGTATGCTTTCGCACTGGACTCGATGATATCGGTGCTGACGCTGCGCCCGGTAAACATCTCGCCGTTAATGCGAACTTCGACGCGAACCTCGCCCTGGGCGTCCTTACCGCTGGAAACACTGCCGACGTGATACTGTTCCAGTACCGCCGAGATGCCGGTAATGCGTTCCAAAGCACGGAACACGGCATCGACAGGACCATCGCCGGTAGCAGCATCACAGTGGATTTTACCATCTTCGTCGGCGAGCTCGATCGTCGCCGTTGCGATGGTACCGGTGCCGGCGGAGGTATGGAAACGGGCGATGGACCATTTTTCCGGTGTATCGGAGACCTGGTTTTCGATCAGAGCAACAATGTCTGAGTCGTAGATCTCTTTCTTCTTATCGGCCAGGGTGATGAACTCGTTGAAGATCCGCTCAAACGTCGCGTCATCGAGCGTGTGTCCGAGCGATTGAACACGATCCCGGAAAGCGTGCCGGCCACTGTGTTTGCCGAGCACCAGATTCGTTCCCACGTAACCCACGTCTTCGGGAGACATGATTTCGTAGGTGGTCCGTTCCTGCAGCACGCCATGCTGGTGGATTCCCGCTTCATGAGCGAAGGCGTTCTTGCCGACAATCGCTTTGTTCCGCTGGACGGCCATGCCGGTGACGGTGGAGACGAGATGACTGATGGGGTAAAGACGTTTCGTATTGATGTTCGTATTCACGCCATAGTAGTCGGCACGGGTTTTCAACGCCATGACGACTTCTTCGAGCGCACAGTTACCGGCCCGTTCTCCCAGGCCGTTGATCGTGCATTCGATCTGTCGCGCGCCTGCTTCGACTGCGGCCAGGCTGTTGGCGACGGCGAGTCCCAGGTCGTTATGACAGTGGGTGCTGATAATCGCCTGATCGATGTTGGAGACATTCTTCTTTAACGTGGTGATCACATCATGGAAATGCGCGGGAGTCGCATAGCCGACTGTATCGGGAATGTTAACTGTGGAGGCCCCCGCTTCGATGGCCCGCTCGACCACTTCACAGAGGAAGTCTTTCTCGGTTCGGGCGGCATCTTCCGGAGAGAATTCGATATCCGGACAGTAATCGCGGGCCCGTTTGACCATCTCCACAGCGGTTTCGATGATCTGTTCCTTGCTCATCTTGAGCTTGTGTTCGCGATGAATCGAACTGGTGGCTAAAAAGACGTGGATCCGGGAGTTTTTGGCTTCTTTCAACGCTTCCCAGGCCCGGTCAATGTCTTCCTTACGACAGCGGGCGAGGCCGCAGATGGTGGTCTGATCACCGAACTGGTTGGCAATCTTTCGGACCGCATCGAAATCGCCGGGCGAAGCGATGGGAAAACCGGCTTCAATGATATCGACGCCCAGCGCGACCAGTTCTTTGGCCACTTTCAACTTTTCCGAGGTTGTCATACTGCAACCGGGCGACTGTTCACCGTCTCTCAAGGTGGTGTCAAAGATTTTTACTGTGTCATTGGACATTGGTTTGCTCCATGAATCGGTTGACGCCCCGCTGAGGGACGCTGTTGAGAGACCAGAATAGTACCAGTGGGGAAAATAAAAAACCCTGAGGCCGATCTGGTCTCAGGGTTTCACTGTATTTTGATTTACAATCGTACAAAGAACCTAAGACCTGGCTGGTAGCAGCAGGCTTCGTAGCAGGTTCAGGTTTAGGAGATTGTAATTTCGCATTTGTCGTTAATACTCTTAATTTCCGGTTTTCAGCAGCCTTAGCGGCTGTCTGTTGCAGATAATCTACCCGCGCGGTCAGACAGGGTCAACCCGTTACGGATTGATTTTGTCAAAATGAAAGACAGCCTGCCTGCCGGAAGGTTCATATTCAAACAGACAATTCCTGCAGAATTATTTGGCTGCCAGGCCCGCTTTTTCCTGCAGGGTTTCTTTACCCATCCGATGGCAGAAATCACCAAAGGCTTCGCCGGGCTGACGTTCTTCCTTGAAGAATTCCAGCACGGGTGACAGGCGGCTGGTGACTTCTTCCAGTGGAACGAGGTCATCATAAATGAAGGCCAGCCGGTTCCCCAGCGAGTTTCCACCCAGGAAGACCGTATACTTGCCGACCGCTTTACCGACCAGTCCGATATCCGGAACATAAGGACGGGCACAGCCATTCGGGCAGCCGGTCATGTTGACCGAAATTCGCTCATCCTGCAGGCCGAGGCGCGCCAGTTCTTCTTCGAATTCGGTAATCAGATCAGGCATGACCCGTTCGGATTCTGTAATCGAAAGGCCACACATGGGCAGTGCCGGACAGGCCATTGAGAAGCGACGGATGAGGGTCAGTTCCTCAGCCCGTTTCATACCATGATCAGCCAGGATCTGTTCGATCCCCTGCTTGTCGGCGGGATCAATATCACAGAAGATGACACTCTGCTTCGCGGTGATCCGGGAATCCAGTTTGTAGGTTTCGAGGATCTTCCGCAGGCCGGATTTAATCCGCAGGTCGCCATCGTCTTTGATACGACCGTTTTCGATGTTCACGCCGAGGAACAGCTTGCCATCCCCCTGCTCATGCCAGCCCATGTGATCGTCAATGCCGGTCACTTCCACGTCGCGTGGGGCTGCGATTTCAGAACCGAAGTATTCAGCAACCTTTTCGCGGAATTTCTCGATTCCCAGATCGTCCACCAGGTACTTCATACGGGCCCGTTTCCGGTCTTCCCGGTTTCCGAAGTCCCGCTGGACTTTCACGACTGCTTCGGCGACTGCCAGAACCTGATCGTTGGGCACAAAGCCGAGCAGCTTGCCCAGCGCGGGATAGGTGTCTTTCTTACTGGGAGTGACTCCCATTCCGCCGCCGACGTAGAAGTTGTAGCCGACGATTTCATCGCTTTCGACAATGCCCAGCAGGCCGATATCCTGGGTGAAGATGTCGACGCAGTTATCTTCCGGCAGAGCGATACCGATCTTGAACTTACGGGGCAGGTAGGTCTTGCCGTAAATCGGCTCTTCTACCGGCTGGAATTCCGCTTCGTTGGTTTTGTTGCCATCTTCGTCGGTAATCCACAGATCGAAGTAGGCGGTTGTTTTGGGACGCAGGTGTTCGGCGATGGCATACGCCATGTTCTGCATCGCGTCGAAGACCTGGTTATTCTTGTAAGGAGCCGGGCAGGCCATCACGTTGCGGTTCACATCACCACAGGCGGCCAGGGTCGTCAGTTTGGTTTCGTTGATCCCCTTGATGGCGGCCCGCAGGTTGCCTTTGATCACGCCGTGCAGCTGGAAGCCCTGACGTGTGGTCAGACGCACGGTTCCGTCGCCGTATTTGTCACACAGATCCAGTTCGGCCAGGAACTGATCCGAGGTGACCTTACCACCCGGCACGCGGGTTCGGATCATGCAGCTGTATGACTTGCCTTTGGGAGTCCCGTCCGGATTTTTGGCTTTTCTCAGGTCACGATCGTCCTGCTGGTAGGTACCGTGATGCTTCAGGAGTTGCAGCGAATCGCCGGAAAACTGGTCGCTTTCGTTGAGCAGTTCTTCAGCAATGGTTCCGCGCAGCTGATGGCTGCCTTCTTTGAGAGATTCGAGCTTGGAAAGCTTGGGGCCTTCGGGGGATGTCATATTGATCAATCCTGATTGATGTAATCGAGGAGCCATCCCGAATCGTTCTTCACAAGAAGCGACTCAAAATGGCAGGGTAGGTTTCGTTGAGTCTTACTGGAAATTTTCGGCTATCAGGGTACGATCGATACAGGAAATGACGGGCTGCCTTCGAGTTACGAGATGCTCCCGCTTTGGAATCAACGCATTGGTTTGTGTTGACTGTCTATATGTACCCCGGGAAAATCACTCCTGTTTAAAGTATAAACGCTTTAGATTATCTTGAATAGTGACATTTTTCCGATTACGCAACACAGAGAATCGGCTGCCTGGTCAATTACCATAAATGAGAAATTTCAAAAACGTTACGATTTTGCTCCTCGCACGAGGGCTGGGTACAGGGCTGGCTCCCAAAGCTCCCGGAACATTCGGAAGTCTGCTGGGACCGGTTCTGGTGCTGGGACTGTTCTGGCTGGAATTGTCACTACCCGTCTATCTGGTGGTCTCTCTGCTGATTTTCCTGCTCGGCGTCTATCTCTGTGAACAGGGTTCGCGGCTTTTGGGGAAAGAAGATCCGGGTGAGATTGTCATCGATGAGATCGGGGCCTTCACGGTAGTCATGCTGCCTGTCTTTCACCGACCGTTATCTGCTGACTTTCTCTGGGTTTCCCTGTTTGCCTTTCTCTGGTTCCGTCTGTTTGACATCTGGAAGCCCTGGCCGGTTCGATATTTTGACCGCATCCACGGGGGCTGGGGAATCATGGCTGACGACTATGTCGCAGCCATCTACGCCGCGATTTGCCTTTACGTCACATTAATTCTTTTGGGGTGGTTTTAGATTATCAGACGATTCGTTATGTTGTGAGCGGATGGAAATTAACCCCTCTTGAACAAGGAAATGACAGGGTGTCAGCAGAAATTATTGACGGCAAAGCACTGGCGGCGACATTTCGGGAACAGATCGCACAGGAAGTCGCAGAGCTGAAATCAGCAACGCAGGTCGTCCCGCACCTCACAGCGGTACTGGTAGGCGATGATCCCGCCAGCGCCGTTTATGTCCGTAACAAGCAGCGGGCCTGTGAAAAAGCCGGTATCGAAAGCACCTTAAAACGGCTGCCTGCCGAAACCACCGAAGCAGAACTGCTGACCCTGGTCAAAGAGCTCAATGCCGATCCCGGTGTACACGGCATCCTGGTACAGCTGCCGCTGCCGAAGCACATCAATGAGACAGCCATTCTGGATGTGGTCGATCCGCTCAAGGATGTGGACGCCTTTCATCCGGAAAATGTGGGTCTGATCGTGCAGGGGCGTCCCCGTTATCTGCCCTGTACGCCCTACGGCATTCAGCAGATGATCCTCTCGACAAAGATGGAGACCGCAGGCAAACATGCCGTCATCCTGGGACGGAGTGAAATCGTCGGGAAGCCGATGGCCATGTTACTCATTCAGCGGGGCATGGGGGCCGATGCCACGGTGACGATCTGTCACAGCCGCACACAGAATCTGAAAGAGATCGTGAAGTCGGCAGATATTATCATTGCCGCCATCGGTCAGCCTGAATTCGTAACCGCCGACATGGTCAAGCCGGGTGCAATTGTCATTGATGTGGGCATTAACCGCGTGGATGATAAGCTGGTAGGCGATGTGGAATTTGCAGGTGTCAAAGAGGTCGCGTCTGCGATTACCCCGGTTCCAGGGGGTGTCGGACCGATGACCATTGCCATGCTGCTGAAAAATACGCTGACCGCAGCCCGCATTCTGAGTGGCAACGCAGCTGCAAACTAAACTGAGTATAACAACCAAAACAAAAAGCTCTCCTGACAGATCAGGAGAGCTTTTTTTGTGTCGTCATCATAAATGACATGCCAGAGCTTAGGGTTTCTTTTCTTCTGGCTTGGCTTCTGGTTTGGCCTCTTCTGGCTTAGCAGCAGCTTCTTCTGGTTTGGCAGCAGCTTCTTCTGGCTTAGCGGCATCACCTTCTGGTGCAGCAGCTTCCCCTTCAGGAGCAGCAGGAGTTTCTGCTGGAGTTTCAGCAGGCGTTTCTGCGGGAGCAGGAGTTTCGTTGGGGGTAGTTTCAGTTTTGCCACAACCAACAAAGAACAGGGTCAGGGCCAGCATGGTGAAAAGTGTCGACAGTGATTTCATCTCAGTTCTCCAAATTCTCGATTCAATAACAGATCCGCAGGGATGAGAGGCCTGCAGACCGGGGCCAGTTCCATGATATGAAAGAAACCCGGTAATGTGTCTCGTGCGTCAGACAGGGCCCAATCGGTCCCTGCTGCCTGTAAGAGGCCCATTGATTCCCGTTTATTCCAAAGAAATGATGAATTTTTTAAAAACGTGAATATTTGCTTCTGGAACGGGCCTGGAACGCATGAAATAAAGAGCGATTCCTGACCCATGCACTTTGGTTGATGCCTGACGGTAGATCTGTTGCGGACAGGCAGTTATTGACTTTTACAACCCCGATTCCTATTGTGACAGATATACGGGCCATTGAGATTCGGCAGCATTCCAGCAGGATGCGAAGTCGCTGAGTCAGTTGAAAACAGTAGTTTGTGCTGTCTGCGCTGCTATAAAATTTTATCTCTGCTTCCTACCCCACCTGAACACCAGAGATAATAACCATAGACGGTTACAGTCTCAGTACGTCTGTCTGGATACTGACGGCGAGATATCTGCCTGATCAGTTTTCTCTCTCTTTATGCTTAACGGGCTCGGATGTCAGGTAGGAAACCTGTCCGCTTTTTCGCATAGAAATATTATCAGGACGATGCATGGGGGCTTTCACCTTCGTGGTCGGTCAGGTGAACTCAATGAAAAAGATATCAATCACGTTCTTAGTGTTGCTGACGATGTTATGCGTCAGCGAAGTCGATAGTTTCGCCCAACGGGGTGGTCGCGGCGGCGGAGGCGGCGGTGGTCATCGAAGTGGCGGAGGCGGTGGCGGACACCGGGGTGGATTTTCCGGAGGGGGAAGCCATCGCGGAAGCATGTCCCGCGGCAGTAGCTCGCGAGGGAGCATTTCCCGAGGGAGTATTTCCCGGGGCAGCATCTCTCGGGGGAGTAGCCAGCGTAGCGGATCGTCCCGCTCAATGTCATCTCCCGGGCGTTCATTCTCACGTTCGAACTCAAGTTCCTTTCGCGGTTCAGGCAGCAGTCGACACAGTGCTCCTTCGCGATCCTTCAATCAGTCATTCGGCAGTTCTTCGGGACGCTCCAGTCATACCACAATGCGTCCCGGTCATTCCGGTTCCTCTGCTTCCGGCAGATCGCAGAATTCTCCCCGTAATTCCATTTCGCGGGGACAACGCAGTGTGACCGGTAATCCGGGATTGCATTCCGGCAGTCGCAACCGATCCGGTTCTTCCGCTTCCAACCGTTCCCGCTCGTCGGTTCAGGATTTCGGATCCCGCCGGGGAAGCAACATCAGCGGATTAAGTTCGGGGGGAAGTCGTCACGGCAGAACCGATCAATATTACCGGGGAGCCACCGGTTATAGCCGTGGTGGAATTCAGTCTGGCTTTGGCAGTCAGCATCGACACAGTAATCCTGGTTTACGTTCCGGCGGACATCATCATGCCGGACATGGCGGTACCGGATTAAGTTCAGGACGAAACTACAATCGTGGCCGCGGTCATACTGGCTACGCCAGCAGATCCTATCGTTATAATCCTGGTTACTGGTCCGGTTACCGGACAGGCTACGGATTCGGAATCGGCTATGGATACGGTTACGGCTATAGTCGATATCGCCGCGGTTACGGATACTATCCTTACTACCATTATCGCAGATACGGTTACCGTCCCTGGATCTGGGCTACTTACGGTGGTCTGGTTTCCTGGTGCGGTTACAACAATCTGACACCCGTCGTCTATAACTATTCCATCAATGACGGCTACATCTACAATGATGGGACGCCAATTGCACCTGTTAACGATTACGCATCCCAGGCCAATCAGATTGCCGAAAGCGTGACTCCTCCTGAAGAGTCAGCAGAGTGGATGCCGGTCGGGTTATTCGCGATCGTTCCTCAGGGGACCCAGGACGTGAATGTCACAGTCCAGCTGGCGGTCGGCAAGAATGGTGCGATCGCCGGGACTTACTTCAATAAAGAAGGTAATATCACTCTGCCTCTCCAGGGGGCGATTGATAAAACAAAACAGCGTGCGGTCTGGAAGGTGGGGGAAGAAGAAGCCGTCACCATGGAGACCGGCCTGGACAGTCTGACCAAAGATAAATCGACGGTCATCCTGTTTTTCAGTGATGGAGTTTCTGAAGTCTGGGATATGGTTCGCATCGAGCAGGATGTCGCTCAGCTGGCACAGCAGGAGCTGCAGAGTGACGAACTGAAATATCAGTTGCTGGGAGCACACCAGTCGCTGGACGATGTCGTGGATGCTGCCTGGAAAGACTACCTGGCACTTCCTGAAGGACTGGAAGCCAGTTCCACACCTCCCGATCCGGCTGAACTGGAAGCGGTAATCGCCAACTATCAGCAGGTCCAGGTCGATTCACAATATCATATGATTACGAATCGTCAGGAGTTTCAGAACACCTATCGTCTGCTGCAGGATTATCTCAAAGAGGTTCAGCAGCAGCAGCGTCTGGAAAAACAGGTCAAGCAGGCGACTCCCAAGGAGCAGCCTGCCCAGGTGAAGCTGCCGGCACCACCCCCGGCTGAAGAGCGGGAGCTGGTAGCACCCCGTCCTGTCATGCCGAAGCTGCCGGATTCAAAATAGGGTTTTGCTTGAAACTGATTCTTCTGCGGGTGACAGAGAACAACGGGAAGCTGACGGTCAGTCTTTGGTCTGCTGTTGCAGACGACGGGCGACCTGCTCGGCTTCCCGCATGACCCGCAGGAGGTTCAGTCCCATGATCTGTTTGATCTGCTGATCGGTATAACCCCGGTCGAGCAGCGCCTGGGTGATCAGGGGATAGGTTGAGACATCTTCCAGTTGACTGGGAAGCGTCGAGACTCCGTCAAAGTCCGAACCAATGCCCACGTGTTCCACTCCGGCGACTTTAGCAATGTGGTCAATGTGATCAACCACATCATGAATAGTGCCGGGCTGCATTTTGTGGCTGCTCTTCCAGCGATTGTATTCCCGATTGAACTCTGTTTCATCGGGATATTTCTTTTTCAGCTCCCGGCGGACATGAAACATTTCTGTCATCTGGCGGGCTGATTCCGGTACGACGAATCCGGAGAAATAATTGACCATCACCACCCCGCCGTTCTCTTTGACTTTCACCAGGATCTCATCGGGCACATTCCGCACATGATCCGCGACGGCCCGGGCTGAAGAATGCGAGGCGATGATGGGGGCCTGGCTGACTCGCAGCACATCCTCCATGGTTGCCTGCGAGACGTGGGAAATATCGACCAGCATCCCCAGTTCGTTCATGGTACGGACAACCTCCTCACCGAACGGGGAGAGGCCATCATGTTTGGCTGTATCGGTTGCAGAGTCTGCCCAGTCTAGTGTGTCTGAGTGCGTCAGTGTCATGTAGCGGACCCCCAGACCATAGAAGACCCGCAGCAATGAAAGTGAGTTTTCGATGGAGTGCCCCCCTTCGACACCGATCATGGAGGCGATCTTGCCCGATTTGTGAATCCGTTCGATATCGTCAGCCGTGGATGCCATTTCGAATACGTCAGGATAACGCTTGATCATCCGGTGAATCAGGTCGATCTGTTCCAGAGTGTAATGAGCGGCTCTGCGTTCCTGACTGGTCTCAGTAGGAACATACGCGGACCAGAACTGGGCTCCGACATTTCCATCACGCAACCGGGGAATATCGGTATGGAACTTCGGCTGTGGTTGGGCGATGTCAGCCTGTTTAAAGGAAGAGGCCGCTTTTTCCCGCATCGTCCAGGGAAGGTCGTTGTGACCATCGACTACCAGACACTGCCGATGCAACTCACGGGCCCGGTCCGTCAGGACCACAGGTTTCTTTGCAGGGGGCTCCGCTTGAGTCGGGCAGGGAATCAGGCCGCCTGTGATCAGCAGGGGAGTCAGGAGATGCAGGAAAAGACTTCGGAGTGACAGGCGGTTCATGGGGAGAGATCCCTTGTTAGATGGCGATGATAATCAGAGCACCCTTACAGAATAGCAGGCGGTGACCCTGCGATTCAATTCCAGTCACCCTGCTGATAAATTCCTGGGGATCATCAGCGACCTGAAGCGTATCCTGTGTATTTAATATTGATGTTAATACTGAATCAGGTTAGCCTTACAGGGTACGAGACCATTATTTGACTGACTGTGAAGCGCTCCATGATGAGTTCACTCTTCAGGGACGGTTTGTCTAAGGAACACAAAACAATGAGTGATAGTCTGGAAACTGTCTATTCAACGACGAATGTGATGGAAGCGGAATTCATCAAGATGACGCTGGAAGGGGAAGGCATTCGCTGTCTGCTCGAGAATGAAAATCAGGCTGCGATGACCGGAATCTTTGAGATCAAAGTCGATGTGGTCTCATCGAACGTAGATCGCGCCCGCCAGATCATTGACGAAATCCGTGAGTCTTCGCAATCGCACGAGGATTCCTCTGAAGAGGAATAATTCTGTCTCAGGATTCCTGCCTGGTGACAATCAGCAGACGTGGCGCGGTTGGTGCAGACGAACGCGCCAGGATCGTTTCCGTTTTGAATTCGCTGGCAGGTAACTCATTCATCCATTCTACAATGGCGCCGGTTTCTGCTTCCCCACCAGGGTGTCCCGGATAAGCGAGGATCGACAGAATTCCTCCGGGACGCAGGTAACCGATCGCCGCGTCCAGCGCCCGCACTGTGGTTGCCTGCTGTGTAATCAGACTGTGATCACCCCCGGGCAGGTAGCCCAGGTTAAACATGATCGCTCCCGTCGCGCCCTGGTGTTCAGCCGGAACGATCTCTGCCAGTAGACTGTGATCAGAGCAGATGAGTTCACAATGAAAGCAGTCCACCTCCGCGAGTTGTGTGGCTGTCTGCTCCAGTGCCGACTCTTGAATGTCGATTGCATACACGTACCCCGTGGGACCAACGGTCTGACAGAGAAAACAGGTGTCGTGCCCGTTCCCCGCAGTGGCGTCGATGGCGGTTTCACCGGCGCGGAGAATATCAGAGATGCGTGCGTGTGCCTGGTCGGTTAAACGTGTCATGATTTTGGTTTGAGCTTACGGCTGAGGTCCAGTTGTTTTTCCGGCGTCGCTTTGTCTTCCAGTACATCGGCAAAATGGGCTGCCATCCAGGGGGTTTGCAGACTCCCTTTCGAGGCAAAACCGTTGAAGAATCCGACGCATGGGATTTCCGGATGCAGTCCCAATACAGGCAGTCGTCCGCGAATGACCGGACGGACCGCGGCCCGATGCTCGACAACTTCAAATGGAACGTTCAGAAATTCGGTCAGACGCTGCATGATTTCTTCACGGCCGGCAGCCGTGGGTTCACAGTCGAGGTGTTCCCGATCATAAGTCGAGCCGGCGCGATACAGGTCATCCTGCCAGTGCGCGAGCCAGACTCCCCGGTTCACCACGCGTCGCTCTGTCAGACCTGGAATTTTCAAGGTCAGGATTTCTCCTTTGACGCCCTCAAAAGGCACTTTTTCAAACCAGGGATTGTGCCGCGCCTGGATCCCCTGGCAGAAAATGATTTTGTCGGCACTCACTCCCAGACGATTGATCTGGACCTGGTCTGCTTCCCATGCCAGGTCCTGTTGAGGATCGATGTCCGCTTTCAAAAAACAGTTTTGTTGTTGAAACCACTCTCGCGAAGCTTCCAGGTAAGTGGGAACATCCAGTTTTCCTCCGCTCTGCATTTCGAATCCCCCCTGTGACACATCGAATTCTGATTCGTTCGCCAGAGGCTCGGGAATCGAAACCAGTTCCGGAAAATGTGTCTGGGATCGTTGCTGGTACTGTTCCTGTTCCTGCTCTGAAGCGAACAGACGCAGCATTGGGTTCAACTCCAGGAAACGGGAACCGGTAAGCGCTTCAATTTCACGATAGAAGCGGACGGCGAAGGGCAGGAATTCTTCCAGTCGCCAGGAGACCACCAGACGCAGTCCGGTTATGGGCGTAATCAATCCAGCAGCAATTTTCGAGGACGTGATCTCTTCAACACGATCGATGATCAAGGTGTGATAGCCGCGTTGCTGCAGCGTCCAGCCGAGCGCAGTGCCTGCGAGTCCCTGGCCGACGATGAGATAGTCAAAATGTTTAAGTGGTAACATGCAGCGCGGTTCGTTGGTGAGTCACTGTTAAAACAGTAAAGAGTCAGGAAGTAATATCATCCACATAGTTCTGTAGCAGATTTTCTTACGAAGAAGAAATTCTACAGTTCTCTGTCACACAACTGTATCGACACAACTGCGTAGGGCCTTGTCAATCTACCTTAGAAATCCTGTTCATTATTAAGGAATCTTACTTATTTCGAAATGTCGTAACATCGAAATATCTTGTTTGACAATTTTATAAAACTCATATTAAAATCGTATCGGAGAGTGTTGATTTATTTAATTTCCATTAATAATTCGTTTGGATTTTCGCATCTCCTCCCCGTCTCTTGGGATTCCACTCATCTTATAAATTTCCGGTAACGGACTTAGACTCAATTCTATTTACGAGTGACGCCAGTTTTAACTGGTGTTAAACGAGCGTACTGAGCAGCGATTTATACTCTCATTCAATCAGATGTCCTTTCATTTTCATCTGAGAGAGAAGCGATACTGCGTGTTGTGAGAGAGACTGATTTTATCATCTCAATAATCACTATTCTTAATCTTAAAGGAGAGTCAGTATGGAGTTGAAACGCTCAAAGAAGAGAGGCTTTACGTTGATTGAATTGCTGGTGGTCATCGCGATCATCGCAATTTTGATCGCCCTGCTACTACCCGCCGTTCAACAGGCGCGCGAAGCGGCCCGTCGAAGTACCTGCAAGAACAACCTCAAGCAGATCGGGTTGGCACTGCACAACTATCATGAAACACACTCGATGTTTCCCAACGATGTCTGGACGAACGCTCCGGGTGGTTCCTCACCGGGAGCTCGTAACTACAGTTGGATTACTCTGATTTTACCATTCCTGGAACAGGCGCCCCTGTATAATCAGATTAATTTCTCTGCACCGCTGCTGGGCCAGACTGGAACGGCAGGACCAATTCAGGCGACTAAACTGCCTGTCCTGCATTGCCCTTCAGACCAGGACCATGATCCCAGCGCCCGTGATGGTTTCGCGACCACCAACTATGCCGGATCTCAGGGATTTGACTGGTGGGATCGACCCAACCAGGTTCACACAGGCGTCTTCACGCTGAAATCAAAAGTCCGGATTCGTGACATCACCGATGGAACCACCACGACCATTGCCGTGGGTGAAGTTCCGCAAAATGGTTTTGCCAGTGGCGGACGAACCTGTGGTGCCGGCCGACTCCGCGACGGTGGTGGAGAAGCGGTCTACCGCATGGCATTTATTGCTTCGACACACATCGTGGTCATGAACGATCCCCGAAATCAGCTGTTGTTACCGGACGGTACTTCCACCGGTGAAGATGCCACATTCTTTAAAACAGCTCCTTATGCCTGGGGGCCGGTTTATATCGCTGCTCACTGTCTGAACTCAGAATGGCCAGGACCGGGTTCTGTGCATCAGGGAGGCGCTCACTTCCTGATGGCCGATGGTTCGGTACGATTCATCAGTGAAAACATCGATTACCACGGTGATCACAACCAGTCAACTGGAGCACCCAGCCTCTGGATGTCGCTCAATACGATTGCCGGTGGTCGCTTCGATAGTATCGTTGGCGATTTTTAATCAGCAGTTCTCAGTTTCCTCTCCCGGATCTCCGGGAGAGGAAAGCGTGCTGATGACCTGAAGTTCATTTGTCATTTTGGAATAGGAAACAAACATACGATGATGCGCTCAGCGAACGTACTGTTGGCAACCCTGATGATCTGTCTGACAGGCTGTGGAGGCGGGGATGCTGCAGGCAGTAAGCGGACAGTTCAGACCGTTCCGGCTTCTGGAACATTAACATTGGATGATCAACCATTCGGACCGATTCACATTGATCTCTTACCACTGACGAGTGGAGAAAATGTGCGGACCGCCCGGGCGAACGTGAATGAAGATGGCACCTTTGTGCTGGGAACCTATGAGGAAGAAGATGGGGCTGCCCCCGGCAGTTACCGTGTGGTTCTCGGCAATATGGGAGAAAACCTGATGGATCCTCCACCTGCAGTCCAGGAGACCCAGGTGATGATTCCCGAAGGGGGCGGAGATTCAATCAAAATCATTTTGAAGTCTGCCAAAGGGGATGCCGCAGCCGATAGTCTGTTGAATCCCAATATCAAAAAAGCAAAGTAGCGATTTCCTTTCAATGGAATGGAAAACGGCAGTCCTGAAATCAGGGCTGCCGTTTTTTTATGCGCGAAAGACAGCGGTAGCCAACCGGGACAGAAATAATAGACATTCTTAAATAATCGCCCGTTTAGCAAACTTTATATTTGATCACTGGCTGTGTGTTCATATAATGGGTTCGCGTCGAACTGAATCTGTCTCAAGCAAGGAACTCGTCATGATGCGCCGGAGAATCACATTTCTCAGTAGTTTTGCAGCGGTTTTACTCTATTGTGTCGTTGTGCCAATCGTTGCTGAGGAAAAAGAAGAGGCGGCCAATGATACTAAAATCGATACGATGCGGGAGTTGCTCAATGCCTGGTCGATTCGAACCAGGGAAGAACGTAGTGCGCCGCTGGCTTTCGTCCAGGAACCGGTCATGAAATATCATGATCCCAAATATAAAGTGACGAAAGGTGCGATCTGGCGTTTAGGAACAACGGGCCGCCCCTGGGCATATATCGCCGTGGAAATGGATCACCCGGAAGGGTCTGCAGGACGCGCCACTTATGAATTCCTCTCGTTGACCGAAAAACCGTTTCGCATTGAAGGGCCCAGTGTAACCTGGCAACCCTGGGAGGTCGGGATCGAATTCAAACCACTGCCCGATGCACCCGAACCGGCGGCAACCGCGGAAGAGCGACTGGACCAGATGCAACAGCTGGCAATTCGATTTTCAGCCGAGGAGATGCTGGGACGCGAACAGATCTTTCTGAATCTGCATCCCACTCCCTTCGACCAGTATCAACCGACCGATGCAGAGAATTCGGATGCCGCGGCGTTCTATTTTGAACGCGGGTTCAATCCCGAGGTCATCCTGATTCTGGAAACCGACGGCAAGACCTGGTCTTATGGCTGTGCGCGACTGTCTGCAGCAGCGACGACAGTCCAACTCGACAAGCAGGAAGTCTGGACCAGTCCCAAAATGAGCGTCCGTCCTAAAGAAGGACAGGTCCGTTATCAATGGACGAACGCGTACACCGCCAACCGTTTCTATTTTCGATTACCCCAGGAGATGCGCGGCTTTCGAGCCTTTGGTCAGCCGGTTCCGGCAAATCAACAGGTGGCACCACCGCAGAAAGCAGCTGAGCCCGCCAAGGCAGAATAGAGTCTGACCAGAGACTATTTGCCGATGCAGTAGAGCATGTCCTGACGTTTTCCCGAGGCGCGTCCGGCCGCGCGATGAAAGATCTGACTGCCGCAGATTGCCGGCGAAGCAAAACCTTCGTCGCCGAGCTGGTTTTCTGCCTGCAGTTCAAATTTCTGAGGATTCGAACGGAAGACAAACGTGGTCCCCCGTTCGTTCGTCAGATACAGATTGCCGTTCGCGAGGACCAGTGAGGAAGAGACTTTCCCGCCCAGGCGATGCTTCCACATCTCTTTCCCGGTCTGTGCATCCCAGCAGTAGGCGATGCCGTTGTCATCGACCGCATAGAGATATCCATTCGCAGCCAGCATCGATTGCTCATAGCATTTGACGCGGTTCGTCCAGGCGACCTTGTCCGAACCATCTGCTTTCACCGCGATGGTTCCCTTGGTTGGAAAACCACCACTGGCGAAGACGAGCTCCTGATCCCAGACCATGGTGCCACAGCTGACAATCCAGGGAGCAGGGACCGACCAGATCTCGCGACCATTTCGCGGATCGAAACTCGCAACCCGCGAGTTGCCGCTGTGTAGCAGCTGGTCCCGACCAGCGATGCGGGCGACAATGGGCGTCGAGAAATTGATTTTATCAGGGCGATCGAGACGCCAGACTTCTTTGCCCGTCTGTTGATCGAAGGCAGCCAGGTAACCGTTCTTCTCATACTCGGCTGCCACGATCACCGTATTTTCATAGAGAAGGGGAGAGGGACCATAGCCGAACTGATACGCCCTGGGCAGAAAGCCCCCCGCCCGGATCTGCCAACGCTGTTTCCCATCCAGATCGAGCGCCGTGAGTTGAATACTTTCATGATGCGGGAAGGCCGCGAAAACCAGTTCGCCATTGGAAGCGAGTGTGGGAGAAGCGTGCGTATTCTTCTGATGAATTTTGGGAGCGAAACCACCCCGGTTGACGTCGGTTTTCCAGAGTATCTTCCCCGAGTCCCGGGCGAGACAAACCACCGACTGGATTTCCTGTGACTCATCAGCGGTCGCAATCAGTACTCGATCATTAACCACGATCGGCGAGGCATGGCCCCGTCCGGGGAGTGGGGTTTTCCAGTGAATGTTTTCCGTTTCCGACCACTTGACTGGTGGTGTTTGCCCGGCAGCCGCCACCCCGTTTCCCGTGGGCCCGCGCCACACGCGCCAGTCATCAGCGGCAAACAGGCTGGACGCAAGCAGGCAGAACAGAAGTGTCAGCACGATCTGGCGGGGGAAGCATCTCATTACGGAAACGGCTTTCAAACGGGAATGGATTGGACAGAAAATCTGAGCAGCTTGAAGTAAGTATTTCGGTTCTATTGTGTGTTGCATGAGAACGGTCTGCAAGGAGAGTCTGGCTTCAAAGTTTTGTTTACTAAAATACCCGGTGGTAGATATTCAAATATTCATAGAAGAGGATGCATTCCCGTCTTCCGTTCAGGAAACCTGTTTTCACAGGTGACAGATTGACTTTTGGTTTGTTAAGATGAATCAGTTCCGAATCAGGTTATTTATGCGCCAGCATTTCTATTCGCACTTCCAGTGAATTCAACATGATTCAGGCAGGCGAGCTCTTCCAATCTGAAGTTACAAGCGTTTCTGGTTCTAATGAATTCAAGCAATGATCTGCAATTGAATTCTCATTGATACCTCTGGTGCGCTCCCGGGGTTCTCTTAGAATCAGGACTAAGGGCCGTTATGATCCGCGTTCAAAACCTCACACGTATTTTCGAAGCCGGAAAACAGGATGTTCTGGCCGTCGATCATATTTCGTTCGCAGTCGAAGCAGGGGAAGTCTATGGTTTGCTGGGGCCCAATGGTGCCGGTAAAACTACAACGCTCCGCATGATTCTCGGCCTGCTCAAACCGACCAGTGGCGATGCCGAAGTCGAAGGCTTTCGCGTCTCGACGCATCCCGACGAAATCAAACGACGGGTCGGCCTCGTCTCAACCAGTGCCGGCCTGTACCAGTGGTTGACGCCCCGCGAGATCCTCTCTTTTTTCGCCGACGTCTATGGCGTCTCCGCGGCGCAGGCGGAAGACCGTATCGCGCGACTGTCGGACCTGTTCCGGCTCTCCGAATTTCTCGATCGTCGTTCTGCTACATTGAGCACCGGTCAGAAGCAACGCGTCAATCTGTCACGCTCCCTGATCCACGATCCGCCCGTGATGCTGATGGATGAACCGACGCGTGGTCTGGATGTGGTCGGCAGCAAGGTCATCTTCGATTACATCGACCATCTCCGTGATGAAGGCAAAGCCGTCATCGTCTGCACACATCGTCTGGATGAAGCCGAGCAGCTCTGTGATCGGTTCGGACTCCTGTACGAGGGTAAGAAAAGCTACGAGGGCACACTGGAAGAGCTGCAGCAATGCACTTCCTGTCAGACATTAACCCAGATCTTCCTGCAACTGCTGGATGCGCCTGTGACAAAATCGGAAACAGTCGCCGCGGCACAGGGGGAACTGCTTTAATGGTGTCACCCTACGATCAGGACTCGGATCACCGGATCTACACTCCCACGACCGGTTTTCGCTTTTCGGGTCTGTTGAAGAAAGAACTACGCGAAATTCTCCGCGACCGCCGCACCGTGATCACCCTGATCCTGATGCCGCTGCTGGTCTATCCACTGCTTGGTCTTCTATTGCAGAAGTTCTTTTTGAGCCAGATGAGCCAGCTGGGCAAAGTCGAATACCGAATTATTCTCTCCAACGAATCAGAGGGACAGCTGTTTCGCGCCCTGCTCACTAAAGGGAACCGTCTGCTGGCAACCAATCCAGGCATGTCGCCTGTCGAACAGAAAGCAGCTGACGACGAGCAGCCCCTGGCCCGCTTTCAACGGGTCGATCCGGTAATCAAGTTTCTGATCGCCGACAGTTCCGGTGAAAATCAAAACATTTCGAAACTGGTCCGCGATGGTCTGGTCGATGTGGGCGTACGCTACATTCCCATCGACACTGCGCAGGCTGATCAGGGTGGAGAGAGACACAGTGGCCGTTTTCAGATTACCTACGGCGCACAGTCGCCCCACAGTCGACGGGCCGCGGAATATGTCGAGAAACGTCTGCAGGCCGTACGCTGGAATTACCGCGACCAGCTGCTGACAGAAATGGGAAAAAGCGACACCGTTCCGTTCATCGCGACGTTTGATCCGGTAAAGTCCGAGATGCGACAGGGGGCTTCCCTGGTGACGTTCGTCCCCATGATTCTGCTGTTGATGACGATGACTGGCGCCGTCTATCCCGCAATCGATCTGACAGCCGGCGAACGCGAACGTGGAACGTTGGAAACCTTAATGGCTGCGCCGTTACCCCGCATGTGGATTCTGTGTTCCAAGTTTTTTGCCGTCCTGGCGGTGGCGACGCTGACGGCCCTCGTGAATATGGTGGCGATGCTGGCGACCGCTTATGCAAACGGTCTGGAGGGGATGCTGTTCGGCGAGGGGCTGACGCCGGTCGTCTTAATGCAGATTCTGTTACTCCTGTTGATCTTCGCCGCCTTCTTCTCTGCGGTCCTGCTCTGTATTACCAGCTTTGCCCGCAGCTTCAAAGAAGCACAGGCCTACCTGATTCCGCTGATGCTGATCTCGATGGCCCCCGGTGTCATCGGCCTGGTGCCCGATCTCAAAATGACGCTGCTCTGGGCGGTGATTCCCCTGGCGAATATCGTACTGCTCAGCCGCGATTTTTTACTGCATCAGGCGCAGCCGGCACTGTTTTTTGTTTCCGTCTTTTCCACGGTCTTCTACGGCGTGGTTGCCCTCAGCCTGGCCGCCCGGATATTCGGCACCGATACAATTTTGTATCAGAGTGAGGCTTCCTGGAGCGATTTTTTCAAGCGTTCCACCAAAACCCATGCCGCCCCCGCGCTGAATAATGCAGTGCTCTGTCTGGCGGTGTTGTTTCCGGTGTTCATCCTGTCGGCTGCATTTATCAGTCGGCTGCAGGAACTTTCCATGGCGATGCGACTGCTGGCATCAGGCACGCTCACCTTCTGTCTGTTTCTGCTGATCCCACTTTTATTCGCCTGGCTGGGTGGTGTGAATCTGAAGTCCGGCTTTCGCTGGAATCGCCCCCGACCGCTGGCCTGCGTGGGAGCGGTCCTGCTGGGATTCACGCTCTGGCCGATGGCTTACGAGATCGAGATCTTCGCCCTGACCGACTATCGCATTGAAGTTCTCACGAAACTATTTGATTCGATGAAGCTGGAACTGGAGCTGGTACCACTCTGGATCAAGCTGATCAGCCTGGCGGTACTCCCCGCGATCTGCGAAGAACTCTTCTTCCGCGGTTACCTGTTGAGCGGTCTCTTGAACCGATTTTCGAGTACCAAATCGATCTTCATTTCAGCGTTTCTGTTCGCACTCTTCCACGTCATCGTGCGTGATTCCCTGTTTATCGAGCGGTTTTTTCCCAGCTTCTTCATGGGAATCTCTTTGGGATATGTCAACGTCCTCTCGCGAAGTGTCATTCCCGGGATTGTGCTGCACATGTTGCACAACGGCTTGCTGATTACCTTCGCCAGCTATCAGCACTACTTCTCACAATGGGACATGAACCTGCAGGACCAGAAACATCTGCCCCTTTTCTGGCTGATCGTTTCCCTCTGTTCCATCGTGGTCGGGTTCGCGCTGGTTTATTTCAGTAGCCGGAACCAGAAAACAGACGAGACGCTGGTCGGCGTCACTCCCCCGACAGCTGGTTAACGCTTTTCTGTCAGTCCTGCTTTCGCTGTCGTTTTATAACCGGTAGGATAAATAAGAGAAATACTGTCAGCTTCACAGCGAGCTGCAGTTGGCAATCTCCTGCTTCATTGTCCTGGATCGTCTTGAGGAGTCTACCATGTTGCGTCCGCTTGTCTGTTGTCTCTTATTGTGTCTGAGCTCCGGATTGCTTTCGGCAGCTGAACAGCAGCGACCGAATATCGTGGTCATTCTGGCCGATGATTTCGGGGTGGGCGATATCCAGGCACACTATCCGGATAACAAAATTCCAACGCCGTATCTCGACCGTCTGGTAAAGCAGGGGATGAGCTTTACCGACGCCCACAGTGGTTCGGCGGTTTGCACTCCCACCCGCTATGGACTCCTCACAGGCCGCTATGCCTGGCGGACGCGCCTGCAGGAATGGGTGATCGCCGCTTACGAACCTCCGCTGATCGCTGCCGACCGACTCACATTTCCCGGGTTTCTCAAGTCGCAGGGTTATACAACCGCCTGCATCGGAAAGTGGCATCTGGGCTGGAACTGGCCGGGACCGCAGCCCAGCCAGATGACGGAGAAACGCAACGGCCAGTGGCAACTGAGCTGGGACTTTACCAAATCAATTTCGGGGGGACCGATTGACCGGGGCTTCGATTATTTCTTCGGCGTCGATCTGCCGAATCTGCCTCCATTTACCTTCATTGAAAACAACCGGGTCTTTCCACAGCCCACAGCAAAATTTCAACCCGATCCCGCAGAGGGAATTGTGTTGCCCAAAGCATTCACCGGCGCTCCGGCGGCACCCGACTGGAAAATGCAGGAAATTCTTCCCGAATTAACCCGGCGGGCAGTCAAGTACATCGAACAGCAAGCGGCACAGCAGGAACCATTCTTTCTTTATTTTTCGATGACCTCTCCGCACGAGCCGGTGGTTCCCTCGCCCCCTTTCCGTGGAAAAAGTGGCATCGCACCCGTGGCTGATTTTGTGATGGAAACAGACTGGTCTGCAGGTCAGGTGATTCAGGCGATTGACCAGGCGGGACTGGGCGAGAACACCGTGGTGATCTTCACTGCAGACAATGGTCATTCGCATTACACGGGTTGGAATGATCTGATCAAAGCCGGTCATCTCCCCAGCGGTCCTTATCGCGGACATAAAGGCGATGTCTGGGAGGGGGGACACCGCGTTCCGCTGGTCGTCCGCTGGCCCGGAAAAGTACAGGCGGGCAGCAGCAGTGACCAGCTGATCTGCCTGACGGATCTCCTGGCAACCAGCGCTGATCTCCTGGGAGCAAAATTACCCGCAGCCGGCGCAGAAGACAGTCTCAGCTTTTACCCCGCACTGCAGGGAAAAGCGTCAGGCGGCTCACGCACGTCAGTGGTCAATCACTCGAACTTTGGTGAATTTGCCTACCGGGATGGTCCCTGGAAACTGGTGTATAAACTGAGCGGACGCAATCTGGAAAAATCGCGCGGCAAGCCGACGATCGCAGAGCTCTATCACCTGCAGTCTGACATTGCGGAAGAGCAGGATCTGTCACAGAAACATCCGGAACGGGTCAGACAGATGACAGCCGACCTGCAGGCATTGATCGATCGGGGCAGCAGTCGCCCGAACCAGCAAAGCCAAAACGACGGGCAAGTCGAATTTAAGACAACTCAAAAGTTGCGCTGGGCACCAGTCAAAGATTGAAGAAAAAAACGGAATTCAAGCTCAGTCTGCTTCCGCTGATTCATCTCGCGCATCATTTAAAATGCGATTGCCGCGTTTCAGCGAATCCATTCCGAAACGGTCGGCGATCTGATCTTTGATCTGGTCCAGTCGGGAGTGTTTCTGTTGATCCTCTTCGTCAAACAGACTGCGCTGCTGAACGGCGCTCTGATCGAAACCGGAAACGCCGACCCCGATCAGTCGAATTGACAGCCGGCGGGCCGGCAGCCGGTGTTCCAGCATCTGCAGGGCGGCGGCCTGGATATCGCGGGTGATGTCCGTCGGTTGCGCGATAGTCGATGCCCGCGTAAAGGTTGAGAAGTCATCGTACCTGATTTTGAGCTGAATCGTTTTTCCGCGCAACTGGTTTTTACGGAGCCGACGGGCCACGTCTTCTACCAGTTCAATCAGGACGGACTTGAGGATTTCCAGATCGGTCACATCGCGGGAAAAAGTAGTTTCGCGCGAAATGGATTTGGCCTGACGTTCCGGCACCACGGGACGCTCATCGAGCCCCTGTGCCAGCTTCCAGAGATGCGCACCCTGTTCGCCGAACAGTTCCGTGAGTAATTTCGGTTCGAGGGCCCGTAATTGAGCGACGGTTTGAATTCCCAGTTGGTTAAAGCGGCGGGTGGCAACTTTTCCAATGCCCCAGATGCGTGAAATGGGCAGTGGGTCGAGAAAATCATGAATGCGGTCAGGCGCGACAATCACCAGACCATCCGGTTTGTCCGCATCGCTGGCAATTTTCGCGAGGAACTTATTTGGCGCGACTCCCACGGACGCGATCAGGTGTAACGTTTCCTGAACTTCGCGCTTGATCGTGCGCGCTATTTCTGTACCCGTACCGAAGAGCAGTTCGCTTCCCGTCACATCGAGGAATGCTTCATCCAGGGACAACGGCTCGACCAGAGGGGTAAAACGCTGGAAGATCTGCTGCAGTGTATGGGAGACGGCTGCGTAATCTTTCATCCGGACCGGAAAATAGTGTGCGTGGGGGCAGAGTGAGCGGGCGGTTTTCATCGGCATGGCACTGTGAACGCCGAATTTGCGCGCGGCATAGTTGGCAGCGGAAACGACACCCCGTGACTCAGCCCGACCGCCGACAATGATCGGCTGCCCTTTGAGTTCCGGGTGATCCCGTTCTTCGATGGACGCGTAAAAGGCGTCCATATCCACGTGCAGGATGGTGCGCATGCTACCGTTTCAGGAAAGAAAATATGTTAGGGTCTTTTATAAAACCAGGTTCGCCACGTTCGATCAGCAAAAGTGAGGTGGCGGCACTTTTTTGATACTTTCATTCTATCAGGAATCCCGGACAAGTCGTATGAAGAAAACAGACATAAAGCAGTCTTGATCTTTGCATTGCCGATTCCGAGTTCCTTATAATGGACTCATTGATCAATCATCCTGCACCTGCGTGATTCCATTCCTGAAATCGGCGCGCACCCTTCCATGTAGATAAGGAGTCTTCAGTGAGTAATTCCAAGCAGAATCGTCGCGACTTTTTGAAAACCTCAGCAGCCGCAGTCGCGGGAAGCAGCGTTCCCTTCTGGTTCAATGTTAATCCTGCCAGCGCCTATAAGTTCAAAGCAGCCAATGATCGCCCCGTGGTGGGTTGTATCGGTACCGGGAGCCGCTGGAATGCCGTTGGTCCGAATGCGATGAAGTACGGAGACGTGATTGCCGTCTGCGATGTGGATGCAGCACACGCTGGTAAAGCACACGACAAGGTCAAAGAAATTCAGGGAAAAAAAGGCAACAACAAAGAAGTCGCGGTCTTCGAAGACTACCAGAAAGTTCTGGAAAATCCCGAGATCGATATCGTGACGATCGTAACGACCGACCACTGGCACACCAAAATTGCCATTGAAGCAATGAAAGCCGGCAAGGACGTTTATTGTGAAAAGCCGCTGACTCTGACGATTGATGAAGGCAAGCAGATCATCAAAGTGCTCAAGGAAACAGGCCGGGTCTTCCAGGTCGGCACCCAGCAGCGGAGCGAAATGAATCAGCGGTTCCTGAACGCACTGGCGATCATCAAGGAAGGTCGTCTGGGTGATATCACCGAAGTGGAATGTGTGATTGGCGGCATTGAGCCCAGCGGATCCATTCCCGTGGCCGAGGTTCCCAAAACTCTGAACTGGGACAAATGGCTGGGCCAGGCACCCATGACGGATTACCGCTGGAAATCAGCCGACGGACGTCCTAAAACCCGTTGCCATTACGAATTCCGCTGGTGGTATGAATATTCCGGTGGCAAAATGACCGACTGGGGTGCGCATCATGTGGATATCGCCCAGTGGGGGATTGGCATGGATCATTCCGGACCGACCCAGGTCGTGCCGATTTCCGCAGTGCATCCGGTTCCTCTTAAAGACGGTATGCCGACCAAGGATGATGAATACAATGTGGCTTCCAAGTTTGAAGTTCAGGCGACCTTCCCGAACGATGTGAAGATGACGATCAAAAGCGATGGTCGTAACGGAATTCTGTTTAGCGGGACCAAGGGGCGGATGTTTGTCAGCCGCGGCGATCTGACCGGAAAGCCTGTGGAAGACCTGAAAGACAATCCACTTTCCAGCGATACCATCAAGGAACTCTACAAAGGACGCCAGCCCGGCGATCACATGCGGAACTTCTATGAATGTGTCGATGCCCGTGAGCAGCCAATCTCAGATGTGATGACGCACCACCGCGCAATCACCACCTGTCACCTGGCCAACATTGCGATTCGCCTGAATCGATCTCTGAAATGGGATCCCCAGACGGAACAGATCATTGGCGATGATGAAGCCAACCAGTGGCAGAGCCGTGAACAGCGGAAAGGCTACGAGATCAACGCATAAACGTTGACTGCACAGAAAAAGCCTGGAGGGGTGATCCCTTCCAGGCTTTTTTTACAGATCTGCTGTCGGAGTCTCGCAGTCAATTGCGGCCGGGTAAATTACAGCCAGAGATGGATACGCTCGAGTAAATCCTCGGGAACCCGTTTTTTGACCGCGTTGAGCACCTGATTATCGTGGTAGCGCGTACTGAAATGCGCGAGAATCAGTAACTCGTTCTTAAAACGGTCGGCGCGTTCGATGATATCATCAAGGTGCATGTGCCCGAACTTATGAATTCGTTCCCGCCGATGTTCCGGACGGTGGAACGTCATCTCGGTGATCAGGACTTTTGATTCATAAGCAGTTTCGAAGTGGTCCAGTCCCGCGGGAGCAGTATCGCCCGTGTAGCAGACCAGGGGCACCCGGATTTCTTCACTGACTTCGACTCCCGCCATCCGCGCATCGCGAATTTCGGTTTCCGGTTTACCCATGAATTCCGGCTTGAGCTTTTTACGACAGTCCCAGACCTGGAATCCGATCGAAGGGACCGTGTGCTTGGTCTGAAATGCAGTGACAGCATGTTCGCGGGTCAGCTGAATGTCATCGCCGTCTTTCATGCCGATGAGTTCACAGTCCATGCGGCCCCGGTCCAGTTTGTGCCAGCTGCGGAGCATTTTCCAGACGGGATCGACTACTTCTTCGGGTAGATAGATCGTGGGCGGGCTCATTTTCATCATCCGCCGCCGGGCCACGTACGCGGGGAGCGCTGCCATGTGGTCCAGATGCGCATGGGAAATAAAATACACCGACGTTCCCATAAATGACCAGGGGCTGGCTCCCAGGTCAAAGCCAAGTTTCAGCTCGGGAATCCTCCAGTAACTCTGTACTGCAGCGCGAGAATACCCCTCGATGGTGAGTCCTTTATATTTTACTGATTGGAGAGGCAGATTTTCGAGCATGAGCTTAGCTTATCAGAGACTGGGCAGAGCCGTTTTTCAGAACCGAACCGGTTCTTGTTACCGGTTCAGGTCGGAGTGATTAAAGAATCGGGCTGAATTGCCCGGGAATCAGGCTCAGATTACTTCATTTTCAGCAGTATACCAAGAAATACACCGCCGGTTTTCGAGAACGATTCGAGAATCGGCGGTGTGATTATAATTATGTGTACTTCAACAGCTGAAGTGACACTTATTTGACAGGAATGGATCGCCCTGTCTGAATACTTTTTGCTTCCGCGTAGCAGATTTTCAGAGCATCGCGGGCCAGGGCGCCGGAGAGTGCCTCGGGTTCTTCACCCGACTGAATCGCATTGACGGCTGCCTGCAGTTCCAGCGTGAAGGCGGCACACCATTCGTTGCCCCCTTTGAGTTTTGGATGTTTCAGCTGTCCGGACTTGGTGATCAATGTCAGCGGCTGGCTGACAACCCATTCCTTATTTTTGCCGACACCCATCGTTCCGGCTCCGAAGAGAACGGTGGCTTCTTCAAAGTAGAGTTCAAAGCCGTGGGCGAATTCGAGGCCCCGCGTCGCGATGCCACCGCTGACACAGCTGATCGCCAGGTTCGGGTCTTCATAGTCATAAACGGTATGCACGTGGTTGATGTAACCCTTGTTTTCGATCCCGCGGGAGGTCACTTTCTGGGGAACGCCACACATCAGGCTGATCAGGTGGTTGTCATGAATGTGCAGGTCGATGCCCCAGCCACCCAGTTTCTGGAAGTCTTCAATATTCTCTGACCATTTGGGAGGAGCCATCACACGGCGGAAGTGTGCGGCCAGCAGTTTTCCATATTTCTGGCTGCGAACACATTCAACGGCAAACTGAAATTCCGGGAAGAAGGGAAGGACCTGGGCGACCATGAACTGTACGCCCGCTTTTTCGGCTGCCTTCACCATCCGGTTGGCGGCCTTGAGGTCGATGGCAATCGGCTTTTCGACCAGTGTGTGTTTGCCGGCCTGGATGGAATCCATGGCGACTTTTTCATGCATTTCGGTGGGAAGACAGATATCGACCAGATCAATATCGGGGTCTGCCAGCAGTTCATGGTAATCACTGTACTGTTTTACCTTGGAGAGATCGACCTGACCTCCGCGGGGACCGAAGTTGCCTTCGATGCTGCTCCAGTCGCCAGACAGTTTCTTGGGATCGCGCGTTGAGATCGCAGTGACCTTGGCTCCTTTGAGCTTTTTGGCTCCTTCGTAGTGAGCCATTCCCATAAAACCGACGCCGATTATTCCGATACGAACCATGATGTTCCCCTGATAGCGAGGCAGAAATTCTGAGTTAGTTAACACTGTTGCTAAAGACTGACGATCAAAGTGGGAATCGTCAAGCGGTTCCCCGCTGCTTTTCCGTCTTCTTTTGCATCTGCATTCACCGCCGCCAACCGGTAACCGGCTGAGAGGAGAGAAAGAAATTTTGAAATTCTTTTCCAGCGAACGGACCGGTTTTCAGTAGAACCTGTGGCGTCCATTATATTGGAAATTGACTGCGAGCTGGGCACCGGTCAGCGGGCTGAGGGGAAATTGTCTGGTTATGAGAACTCTGACGATGTCGCTGATTGTGCCTGTTTATTGTGCAGGGGTGGTTGTGCCTGATTTTTGGGCACGATTTTGGGTAAAATGAGTGGTTTCGGGGCGGTTTTTGGCGGTTGTACGGGTCGTGACGTTATTTTTCAGTCTGGGCTGGACATGATAATTCAAAAGCTGTTATCATACTGATGTCGACATCGTAGTGATGGCAGTTTGCTGGCTGGTTTCAGTGAATTGTCGAGATGAGTACTCTTGAACTACCCTCATCCTGCACAATGCTTTCGACCTTCCTGGAAGGTTACAGGGAAGTATGAGGGAACAGAAAACGAAGGATTCGAAAAGAAATGCTTGTATTATCACGTAAGCCCGGCGAGCGGATTCGGATTGGCGATGACGTAACCCTGACGATTGTTCGTATTGGCCCCAATTCTGTGCGATTAGGAATTGATGCTCCGCGCAGCATGAGCATTGTTCGCGAAGAATTGTGTATCGACTTTTCAGACTTGCCGGAATCAGGGCAGCTGACTGAAGAGCCTTCTTCGCATTAAAGCAGTACGACCGAAGTCTCTATTCATTTCTCAGGGCTTAAAGTCCCTTCTGATCGTACTGTCTCCGATCAACGTTTTTTCGCTCATTAATTTACGGTCTCTTGATAGAGAGGATATCGGCCATGTGTGCTGATCCTCATCAATCCGGTTCATCGACGGATCTGATCAGTCTACGCGCGATTTATGCGGGGCGGGTGCAGGGCGTCGGATTTCGATATCGCACAACTCAACTGGCGGAGCGTTACCCTGTTACCGGATTCGTCAAAAATCTGTCTGATGGAACCGTGGAACTGGTCGTGCAGGCCCGTGATCAGTCAGTACTCGATCGGTTTTTCGATGATATGATGCTGACATTCGCAACGAATGTGACGGATGTATCGATTCAAGGGGCCCCGGTCGATCCCGGTCGTCAAAGTTTCACCATCGAATATTGAGCGCTCCGATCCCTGCTGGATCACCGACACGCCAGGTTTCTATCAGTCAAAACCCGCTTTGCAGTTCAACAGGCACAGGCTCCCCACCCATTTGCCGTGAGCATGGCAGCAATTTGGCAAGTTATAGCGAAGCTGCCTGTCAGATTGGGGAAAACGCGGGGCGTTTGGGTCTGTTTTCTTTACTTTCGCCACCGGTTCTCGGTAAAGTAGCTGTTGCTTTCCGGTGATGGTCTGCGAATTCTGAATTCTCTTTCTTTTTTCAGAAGTTCAAAAATAAAACCAACATCGGAGCAGACTTCATTCGTATGATGCAAGTGTAGTTGCGCACTCAGGTGTCAGCTGCGGGCACTGACTTTTTGATGCATTATTTTAAAGACGGTACATAAACAATGGGAAACCTGCTGGTATTGGCTGCTGAGACGACAAATCTGACAGTGCAATGGTGGATTACCGGAATCGGAGTTGCAATCTATTTTGTACTCCTGTTCGGTGTGACTTCGATGACCCAGGCGGGTGTAATCGCCAGGGCGACCACGAAGGAAGCCATTCGCCAGCCCGTGTTCCTCTTGCTGATGGCACTTGGTTTAATCCTGCTGCTGTTAAATACGTTTCTCCCGTTCTTTTCGATGGGGGATGACGTCAAGATGCTGATGGACTGTGGTCTGGCCACGATCCTGATCTGCAGTCTGTTGCTGGCCGTGTGGTCGGCGAGTACCAGTATCGCTGATGAAATTGAAGGTAAGACGGCCATGACGCTGTTGTCGAAGCCGATCAACCGCCGTCAGTTTATCGTCGGGAAATACCTGGGGATTCTGAAGGCCGTCGTCTGGCTGATGTTGCCGATGGTGATCACTTTCCTGCTGCTGGTTTACTTCAAAGTCGGCTATGATGCCCGCGAAGCGGCCCAGGAACCACCAACGCACGCCGAGCGGATGGCTGCGGTCTGGCTGATTCTGCCCGGGATTCTGCTGATCTATATGGAAGTCGCCATTCTGGCCGCCATCAGCGTGGCGATCTCGACGCGTCTGCCCATGATGGTCAACATGATTATCTGCTTCGGCGTCTATATCATTGGCCACCTCACTCCCAACCTGGTTCAGGCCAAGGCGGAGGGACTGGAATTTGTGAAGTTTACCGGGCAGCTGATTGCTACGATTCTGCCCAACCTGGATAACTTCAATATGTCACCTGCGGTCGCAACGGGAACCGTGGTTCCACCTGTCTATATTGGTCATTCCGCATTAAGCTGTCTGCTCTATTCCGGAATTGCGATTCTGGTTGCCTTCATCCTTTTCGAAGACCGGGACCTTGCCTGACAGACAGGGGACAGGCCTTTTAATTTAATCACTTAAAACAGATTCGGTGGGTCCTGTGTCAAATCGTCAGCCCAACGCATTCCATCGCGCGTTCCCCGCGCGGGAGTTTTTTCGTGGGTCTGCCAGATCCGTTGTGTTCTGGTCGTTCATCAATGGCCTCTTGCTGGCGTTTCTGCTCATCCTGTTTTTCCTGATCCTGGATCTGCTGGATCATCGTGGGCAGATTTCGGTGCAGGGGGTTGAGCGGGTTCAGCAACTGCAGGAAATCCTGGCCAGTCCCGAACCAGAAGCACCAGCTGAAGCAGCCAAACCATCCGAGGAACCGGCTGAGCCGAAAGCCGATACTGACGAAGTTGCCGCCGCGGAAGAAAAGCCCGCTCCTGAACCGGAGCCGAAAGCGGCTCCCACGGCCGAAAAATCAGCGACTCCTCCAGATCGTTTGGTCCTTTCCGATACGGGAATTCTGCCCTCCGTCTGGTGGACGCATTCCAAATACCATCTGGGGATCATGAAAAGCGTGTATCAGCGCGTCCCCTTGCTGCAGCAGAATCAGTCCGCGTTATTCACACTGATTTTAGTCGCGCTGGTCGTGGCCAGCATCCGGGTGTTGATCCGCTGGCGATGCCGACTGCGGAGCCTGAAGGTTTCCCATCATATTTCGACAACGTTACGCAATATGATTCATCGCCAGGCGCTCCGCCTGGGCCCCGGAGATCTGTCGGGGAAAGAGACCGATCAGGCGTTTCACCTGTTTATTCAGGATGTGGGAACCGTACAGAACGGCGTCTTCCACTGGGTCTACGGTCTGACGCGGCATACTGTGACGCTGGCGATTCTGCTGTTGATTGCCATTTCCATCGACTGGCGTTTAACGCTGCAGTGCATCATCCCGCTGGCCGCAGCCTGGTATTTTCTGATGCAGCATCGCAAAGATTACGATTTGCAGCATGCCAGAACACTGGTCACCATCGATACCGAACTTTCCCTGCTGGCTGAAAATCTGCGGAGCACACGCCTGGTCCGCGGCTATGGAATGGAAAACCCGGAGCATGAACAGTTTCAGAAGCACCTGGCGAAGTACACCGAAAACCTGGAGAAGCTGAAACGCGTTGAAGGCTGGGGACATCGTATCGCCCGGGGCCTGGCCGTCTTCTGTTCGTGCCTGGTTGTCTTTCTGGTGGGGTATAAAGTCCTCGTGAATCCGGATAGCCTGCCGCTCTCTGCAGCGGTGCTGGTGGTGGGAATCTTCGGCTTCTTCTACCTGCCGGTCAACGGTCTGCATGAACTGTTCCGTGTGCGCGAAGAATCCACTGTGGCTGCCAGCTCGATTTATCGTTATCTGAACCTGATCCCCGAAGTCGGGCAGGCAGTCGGAGCGAAATTTCTGGAACCGATGTCGACGGCACTGCAGTTCGAAAACGTCAATTACAGTCTCACGCCCAGTTCGTCTCCGATCTTGAAGGGCTTTGATCTGAAAATTCCCGCCGGTACGACAACCGCACTGGTCTCACTGGAGAAACTCGCCCCGCGCGCTGTCAGTTTCCTGGTCCCCCGCTTTATTGAACCCCGCTCGGGCCGGGTCCTGATCGACGGCGAAGACACAGCGTGGGTGACCCTGGAGTCTCTGCGGGCGGAAGCGATTTTTGTGAGCGGGAACGATCCCTGTCTCACCGGAACCGTTAAGGACAACATCCGCTGCGGCGATGAACGGTATTCGCTGCAGGAAGTCATCGCGGCTTCAAAAGAATCACACGCGCATCAGTTCATCCAGGGACTGCCTCAAGGTTACGAAACCGTGCTGGGGCAGCACGGGGAAGATCTGACAACGGGTGAGTGTTTCCGGTTAGGATTAGCCCGCGCCCTGTTGCGAAAGCCGGCTCTGATGATCATCGAAGAACCGGAAGGGCCGCTCGATGAGGATACCAAAACTCTGCTCGAAGATGCCTACTCCCGGATTTTCCAGAACCGGACCGTGCTGGTCATTCCTTCCCGCATTACGACTCTGCGACGCGTTGATCAGGTCGTCGTGATTCACGAAGGCAAAGTGGAAGCGGTCGACAGTCAATCGAACCTGTTGAAGAAATCCGCCCTGTATCGTCACTGGGAGTACACGCGATTTAACCAGTTCCGGCACTCGCAGGATACTCCGATCGAACAACGTTAAACCAGAGTTTGCAGCATGGATACACTTCACTCTCCGGTAGTCGAGAACGCCATTCGGGTTGCCGCGGAAGCACATAAATCTCAAAAACGCAAGTCGTCCGGAATTCCTTACATCGCGCATCCGATGGGGGTCTGTCTGATCCTGGTGAAAGCCGGCTTCCATGAGGAAGCCATCCTGGCAGCTGCCGCTCTGCATGATGTGGTCGAAGACACCGCGCTGACTTTTGAGGATCTGGAGGGAAACTTTTCGGATGAGGTCCTGCACTACGTCAGGGAGATGACCGAAGAAAAGGAAACCCAGGAGGGCGCAAAGCGAAGCTGGCGAGATCGCAAGCGGGATCATATTGAGGTGATGCAGCAGGCATCACTCGGCGCGCGGGCGATTGAACTCGCGGACAAGCTGCATAATCTGGAAGCGATGCTGTTTGATCTGCAGACGGAAGATCGCGCTGAATTCTGGGGGCACTTTGGCGCCCCGCCGGAAGAGATTGTGCAGTATTATCATTCCATGGTCGAGGCCGCCGGTCAGTCGGATGAACGACTTATCCCGCTGGTAAAAAACTGCCAGTCTCGCCTGGATGAGTTACAGAAACATATGCCATAGTCGACACGGTCAGTCGGGGTGACTTTTCATGCCGGCTGAGGTAGTGTTTAATACATCAGCCGACAGGAAGTGTCTCAATCCGTCTGAACCAGATTTTTCAGGCGCGCTGCCGGAAATGAAATAATAATTGTCACAGGGGAAGCGTGTGCCATGGGAAATAAAGGCGAATATCCCGACTGGTTTTTGTGGTTGTGGGACAAATGGTTCGTCCTGTTTCTGTTGCTGGGAGTCGTGACCTTAGTTCTGATCGCGGGGGCAGTGTACCTCGATACCCGCTTCGAACGCTTTGAACACGAATTGAAGTTCATACCGCCGCCTAGCTATGAACCGCCCGATCTTGCCAGTTACCAGGCGGGCGAAATCGACGCAGAAAAAATGACGCGCAGCGGTTCGATCTATGCCCCCTGTTATTCTCACATCTATTATCATGGCGGATCGCCGTTGCTTCTGGAAACGACTCTGAGTATCCGGAACATCAATCAGGATCAGCCCGTTTACCTCACCGGAGTCAAGTATGTTGATACCGACGGGGAGTCGATTAAGGTCTATCTCGACCAGCCAATCAAGCTCGCTCCGTTTCAGACGATTGAATTCCTGGTGGAAGAAAAAGACAGCACGGGAGGCTCCGGTGCGAATTTTCTCGTGAACTGGATGGCCGAGGAGCAGGTTGCACCGCCGCTGGTTGAATCCGTCATGGTGGGGGCTTCCGGTTCGCGGGCAATCGCCTTCACGCGGAGTGGTGTGCCGATTCCTGCTGCTCAAACGGGAGAATAAAACCGCCCCGAATCCCGGAATCATTTTTAATTCATTGTCATTGAAAGCGCTCTCATGTCATTTCGAATCTTCTCACTGCTGACGCTGTTCCTGGTTTGCCTGCTGCACGGTCATTCTCAGCTCCGGGCCGAAAAACCTAATGTGATCGTAATCATGGCCGATGACCTCGGGTATGGAGACGTTTCCTGTTATGGTGCGACAGCGCTCAAGACGCCTCACATCGATCAACTGGCAGCTGACGGACTGCGGTTTACCAGCGGATACTGTTCCGCTTCGACATGCACGCCGACTCGTTATTCGTTTCTGACCGGGACCTATGCCTTTCGGGGAAAGCGGACCGGGATTGCGCCACCCAATGCCCCCGCGATCATTAAGCCGGGAACAGAGACCATCGCTTCTCTGTTGAAACGCGCCGGCTATTCCACGGCCGTCATCGGTAAATGGCACCTCGGGCTCGGGGGAGAGGCAGGACCGGACTGGAACGGAGCTCTGAAACCGGGGCCCCTGGAAATCGGTTTTGATACCTGCTTCCTGTTGCCGACAACCAATGACCGGGTTCCCCAGGTTTATGTGAAAGATCACCGGGTTCTCAATCTCGATCCGGCAGATCCCCTCTGGGTGGGAAATAAGAAGCCGAGCCCCGATCATCCGACCGGATTAACACACCGTGATACGCTCAAGATGGACTGGTCACACGGGCATAACTCAACGATTCATAATGGAATCAGCCGCATCGGCTTTTATACAGGCGGGCATGCGGCTCGATTCCGCGATGAGGATCTGGCCGATAAGTGGGTCGAGAAGTCAGTTGAATTTATCGAAGCCAACAAAGATCAACCCTTTTTCCTGTTCTTCGCCTCGCACGATATTCACGTCCCGCGTATGCCTCACGAACGGTTTCAGGGAAAAACATCCCTCGGATATCGCGGCGATTCAATTATTCAGCTCGACTGGTGTGTGGGTGAGCTGATGAAAACACTCGATCGTCTAAAACTGGCTGAGAACACACTCGTCGTATTCTGTTCCGATAACGGACCCGTGATGGATGATGGTTACAAAGATGGCGCGCTGGAGAATTTGGGAGATCACCGCGCTGCCGGACCGTATTCCGGGGGCAAGTACAGCGTCTATGAAGGGGGAACCCGGACACCCTTTATTACCCGCTGGAAAGGGCATATCCCGCCTGGCGTCAGTGATGAGCTGGTCTGTACCATCGATTTGCCGGCCAGCCTGGCAACATTGACCGGACAGAAACTGCCCCAGGATGCCTGTCGTGACAGCTTCAATGTGCTGGATGCATTGCTGGGGAAACCGGATGCTGCGGGACGCGCGCATCTTGTGCAACAGAACAACGGGAACAACGGCACGTATGCTTTGCGGACCGGGAAATGGAAATTACAGCGGTACGACAAACAGACCGCCCGCAATATCATTGTCGAGCAGCAACTGTCAAATACCAAAGTCCCCCAGTATCAGTTGTTCGATCTGGAGCAGGATCCTGCGGAAAAGCAGAACGTCATCCAGGCACATCCGGAACTTGCACAGCGGTTGAAAAAACAGCTGGCCGATCTGATCGAGCAGGGGAGCAGCCGACCCGGTGCCGTTGCATCTGTAGAGAAGTAATCAAAACAGAGCCGGCTTCATCTGCGAATTCAATTCGTTCCAGCGGGTGAGCAGTTCCTGCAGTTTGTCCTGCCGCTCGCTGGCGAGATTGGTCTGTTCCGACAGATCCTCTGTGATGTGATACAGCTCCCAGTTTTTGATATCGGGTTTGCCGCGCATTTTGACAATTTTCCAGTCCCCCAGTCGGAGTGCAGCTCGCTTACCCTGACGCCAGAAAAACTCGTGATGCGGCGTGCCATGTTTTTCTTTCAACAGGTACGGCATCAGGTTCTGGCCATCCAGGTCGTCCGGCAGCGGTGCACCGGAGAGAACTGCCGACGTACTGAAAAGATCCATGCTGCTGACTGGCTGCGAATAGGTTTGGCCAGCAGGCAACTTGCCTGTCCAGCGCATCAGAAAGGGAACCCGCAGTCCTCCTTCGTACATGGATCCCTTTTCGCCACGCAGTGGAAGATTGCTGGACGTGAGTTCGCACGTCGGGCCGCCGTTGTCACTCAGAAAGACAATCAATGTGTTGCGATCCAGTTTGGCTTTTCGGACCTGCTGCAGAATCTGGCCGACACTTTGATCCAGTGAAGAGAGCATGGCGGCAAAGATGCGTCGGTGCACATCGTCAATGTTTTGAAAACGCTGCATGTCCGCCTGTTTTCCCTGCAGGGGGCTGTGAACTGCGTTATACGCCAGGTAGAGAAAAAAGGGTTTGTCCTGGTGGCGATCAATAAAGCTGACCGCTTCCCGCGTGAACGCATCAGTCAGGTATTCCGTTTCCACTACCGGTTGTCCGCCGCGAATGATGGGGTTGTTGGCATCATAGTCGGGTTCATCGTATCCCAGATGCGTTGAATATATCAGCTGACCTCCGATCCAGCGGCCCTTGCTTCCACCGGGGAGTGTCTTGCGACGCAGCATGGTGGTCACACCCTGATACGGCGGCGGAACGAAGTAATGCCCTTCATGCATGAAGCCGAAGAATTCGTCGAATCCATGGCGGTAGGGATGATAGTCGGCAGCGCCCCCGAGGTGCCATTTTCCGATCAGACCAGTTGTGTAACCCTGATCGTGCAGAAGTTCGGCCAGTGTCTGTTCTGCAGGCGGCAGTCCGGTACCCGGATCTTCATTGCGGGCACCGATGGGATTGAATTCATAACCGAAGCGAGTTGGGATTTTACCGGTAAGCAGTCCCGCCCGTGACGGACTGCAATTGGGCGCGGTGACATAAGCCTGTGTAAAACGAATTCCTTCTTGCGCCAGTGAGTCGATATGAGGCGTGGGGATCTGCGGATTTCCCTGGCAGCCCAGTTCTCCGTAACCCAGGTCATCGGCGAGTAGAATGATGATGTTGGGCTGTTCTGCTGCCCGCAGAGAGGGATCTGATGCCACGGGGAACAGGATGAAACTGAGCAGAAACAGGGAGACGATCAAACGCATGCTGGTTTCCTCTTCGATGAGCGAATCGATTTGAATACACAGGGCCGTTTCCGGGACCGGAGTGAAACAGCGGCTCATCGATTGTAACGCTTCGGGAAACTGCTGCCCATGAAATCCTGATTGAATTGGTGAAATACGAGTGTGAATGGGGCATCGCTGGAAGGGATCGCTTCGAACGCCTATACTGCAGGTTCGCTGATGAAAGCGATCCCGTCCGCAAGCGAGACCGGGAGCAGCGAAGAACATCACTTAATCCGGAAAGAGAATCATGCCATTACTGGGAGCGCATCAGTCGATTGCTGGTGGATATTATAAAGCCGTGGATCTGGCTGCTGAATTTGAAATGGACTGCGTGCAGATCTTCACCAAGAACAACAACCAGTGGCGGGCGAAGCCTCTGACGGATAAAGATGTGACTCTGTTCCAGGAGCATCTGGAGTCGACGGGCGTGAGCCGTCCCTGCTCGCATATGAGCTACCTGATTAATCTCGCCAGTCCCAAAGATGAACTCTGGAACAAATCGATCGATGCCGTCGTTGTGGAACTGGAACGAGCGGAAGCCCTCGGACTGGAAGGGGCCGTGATGCATCCCGGCAGTTTTGTGACCTCCAGCGAAGAAGAGGGGCTGGATCGGATCGTGGCTGCCATTGATCAGATTCATGAGAAGACCGATGGCTTCCAGACCCAGATCTGGCTGGAGACCACAGCCGGCCAGGGATCGAATCTGGGACATCGCTTCGAACAACTGGCTTATCTGCTGGAGCAGGTCAAAGAAGGGGAGCGACTGGGGATCTGTGTTGATACCTGTCATATCTTTGCTGCCGGCTATCCCCTGATCGAAGCAGACGAATACCAGTCTACCATGCAGGAACTGGATGCCGTGATTGGTTACGATCGCGTGCGGGCCTTCCATCTGAATGACAGCAAGTGTGAGTTCGGCAGTCGTAAAGACCGTCACGAAAACATCGGCAAGGGCTTTCTGGGGCTGGAACCGTTTCGGCATCTGCTCAACGATCCGAATTTCCAGGACCGTCCGATGTATCTGGAAACTCCCAAGGATGAGGAAGACGGCGTACCCCTGGATCAGATTAACATGCAGACCCTGCGTGGTTTATGCGAAGACTGAACGATTTTCTTAAAGACTGCTAAAATCCGAAATACCCTCTCATGCCATCAATTTCGCCCAGTCGATAAAGGGTAACAGGCGAAGTGTCGGGTGCGGTTGCGCGCCTGTGTCATGTCTCGCCTGCACCTCAACGCCCCATTGAGGCTGCTCCCCGCGACCCAGGCAGAGATCTCGTTCCCGTGACGATGTCTGCATGCAGAAACAGGATTTTTCGTTGTGAAGATCGGTCTGTTAACACGAAAACTGACAACGGTTTATTTATTGCTGGCACTCTTCGGTTATCTCACCGTGGGATGTCTGCGCCAGCCTGCGGACGTGATCTCCCAGTCGAATCAGAAATCAGACAACCCGCTGATCACTGCCAGTAACAGCTCCAGCTTTAACTTTTTTGATCAGAAAAAGAAAGTTTCTGTTCAAGAGAAGCCGGGCCGTGTCAAACTGGGGGCGCCGACCTCAGTGCCGGAACAGCAGATTGCTCAAGCGGAACACAAATCCGAGGCGATGCAACCAGGGCCTGTGAAAATCAGCCAGGCTGCCTTTGAGGATGCGGAACGCCAGCGACAGGAAGCAGAAGCAGCAGCTCAAAACAAACCGGTTAAGCGCAGCCCCGCAGATCTGGATGACTGGCGCTCGAAATCGCTGATCGCTTCGGCCAGGAAATATCCCTCAAAGCTGATGGACGCCTGTCAGCAGAACTCCGAACGGATTCAACAGGCTTCCGGTTCGATCAGCAGAGAATTTTCACAAGGGATTCGACGTCTGGCGGGAACCGCGCAGCCAGAAGCCACTTCGCAGGAAAAAGCTCTCACACCGCAGGAACCTCCCCAAGAGGAACCAATTTTCGAACAAACCGCGGATGATGTTTTTCGATCAGACGAACTCGGTCGCTACTTAGATCAGGCCGATCAGCAGCAGTCAGCCGATCCTCAGCTGAAACAACTTGGTCAGGAATTAGAGCGGGATCTGCAGCAGACGAATCCAGTCTTCGAAGATGTGTCACAGGAAATGCGAAGACTGCAGATCAGTTCGATCATGGAACGAGCCCGGCGTGAATTGAAACAGAAGAACTATGAATACGCACAGTTCCTGGCGGAACAGGCCCTGGAAACCAGCTATCGCGGGCATGTCGCCTTTGGTCTGGATGAAGTCTCTCCCCAGATGCTGTTGCAGCAGATCAAAGAAGAACTGGCAGCCCAGCAGCCGTCCGATTTGAAGCAGACAGGTCATTCAGAACCGCAGGTACAGTCTAACGGCGGTCAGAACGTTCCCAACTTCCGTCCCTCAAGGGTTCATCCCTTGAAACGACGTGCTACACCTCCTCAGCAACCCGAACCGGTGAAAACGCGTCCTGTTCAACCAGCTTCACCCGGTTCTGCGAGTGATGAGTTACCTCTGATCGTACCTCGTAACATGGGGACGACTCCTGTTCAGCCACAACAGCCCATCAAACAGAAAAGTTCCACAGGCAGTCTCTCTCTCGAACCTCCCAGTTTTGAACCAACCCTCGAGGCTCCCGTAGAATTACCTCCGATCGAACAGCCGATCCAGCGGCGGGAACAACCCGTACCGCAGGAACCGTCTGTCAAACTGGAACTGGAAGAGGTACCAGCCGAAGCGCCTGCTCGGATTGAGCTGAAAGAGCCGGAACCAGCGGCTGCCCCTGTGCAACCGTCTCAGACTGTTGAAAAGCAGGACGAAAAGCCTGCAGCAGGTCCGGGGCCTCAGCTGATGCTGCCGAAACTGCCTTCTGTTCCCGGTGATCAGACGTCACAGACCGGACGCCACCGCAGTACGCAGACAGCACCCGTGAAGTTTCGCTCGCGGGTTCAGGATCGGGGCGCGGAACCATCTCCCTTTGTCGAGCAGAAACTGGAAGAAGTGCAAGCGGAAGCAGGGCAGGCAGGCACGAGTCTGCAACTGGATGAGATTGAATGGGATCTGGCAGAGAAGAAACGCCCCGAAGTGAAAAGCGGCTGGGGAAGTCTGACAACCCTGTTACTGGTTGCAGGCGGGGTGATCATCTTTCTGCTGTCCGGGATCATCATCGTTCTGCTGCGACGTGGAACCTCTGCCACCTGATGGACTGATCTCATACTTCAGTGATGCGGCAGCAAGCGGGCAGCAGTCGACCGCTCCTGCGAGCGGTCTCTTCTGGATGGATCTGGAATCAGTGTCTGCTTAGTTTTCCGGTTTGGTGAGAAATTCACCACCGCTGATGAACATACCGTTATCGCAGGGCGTGCACCACATGATCTTGACGCGGTATTCAAACTCACGCGTCTCGCTGGCCAGTTTGACGGTTACTTCGCCCGGATTGATCATCCCTTTGTGCAGCAGTCCAAGTCCCTGACGGCTGATTTCACGAGTCATGGCTGAAATGGTATTCCCCCGAGAGGTTTTGATCTCTGCAGGTACGGAGAGTTCCAGGCGATCCACGTCACGGACATTGACGGCATCCTGATTACCGAAGCTGGCCAGTACGTGTTTCAGGTCCTCCATTGAAGGACGGCTCCATGGCGTTTCTTCCATTGAATTACTCCCGGGTTAGAAGTCTGTATTTTGATTTTGTAGGTGGGTTCAGTTCTGACTGATATAGAAATATAGAATACAAATCACGAACAGTGCCTGATTTCATGCCAGATTAGAGAGTTTGCTCCAACTGAGAATCTGTAATTTGAGGGGAATGACTCAGCTTACCACAGTCGATCCCTGCGAACGGGGTAACCGCTGACTCTTGTGTGAGTCAGATCGATGACACCGGCTGTTTTGAATCTACCGGTTGTGACGGTATTTCACCCCTTGAAGGTACGAGTTATACCAGTCGTACGAAAGAAATCAGCTGATTCTGCTATACCGGCTGCCGTTTGGAAAAACCGTTTGACGCATTGTTTCAAGTCGGTTCGATATGAAATTGGGGTGGTCTCAGTAATCGATCATTTGACTGATGACTCAGCCGGGCCTGGATCCTGAGTTCAGAAAAATGTTGATTACCAGGGGTGTGAGTACTTGAAATGGCTCGAGCAAGCGAAAGCAGATTGATCTACCAAATCTTATGATCTCATCTTTCTATCAAAAATACAGTCGTTGCCTGATCTGGGGTGTGTTCTGCACGCTGCCGATTCTGGCCTTCATGGCAGAGCTGCTGCCTTCCAACAATGATATCGAAACCTGGTTGCCCAAGGATTCGGATGTTCGCATTGTTTACGATCGCTTCAAGGCGGAGTTCGGTGCAGAAGAGGTCATTCTGGTTGCGGTCGAGAAGGGGCTGGATCAGCCGGCTCTGATCGAAGGCACCGCAGGGCGGATCGAAACTCTGGATTCCGTCAGAGAGTGCTGGACCCCCGATCGACTGAAAAATATTCTGAATGAATTCCAGGTAGAACCAGCAGAGATCAACCGTCGTCTGGACGGCCTGTTGATGAACAAGCAGCACAACATGGCCGGGATTCTGGTATTACTCTCAGACGAGGGGATTAAAGACCGGGCAGGAACGGTCGCCGGGATTCGTGAAAAGCTGGAGTACAACCAGTTGACCGGTCGTGAGGTCAAGCTGGCGGGAGCGCCGGTGGTGATTGCAGAACTGGATCGTCTGGGCAGTCAGAAATCCAATAAAAAGTTTTTCATCATCACCCTGCTGATCAGCCTGTGTCTTCTGTATTACTCCTTCCGCGAATGGAAGAAAACACTGGCCACACTGGGTCTGACGATCTGGGCCATCAACCTGACCACCGCTCTGATCTACCTGGGCGGCGGTGAGATGAACTTCATTCTTGGTGCCCTGTCGGTGATGGTGCTGGTATTTACGCTCGCCATTTCGATTCACGTGCATCACTATGTCGCCAGCTGTATCGATCAACCCGATCCCCTGTCTGCTGCACTCAAAATCGCCTGGAAACCTTGTTTTCTGGCGACCCTGACAACGACGATCGGCCTGTATTCGCTGACGATCAGCGAAATCGGACCAGTCACCCAGTTCGGCTATGCTGCTTCACTGGGAACGTTCGTCTCCCTGATTACCGGACTCGGGCTCACTCCCGCGGTGTTGACCATCTGGCCCATCGATCCGAAAACCATCCACGCCGCGGAATCCCGCTGGAACTTCCAGAAATGTGCCAACTGGTTGATCGATCATTCCGGACGTGTGTCGCTGGCGACAATCGTATTGGTGATGATTACCGGCGTAGGGTTGTTCAGTCTTAAGACGAAAATTGATCCACTCGATTTTCTGCCCGCGGAAGGACGAGTGATTCAGGATGTGAGAGCGGTTCAGGAGAATCTGACCGAACTTGATTCCGTCGAAGCGATTGTCGATTTTGGCGATGACGACAAGCCGTTTATCGAAAAAGTAGAGCGAGTTCGCGAGCTGGAAAAAGTGATCCAGCAGCATCCTGCTGTCAGGCACACGATGTCGCTGGCGAGCTTCTTCCCGAATCAGTTTCCCGAAAGTCCGTTCGAAACAGCCCGGCTGTTGTCGAAGGCACAGTCGAAGCACGGTGAGAATGACTTCGTTTCTGATGGGGAACGGTTGTGGCGGATTTCCGCTCGCATCAGCAGCGATGCAGAATTGCCTCAGGATCAGATTTACGACGAACTGTCGGCGATGATCAATGACCCGCAGGTCGTTCTGACCGGTGTGGCTCCGTTGTTGCGACGGGCTCAGAACCAGATCTTTACCGGGTTCTGGGAAAGTTTTTCGATGGCGTTTGTGATCATTACGATCGTGATGATTGTCTCGCTGCGTTCCATCAAGGCAGGACTGGTGGCCATGGTTCCCAACCTGACGCCGATCTGCATTGTGTTCGGTATCCTGGGCTGGTACCAGATTCCGATCGACATCGGGATCATGATGACCGCCAGTATCGCACTGGGTATCGCCGTCGACGGGACGTTCCACTTCCTGGTGCGATATCAGGAGCAGTATCGTCTTTCCCGGAATTCAGCTCAGGCTTCCCGCGATTCCCTGCTGATGACCGGTGAACCGATCTTTACGGCTGCGGTGATTACCGGGGCCGGTATGCTGGCGTTAACGCTCAGCAACTTCGTGCCGACCGCGCGGTTTGGCTATATGATGACTTCACTGCTGGTGGCAGCACTGGTGGGAGATTTAATCCTGCTGCCCTGTCTGCTGGCCCTGCGACCACGGAATGTCGATCAGCCGGATGGATCTGATCACAAAGACAGTGGTGCCGAGACGGATGAGTCCCGGCCACGGAGTCCGCATTTTCTCAAGCAGTCGCAACAGGGAGCGAAAGATCAGTCAGACAAAGCAGTTGCATAGTTCATTTTAGTGCAATTGTCTGAATTCGTCGGTCAATCTCTTCGCTTTTCCGTACCCGTTGATTGATATATGAAGCCAGTTCATTATCATTGACTTTCCCCTGAAAAACAGCTTTTTTCTGTGTCGGCGAGGGACCGGTCTGCAGCCTTTCTGTGCTGCAGCGATGCCAGCTGGATAGGACCGACCAGAAAACTGAGATAACAAACAGAGCTATTCAGCACTCTTTTTTTTTCAACTACAGGTTCATAGCGGAAATCAAAATGGGATACCATCTGATCACAGGTGCCACCGGCTTACTGGGAAGATACTTAATTCGAGATTTGTCCATGGCGGGAGTCCCGCTGGCGGTGCTGGTGCGACCTACCCGACGGATGACAGCAGACCAGCGGATCGACATGATCATGGGCTTCTGGGATGATCAGCTGGGCCGTGAACTGCCGCGACCTGTCGTGCTGGAAGGCAACATTAACGAAGAGAATCTGGGGTTAAGCGAAGAGGATCTGAAGTGGGCCACTGAGAATGTGGACTACATGATTCATTCCGCCGCCAGCCTCTCATTCTACAGCACCAGCCATGAAAGTGAGCCCTGGCGTTCCAATGTGGGGGGTGTAAAAAATGTGCTGGAGTTCTGTAAAACCGCTGACATCAAAAAGTTTGCTCACGTTTCGACTGCGTATGTCTGCGGTTTACGAACCGGTCGGATCATGGAATCCGACGTCGATGTGGGACAGGAGTCAGGAAATGACTACGAGCGGAGCAAACTCGAAGCAGAACTGCTTGTTCGCGGCTCTGATCAGTTTGAATCACTGACTGTCTTCCGTCCTGCGATCATTATTGGCGATTCCAAAACCGGATTCACGAACACTTTCCACGGATTCTATGCCGCTCTGCAACTGGGGCACACCCTGATGCAGATGCAGTCCCGGGATGAAACGGGCCTGCTGTATGCCAGCTCCCGGTTTACGCTGAATGGGGATGAATCCAAGAACCTGATTCCCGTTGACTGGGTTTCCGCAGTGATGTCCTACATCATTACGCATCCCAAGCATCACGGCAAAACGTACCATCTGACTCCGCTGCATCCGGTCCAGTCCCGCCTGGTGCACGATGTGCTTTCGACAGCCTGTAAGTTCTATGGTTCCCGGTTTGCGGGGGCTGGCGTGGAACTGACTGACCCCAACGAAGGGGAGCGGTTATTCTACGATCACATCCGGGTGTACAACTCTTACTGGCGTGATGACCCGGTCTTCGACAGTTCCAACACGCAAGAGGCGGCACCGCACCTGCCTTGTCCGCACGTAGATCGCGATCTGCTGCTGCATCTGTCGCAGGTGGCGATTGATATGAACTTCAGCTGGAACGATCGTACGCCCCACCGGTTCGGCGTTAAGTAGCCCAGGGGCTGCCCGGTTTCAGTGGAGGATCTTCTTCTTCGGGATCTTCTTCCACCGGTGGTTGAGGAGCAGGCTCAGTTGGCAGAGGAGGGGCGGCACGATTTTCGTCGTGTCGTCCGGGGACGAGCTTGTCCAGAATCCCGTTAACGAACTGGGATGACTGCGCACTGCCGAATTCACGAGCCAGTTCGACGGCTTCGTCGATAATGACCGCGGACGGCGTGTCGGTGTGCAGCAGTTCGTAGGTTCCCAGTCTCAAGATGTTACGATCGGTGACCGCCATCCGCTTCAGGGACCAGTTCTCTGCGACGTGGACGATTTCCGCATCGATCTGCTGTTTGAACTCCATCACTCCGGTAAACAGTTCCCAGGCGAAAGCGCGAACTGTTTTGCTGCGACCATGCTCATCGATCATTGCGCGAATCTCTTCCGCAGTGATGTCAGAATTGAGGTCGATCTGGTAAAGCATTTGCACGACCAGCTGACGTGCCTGTTTTCGGAGAGACATAGGGGTATCACAACTACAGTCTGGAGACAGAAAAATCCGGTTTGTCCGGGGAAGCGGATCAGGGCCTGATTATCAGGCGGATGGCTGATCCTGATCAATCGAGTCTAACAGATTGACCATCTCAATCGCGGCCAGAGCGGCTTCACTCCCTTTATTGCCGACTTTTCCACCGGCCCGATCCATGGCCTGTTCCATTGTTTCACAGGTTAAAACACCAAACAGAACGGGAATTCCGCTCTCCTGGCTGCTGCGCATGATGCCTGCAGCCACCTGGTGATTGATGTAATCGTGGTGCATGGTGCTGCCCTGAATGACGGCACCGAGGCAGCAGACTGCCTGAAAGCGTCCACTTTTGGCCAGTTTATCAGCGACGAGCGGCAGCTCGAAGGAACCGGGCACCCAGTAGACAGAAATTTTCTCTTCGGAACCACCGTGACGACGGAATGTTTCCAGTGCGCCATCCAGCAGACGGCGGGTAATCAGTTCATTCCAGCGGGATACAACAATTGCATAGTTCGCATCGCGGGCCAGCAGGTTGCCTTCAATCAGTTTGTGGTTCATCGAGGTCGTTATTTCAAATAGCCAGGTGGATAATAAAATGACAGTTCCGGGAGAGTCAGCAGTCTGGTTAGAGACTAATTTGCAGTGCTGATTATCCCAGGTTCATGCTCAGCAGGAATTCTTCGTTCGTTTTAGTACGTCGCATCCGGTTGGTCAACAGTTCCATCGCATCAACGGGATTCATATCGTTGAGAACCCGTCTGAGGATCCAGACGCGACGGAGTTCTTCTTCGTCCATCAGCAATTCTTCGCGACGGGTACCCGACTTGTTGACATCGATGGCCGGCCAGATACGCTTTTCGACCATTCTACGGTCGAGGTGCAGTTCGGTGTTACCGGTCCCCTTGAATTCTTCGAAGATCACTTCATCCATGCGGCTGCCGGTATCGACGAGGGCGGTTGCAACGATTGTCAGGCTGCCCCCTTCTTCCACGTTACGGGCGGCACCGAAGAACCGTTTGGGGTGCTGCAGGGCATTCGCGTCTACACCACCGGAGAGGATCTTACCGGAGTGCGGGACTTCGGTGTTCCAGGCACGGGCCAGACGGGTGATGGAATCCAGGAAGATAACAACGTCTTCCCCGTATTCCACCATGCGTTTGGCTTTTTCAATGACCATTTCCGAAACCTGAATGTGTCGGCTCGGCGGTTCGTCGAATGTACTGGAAACGACTTCGCAGCGGTCGCCGCCGACCTGTCGTTCCATGTCGGTGACTTCTTCCGGGCGCTCGTCAATCAGCAGGATGAACACGTACGCGCCGGGATGGCTGGCGAGAACGCACTTGGCCATTTCCTGCAGCATGACCGTTTTACCGGCACGTGGAGGCGATACGATCAGACCACGCTGTCCCATACCGACGGGGGCCACGAGATCGACAATGCGCGTGCTCAGGTTGCCGGCCGGTGAGGAGAGGCGGAGCCGTTCTTTCGGGTGCAGCGGGGTCAGGTCGTCGAAGAAGACTTTGGTCGTGAGAATTTCGGGGTCACAACCGTTGACCGCTTCGACTCGCAGCAGTGCGAAGTAACGTTCGTTTTCTTTAGGCGGACGAATCTGGCCTGCCACGATCGCACCGGTGCGTAATCCGAAGCGTCGGATCTGGCTGGGCGAGACGTAAATGTCATCCGGGCAGGGGAGGTAATGGTAATCGGGACTGCGGAGGAAGCCGAAGCCGTCCGGCAGGATCTCGAGAGTTCCTTCGCCGAACATGAGGCCATTAACCTTGGTCCGTTCTTTCAGAATCTTGAAGATCAGGTCCTGTTTTTTCAGGCCGGTGTATTCCGTGAGGTTTTCTTCCTTGGCAAGCTGCATGAGTTCTTTCATGGTCAGCCGCTGCAGATCAGCGATGTGGATTTCGCTCTGTTTGATTTTTTCGTAGCGTTCATCAGCCGCTTTGGAAATGGCATCCGCGCGCTGATCTCGCGTCGCGGTTTTGCCCGCTTTACCGTTCGAGTCTAACCCGTCTATATTTTCTGAAGCCACAAGCCCGTCATTTTCAGAGGTCTGAAGTTTTATGGATTTGGCCATGATCAAATACTTTCCGAATTGCTAAATAGTGAGATGAAATCGAGTGGAGTTTCTGGGAATTAAAGCAGATGGGTTGAACGCGAAGAATTATGAACCTCTGGAAAGGTCAGGTAACATTTGAAAAGGCATCAACTGGTTTCGGTTGAATCAGCGGCGAGTCAGCTGTCTCAGGTTGAAGACGAAATTATTATATGTGTCAGACCGAGGATGTGAATGGGATATCCTCAAGTCATTGAATTGTTTCTTTTTCTGTTGGCAGTATTGAATCGATGAATCTGGATAATTGATGACCTGCTGTTTCCAGGTCTTTGTCATTGTGAATCACGGTGGTTGCCAGTTTACGCTTTTCTGAGAGAGGCAACTGTTGATTCTCCCGTTTGGTTAATTCTGCTGCTGACCACCCTCGATTCTCAGTCACTCTGTGCAGGCGTTGCTCAAAGGGACACTCAATAAAAACGATGTGATCACACAGCTTTTGCCATCCCGCTTCCAGAATCACGGCGGCGTCTACCAGGATGGCATCAACCTGTCCCAGGGACCGGGCTGCCATGATTTCCTGTTCCAACCTCCGATGAATCTTGGGATGGACAATCTTTTCAAGTGCGTCTAATGCTTCCTGGTGTTGCTTTGTTTCTCCAAAAACGAGTCTGGCGAGTTCTTTACGTATTATTATCCCCTGTTCATTGAACACCACAGACCCGAAACGGGCTCGTATTTTCTGTTGAACTTCGGGGAAATCAAGTACTTCGTGTCCGATCTTGTCGGCATCGATGACTCTGATCGGTCGAAATGAATTTACTGTTTTGGCTACTGCACTTTTACCTGATCCGATTCCTCCAATCAGAGCAATCGTAGGGATGGCATTATGACAAGACACAAGGTGGTTGTGCTAACTTGCAATGGTGGAAAATGGTTTTCTTACACATTCCTTTGCAACAGAAACTTACCACACAGGAGGCTTATGATTGCTGAATCCCTTAGCAACAAGTAGATGAGACACATAGGCGTGCATTAATATCGTTACCAATACCCAACAGGTTGTCAACAAAAAAAAGGAAAGTTCACTGTTTTCAGCTTAAAATTTATACTTTCTTTACAAGACTGTTGAACTGCCGGATCAGCCCTTTTTGATGGGTGACAGTTTGTCGGGCCCATGCTCCGGAAAATGCCGGATTTTGCGAAGAATCAAGCCTCAGTCACTTCCCAGAGACGTCTGTTCCAGCCAGTTCAGCCCGGACGACATATCGACGATCAGAGGCACCTCCAGATCCATGGCTGATTCCATCTCGCACTGTACAATTTCTCCCAGCGATTCCAGTTCGCCCACCGGAACTTCGAAGACCAGTTCGTCATGAATCTGCATCAGCATCCGGCCGGGGTGTGCTTCGTCTTTGAGTCGCTGGCTGACGTTGATCATCGCCTGCTTGATCAGGTCGGCGGCTGACCCCTGAATGACGGTATTGATGGCGGTCCGTTCGGGCATATTCAACTGTTTCTGAACGCCGCCTCGCACGCCCTGAATCTCACGTTTTCTGCCACAGATGGTCGTGACGTAATTCTTGCTGGCACAATCCTCCAGGATCTGATCCAGGAACTCCCGGACACCCTGGTATCGATCAAAGTAATCATCAATGAAACCGGCGGCTTCATTCTGAGGGATGCCGATCGCTTCGGAGAGACCGAAGGGACTCTGACCGTAAATCACACCGAAGTTCACCGCTTTGGCAGTCCGCCGCATGTCACTGTCGACGTCAACCGGGGCGACGCGGAAGATATCGGCGGCGACCGCGGTATGAATGTCGGCTCCTTCCCGGAAGGCCTGGCTGAGGGCTTCGTCCTGGCTGAGGTGGGCCAGCACGCGGAGTTCAATCTGCGAATAGTCCGCACAGAGCAACCGCCAGGTTTCATCCTGCGGAATGAAGGCTTTACGGATCAGACGCCCTTCCGGTGTGCGGATCGGGATGTTCTGCAGATTCGGGTCACTGGAACTCAGACGTCCGGTGGCAGCGACCACCTGGTTGAAGCTGGCGTGAATGCGTCCGGTTTCCGGATTGACCAGCTCGGGCAGGGCATCAAGGTAGGTGCTCTTCAACTTGGAGAGGTGCCGGTGTTCGGTGATTTTCGCAGGCAGCTCGTGTAACGGGGCCAGCTTCTCCAGCACACTCTGATCGGTACTGGGGCCGGTTTTCGTTTTTTTGACGACGGGCAGATTCAGCTCCTCGAAAAGCACCGTGCGGAGCTGCAGCGGAGAGGCGATGTTGAATTCATGGCCAGCCAGTGAGTGGATCTCTTCGATGAGCGTTGTCAGTCGTTCGTCCAGCGCCTGGCTCTGCTGCTTGAGTTCATCGATGTCGACGCGGATGCCGGTGAATTCCATCTCGGCGAGGATCGGAATCAGCGGACGTTCCAGGTCCCAGTACAGGTCCCACAGGTTATGTTGCTGCAGTTCATCCTTGAGTATCCGGGAGAGTTGCCAGGCGATCTCGGCATCTTCGACCGCGTATTCAGCGACCTTGTCGATTTCGACTTCGAACATCTTTTTCTGCTGTTTTCCGGAGCCAATCAGTTCCGAAATGGGAATCATGGTGTGTTGCAGATAGCGTTCGGACAGCTTGTCCAGGCTGTGTCCCCGTTCGCCGGCATTGAGCAGGTAGGAAGCGACCATCGGATCGATGCTGACGCCCTGCAGAAAGACGCCGGCCCGCATCAGCACCACCATATCGTACTTGATGTTCTGATTCGTAATCAGGATCTCGGGGTCTTCCAGCAGTGGTTTGAGCTGGCTGAGTACCAGTTGAGGATCAAGGGCCGGCTGCCCCGGAGGACCTTCAACGGGAATGTAATAGCCGCTGTGCTTTTCCCAGCTGATGGCCCAGCCGACGATTTCCGCTTCGGCTGGTTTCAGGCCGGTGGTTTCCAGGTCGACGCAGAATTCGTCCTGTTTCTTGAGCAGCGCCACGAATTTCTCGAAGGCGGCTTCAGTGTCGACGGTCTCCCGGATGCGTTCCTGCGGTTCGACTTCCTCTGGTTTGGTGAAGTCTTTTTTCATCTCCTCGGCGAAGCGACGGAAACCGAAATCCATGAACAGCTCGCGCAGCCGTTCCCGGTCGGGATGTGTCAGGCGGGAGGCTTCCCAGTCAACGCTGAGGTTCAGGTTCTGATTCAGTGTTACCAGCTCGCGGGACATGCGGGCCTGGTCGGCGAATTCTTTCAGATTCTGCTGCAGTTTGGGGCCTTTGGCTTTATCCGCATTGGCGAGCACCTCTTCCAGGGAGCCGAACTGCTCAATCAGGGTTTGTGCCTTCTTGGGCCCGACGAGGGGGACACCGGGGATATTGTCGACGCTGTCTCCCACGAGTGACTGAAAATCGATGACCTGATCCGGTCGCACGCCCCAGTCGTCTTCGACGGCCTGGGCGTCCATGAACTTGTCTTTGCGAATGTTGTAGAGCCGTACGGCTTCGTTAATCAGCTGGCGGGCATCCTTATCGTTGGTGACGATCACAGTATCGATGCCTTTTTCCCGGGCCTGGCGGGCGATGGTGGCAAAAACGTCATCAGCTTCCCAACCCGGACATTCGATAATCGGAACCTGAAATCCCCGCACGACGTCCATGATGTGCGGAATCTGGGGCCGGAGGTCTTCCGGCATCTCGGTGCGATTCGCTTTATACTCGGGGTAAACATCATTCCGGGTGCCCGGTCCGCTGGAATCCATGGCGAAGATCAGGTAGTCGGGGGCCTGGCTTTTGATGATGTTCAGAATGTCCCGCGTAATGCCAAAGATGGCATTGGTCGGTTGACCCGCAGGACTGGTCATGGCCGGCACAGCGTGAAAAACCTGAAATACCAGAGAAAACGTATCAATGATGTAAAGTGTTTCTTTCATAAAGATTTAGCTTTACCTGAAATTTTGAAATGAGATAGCCGAAACTGGAAACATGAGGAGATTTTACGGGCCCCGCATGAGGACCTGCTGTTTGCGAATCTGCAGGAAATCGACTCGTGAGAGTCTCATTATTGGGGAGACCGTCGCGAATCGCCATGTACAGGCGGGCTGAAGTCGGAACTCAATGAAATCTTTTGTCAGTCAGACTGCGGCAACGCGGTTTACTGATACTTTGTGTAGCCTGGCAGGTGGGGCAAGCCTGCCGGTATATCGGAAACTGTTTATCGACAGAGGGGAGAGGTTCAGAGAAGCCGCTTGACACTGCTATTCCTGAACTTAGAATAATAGATAGCAGGACGCTGTTCTTCAGAATTCTCAGAACCACCTCTTCTGGTCTTCCTGCAGGTTGTCATGGCAGACGGCCGGGCATTGCTGAAGATAGTTTGACATATCGACCATCACCGCCACGGTGCTTCGTTAACCACGATTGTCACTTGAAAATCCTTAAGGTTAGAAAAAATGGCTGCCAGTAAACCAACTGCTGTTCACTTCTCGTTAATCTTTTTCGTCATGCTCACACTGATCTGTGGCGTGATGGCTTATCTGAACTACAAAGATCTTGCAGAAGCCAACGCCAAGCTGAATCAGGCTGAGTCCAACGCACGTACCAGCGATGCCGCGGTACGCAAGCTCGACGAAGAGCTGCAGGCTCTGAAAAAGCTGATCGGGAACGAGCAGGATGAAATCGGCCTTGATAACAAGACTCCGAACACCGTCATTGGTGCCACCGAGCAGGATATCAAGACCCATGCTGACGTTCTGGCAGAGCCCACGATTAAAAACACCCTGATCAAGCTCTCCACTCAGCTGAACCAGACCAAGAATCAGCTGGCACAGGAACAGGCCGACAAAAACAAACTCGAAGCCCAGTTCCTGGCTCTCAAAGGCGAGCTGGATAAAGTTGTTGATCAGCACCGGACTGCCCGCGAAGGGGCAGAAAAGGATCTGGCAGACACCCAGAAAGTCAAAGAAGAAGAAGTTTCCGCCAAAGATCAGCAGATCGCTGCCCTGCAGAAGGAAAACGAAGAAATCCTGATCGAGCTGGACCAGCTGCGTGAAACCAACGCGAAAACCATTAAAGACCTCGAAAACAAAAACAATACCTACGCCAGCCTGATCGATACCCTGCGTAGCCGTCTGACCGAAGTTCAGAAAGTCAGCTTCGAAAAACCAGATGGCGAAATCCGCACCGTCGATAACAGCACAGGCGTGGTCTGGATCAACCTCGGTGAAGCAGACCGTCTGCCCAAGCGGATGACATTCAGCGTCTATCGTAAAGCCCACCAGGGAATTGGTCGTGGTGAAGAAGACATCATTGGTGCCATCGAAGTCACCAAGATCCTCGGACCACACCTCTCTGAAGCTCGCATCGTTTCTGACGACATCTACCAGCCGATCAGCCCCGGCGATCCGATTTACACGCCGCTCTGGGGTGTCGGACGTCCTGAAACCTTCGCGATTTCAGGTATCATCGACCTGGATGGTGACGGCAAGTCCGATATGGACCTGCTGCAGCGAATCATCGAGAACGCAAACGCCAAGATCGATAACATCGTGACTGAAAATGGCGAGCGGACCGGCAACGGCCTGACCGTACACACCAAGTTCCTCGTGATTGGTGAATCCCCCAATGTGGATTCTGCCAAGACCGACGAGCAGCGGGACAAGATGCAGCAGGTTCTCGCAAAGATGAAGGAAATTCGTGAAGAAGCCCGTCTGAAAGCAGTCCGGGTGATCGGTATCAACGACTTCCTGAGCTACATCGGCTACAAGCCACAGCGTCGCCTGCACACTCCCGGTTCGGGAATTGCTTCCCCGATCAAAGCGGGAGCCAAGAAAACCGGCGTGAGTGCCAGTTCTTCCGGACAGGTTTCCGGAGTCTTCACCCGCAGTAAACGACTGAAGCAGCAGACCTCTTCCGGTAAAACTTCGGACGTCTTTGGTGGAGCCGGCAAATAAACGGCTGACGCACTGACCTCAAAATAAAAAACCGCTGTCCCGATTACTCAGGACAGCGGTTTTTTTGTATCCGCAGCTTAGGCTTTCTGCTGCTTGTGTTTCTGTTTGCCTTTGAAGCGTTTCTTCTTGCCGGCAAAGGTTTCGGGTGATTCCCAGCGGGAAATCCGTAACTGCTGGCCAGCTACCCAGACATTCTTCAAAGCACGGAAGATATTCCGGGGCATCCCTTCAGGAAGATCGACGGTACTGAATTCATCAAAGATATTGATGCGGCCGATGTACTGGCTGTCCAGGTTGGCTTCGTTAGCGATAGCACCAACGATGTTGCCTGGTTTGACGCCATGATTGTGACCCACCTGCAGCTTGAAGCGTTCCATACCCTCTTCCGGTGAATCGCTGAATTCCCGTTTGCGGGGACGTTCCGTACGGTCTTTGTCTTTGTTGAAACGACGTTCGCCTTGAGGCGGTTTGTGGCCGTCAGTGTCGCGCGGCTTGCGAGTTTCCTGCCGGGGTGATTCCTTGAGAAACAGAGGGCGTTTGCCCTGATGCAGGCAGGCCAGGGCAGCGGCGATTTCGATTTCCGAGCAGTTGGTGTCAGCCTGGTATTCGCCGAGCAGCTTGCGGAACATGCCAAAATCGGGAGCACTCATGGCGCTGGTGATGGATTCCTTGAAACGAGCGGTGCGACGTTCATTGATCGCTTCGATCGTGGGCAGGTCCATGCGTTCCAGTTTGTGTTTGATGGCCCGTTCAATGTTGGACAGCGAGCGGGTTTCCCGGGGAGAAACGAAAGTGATCGCGTGGCCGGTTCGGCCGGCACGTCCCGTTCGTCCGATGCGGTGCACGTAGGCTTCGGAGTCCCCTGGCAGATCGTAGTTGATCACGTGACTGATACGGTCCACGTCCAGTCCGCGGGCAGCGACATCAGTGGCGATGACAATGTTGACATGGCCGGCTTTCAGTCTGCCGACAGTAAGTTCACGCTGCCTTTGAGGAATATCACCATTCAACGGAGCCGACAGGAAGCCGCGGGCTTCCAGTTTTTCAGCCAGCTCAGTGGTGATGCTCTTGGTGCGGACAAAGATGATCACGCCGTCGGTTTCTTCTACTTCCAGGATGCGGGTCAGAGCATCCATTTTATGGTGCCCTTTCGCGAGCCAGAAACGCTGATGAATGGTATCGGCGGTGCGTGTTTTGACTTTAACGGTAATCTCTTCCGGCGACTGCAGGTAGTTAACTGCGATGCGACGGATGGCATCAGGCATCGTTGCGGAAAAGAGTGTGGTCTGATGGTTCTCAGGGGTCTGTTCCAGAATCCATTCCACGTCGTCAATGAAGCCCATACGCAGCATTTCGTCTGCTTCATCGAGTACGAGGCAGCGGAGCTGGTCCATTTTCAGAGTACCACGACGCATATGGTCCATGACGCGTCCGGGGGTTCCCACTACGACATGCACGCCCCGTTTCAGGGGTTGCAGCTGGTCGCGGAAGCTGGCGCCTCCGTAGATGGGAAGAACCTGCAGACCCTGCAGTTCCGAACCGTAATCTTTGAACGACTCAGAGACCTGGATCGCCAGTTCCCGGGTCGGAGCCAGCACCAGAACCTGGGGTGCTTTGACTTCCAGATCGATATTTGAGAGCAGGGGGAGGGCGAACGCGGCTGTTTTGCCGGTTCCCGTCTGTGCCTGACCTACCAGGTCACGACCTTCCAGCAGATGCGGGATCGTTTGTGCCTGAATTGGGGTGGGTGTCTGGTAGCCCAGGGTCTCAAGTGCAGCGAGAACGGGTTGTGAAAGCGCAAAATCAGTGAATTTTGTCTGCTCAGAGACATCAGTTGACATAAAATCAGCCTTTTGACGCACCTTCATCCCGCAGGTGAGGCGTGCGTCGCGTAAAAAAGAACATGGTGTGAGAGTCGATCCCTATCGACTCAGGGGGCATGAACAGACGACGGTCTGGACAGCGCTCTCCTCGAAGCTCTGCTTCGTATCACCCCACTGCTACGGTCTGAAGCGAAACCCCTGTCTCAGGATTTCGGCAATATGTAGCAAAAACAACACGAAAAGAGGGCAAACAGCCGGCTCTTTATGAAAGAGATTCTGGAGATCAGCTCAGAGCGGGTCGGTCACCGTACCGGTAGACGGACCATCTGGCTCCTCATCGGAGTGGAATTGTATCAGCGGTCCCCGCTAAATACAGCCCCTGAATCGGGATTTTCAGAGAATATCTCATTTCAGAGGTCCGTTGCCGAAAAAGCTGACAAATCGAACCAGATGACTTAAGTCAGGCTCAAGTCATCCTCTACAATAGTTCTCAAACCGACCAGTGCCGTTAATTCAGGAGCAAGCAGGATGGATGCAGCAGAAAATTCCGATCAGCAGAATTCAGAGCATAAGGCTGAACAGTCACTGCTCTGGCTCGAAGAAATTGAAGGGGAGCAGGCCCTGGACTGGGTGAAGCGGCAGAATGCCGAGACCCTGCAGGTGCTGACCAGCGATCCCCGTTATCAACAGTATGAACGGGAAGCCCTCGAAATTCTGACTGCGGCCGACCGGATTACCTACGGGACTCTGCGCGGAGATTTCGTCTATAACTTCTGGCGCGATCCACATCACGTGCGGGGAATCTGGCGTCGGATGCCCCGCACGCAGTATCAGCAGAAATCGAAAGAGTGGGAACTGCTGCTCGACGTCGATCAGCTGGCCAAAGAAGAAGAGGAAAACTGGATCTACAAAGGCGTCGACTGTCTGGCCCCGGATCACGACCGTTGCCTGGTGGAACTGGCACCGGGCGGAACGGACTCGGCCGTCTATCGTGAATTCGATCTTCCCTCGCGCTCGTTCGTGCAGGGGGGCTTTTCTGTGCCGCAGGCGAAGAGCAACCTCTGCTGGGAAGACCGTGATCATCTGCTGATTGCAACCGACTGGGGCCCAGGGAGTCTGAACTCATCGGGATATGCCCGCATTCTGAAACGCTGGCAGCGGGGAACGCCACTCTCGGCAGCGGAGACCATACTGGAAACGGGCGAAGACGAGACCTTCGTGTATCCCGTCAATCTGAAACACAACGGCCGAAAGAGCTGTTTCGTAATGCGGGGGCATGATTTTTATCACTTTACGTTTTACCTGGTGACTGCGGAGGGAACACTGCAGCAGCTGCCGCTGCCACAGAAATGCAGTCTGTCCAGCCTGTTCCAGGATCAGTTGCTGGTGGAACTGAAAGAGGACTGGCGTGACTTCTCAGCGGGAGCCCTGGTGAGTTTCTCCCTGTCCGAGTTTGCCCGGACGGGGGAAATTGCCGACATCTTGTCCGTGTATGATCCTGGCCAGAGTGGCACGATTTCTCAGGTCCGCTCTGCGCGGGATGCGGTTTATGTGACCGGAATCGAACATGTTTCCAGTCAGATCCGCGAATTCAAATTTGCTGACAACGCCTGGCAGGGGCGTCTGCTTCCCTGGGGAGCGGGAGATGTAATCTCCATCAGTTCTTCTGACAGCAGCAGTAATGACCTCCTGATGTCACGCGACGGATTTCTGCAGCCGGGCAGCCTGTACTATGTCAATTTTCAGGAGGGGACCGAAACGCTGCTGCAGTCGACGCCGGCCCGCTTTGATACCAAAGGTCTGACGGTGAAAAAATCATTTGCCGTCAGTCGCGACGGAACGAAGGTGCCCTATTTCCTGGTGCATCGCGAAGAGATCCCGCTGGATCATTCTACACCCGTCTTACAGTACGGCTATGGTGGTTTCGAGATTTCGATCCTGCCGCACTACAGTCCGCTGATGGGAAAACTCTGGCTGGAGAAAGGGGGCGCGTACGTGCTGGCTAACATTCGCGGTGGTGGCGAATACGGTCCCCGCTGGCACGAAGCGGCCCTGCAGGAGAACCGGCAGCGCGCCTACGATGACTTTTTCGCGGTTGCCGAAGCAGTGCAGCATCAGGGAGTGAGTTCGCCCAAACATTATGGGGCGATGGGCCGGAGTAACGGCGGACTCTTGATGGGAGTGACGCTGACGCAACGACCGGATCTGTTCAATGCCATCGTCTGCGGCGTACCGCTGCTGGATATGAAGCGTTTCAACAAGCTGCTGGCAGGCGCCAGCTGGATGGCGGAGTACGGAAATCCCGATCTCCCCGAACAGTGGGAGTTCATCAGCCAGTATTCGCCGCTGCAGAATCTGAAGCCGGGGCAGTCCTATCCCCGGGTTTACTTCTTTACATCAACCAAGGACGACCGCGTGCATCCCGGGCATGCGCGAAAGATGGCCGCCCGCATGGATCAACTGGGGTACGACTACTTTTATTATGAGAATATCGAAGGGGGCCACAAAGGGACGGCGAACCAGCAGCAGGAGGCAATGCACAGCGCCCTGGAATATCTGTATCTGATCCGGCAACTGAGTTAACAGCCCTCGATTGACAGGCGGTGCTTAACATGTTGTGATGGAAATGGGGCCTGTCACAGGTCTCAGCGCTACGCAAATCGACCGAATTAATCGCCTGTTGAGAGTGATCCGGAGAAGCCGTGATGAATTACCGTCTGTTCTGTCTGTTGAGTCTCTGTTTTTTGGGTTTGTGTCTACCGTCGCATCCGGTGGCAGCACAGCAGGAAAAACAGCAGCGGCCCAATATCCTGTTGATCACAGCGGACAATCTGGGTTACGGTGATCTGGGCTGCTATGGAAACAAGGTCATGCAGACTCCCCGCCTGGATCAACTGGCGCGGGAAGGGGCGCGGCTGACCGATTTTTATACCGCTTCCCCTACCTGCACTGTTTCGCGGGCGACACTGCTGACGGGCCGTTATCCGCAGCGGATCGGCCTGAATCACCAGTTGAGTGCAGATGAAAATTACGCAGATGGCCTGCGACAGAGTGAGCGACTGATTCCTCAGTATCTCAAGCCTCAAGGATACCGGACGGCCTGCTTTGGTAAATGGAATGTCGGCTTTTCCAAAGGCAGCCGACCGACCGAGCGGGGCTTTGACGAGTTCTTTGGATTCGCAGCCGGCAACATCGACTATTATCACCACTACTACGCCGGGCGGCACGATCTGTGGCGTGGCCTCAATGAAGTCTTTGAGAAAGGCTATTCTACTGAGCTGTTTGCGGATGAGGCGTGTCGTTTCATCACTGAGAATCAAAAGCGTCCGTTTTTCATCTATCTGCCTTTTAATGCACCGCATTTTCCCAGTAAACGCAACAAGCAACCGGGACAGGGCAATGAATGGCAGGCGCCGGACAGTGCCTTTGCCGCGTATGGCTATTCACCCGAGACCAAAGATCCCCGCAAACGATATCGTGCCGTTGTGACCGCGCTGGATACGGCGATCGGCCGCGTGCTGGATCAACTGGACGCCTGCGGATTGCGGGATAACACATTGGTGATCTGGTATTCGGACAACGGTGCGTTCATGCTCAAGGACCGCGGACTGGAAGTCGCTTCCAACAAACCCCTGCGGGATGGCGGCGTCACTTTATGGGAGGGGGGCATCCGCGTGCCGGCGATCGTGCGTTATCCCGGTCGCATTGAAGCAGGCTCTGTTAACAGCAGCCCGTTGATTAGCCTGGATATCCTGCCGACCCTGATTGCGGTCTCCGGAGGAGAGCGCCCTGCAGATCGAACGCTGGATGGCAAGAACATGCTGCCGGCACTGGAGCATCCGGAATCGGCAGAGCCGCGGACATTCTTTTTCCAGTACCGGAAATACGCAGCAGTGAGGCATGCAAATTATAAACTGTTGCGGACGAATCCCGACAAGCCCTTCATGCTGTTTGATCTGGATCAGGATCTGAGCGAGACAACTGATCTCGCCGACCAGAAGCCGAAGATTACGAAACAGATGAAAGCAGCGTATGCAGCGTGGGAACAACGGGTGCAGGCTGAGTAAGCAGCGGGCTTACATCAGCATGTCGTTGTGGTCATCGTTGTCGATGGACTCTTCGAGCAGCGAACGGCGATCTGAGTAGGTTTCGTCGAGGGAGTGCCAATGGCCGACTTCCTCTTCACCCAGTCTCCAGCAGAGGTAAACCTCTTTGCCTTCGCGGAGGGTCGGGAAGTTGACGACACCCAGAGCAGGATCTTCCAGCTCGACACCCAGTTCGAGCAGTTCATCTTCGTAGGTTTTCAGCTGCTCTTTGTCGTTCTCGATATCCAGCTCGGCCTGCAGCAGTTCTTCACTGTAGACGGAGTCTTCATCGCGCGTGGTGGAGCCGGGGAGATGCTTGATCTCTTCGATCCGTTCCTGGCGATCATGCAGATTCTCGTACAGTGCGACAATGTCTTTGACGATGGCCCGTACGAGCGGTAAACGGAGATTGGCCTCATCCGGATTGAAAATCAGTTTGCGTTGTGCTTCAGCATTCATAATGGTGAGACCTTTATTTTTGCCAGAAACCACTGAACATGGTCTCCGGTCGGGGTGACATTGTTTTGAGGAATTATAAGAGTCAGTCCAGATTCGGCAAGTCAACCTGACGAAAGCATTCGTTTTTTGTTAGACCCGCGTGGAATTTCGTCTTATTTATTCTCCTCCTCTACTACTGCTAAAGTCGATGAGTTGTTGGAGTTTTTCGCGTACTTTTCCCTCATCGATCAGTTGAGCGACCTTTTGAACAGCCTGCATCAGATCGGAAGCCTGTTCAGCAGCCAGTAAAGCAGCTGAAGCATTGGCGACGACCATGTTACGGGCCGGGCCCTGTTCACCATTCAGGATCTCGCGGATGATATTGGCACTTTGCTCGGAGGATTCGACTGTCAACTGACTTACGTCGCATTCGGGTAACCCGAAGTCCGCAGCCGTCCATTCGAAGCGATTCAGGTTGGCACCCGTCACTTCGAAAACGGTCGTTTTTCCCCAGAGGCTGACCTCATCCAGTTCTCCGTTGCCACAGACAACCAATGCATGTTTTCGACCTAATTTTAACAGGGCTTGAGCAATTTTTTCCGCAGCCTCTACCGAATTGGCCCCCAGCAACTGGTACTCGGCGCTGGCCGGATTCGTTAAAGGCCCAAGGTAATTGAAGATGGTGCGAATGCCGAGTTCCCGGCGGACCGGGGCAACATATTTCATCGCGGAATGGAGCAGGGGAGCGAAGCAGAATCCGATGCCGGTGGTCTCCAGACACTGGCCGATTTGTTCAGGTGTCAGGTCGAGTCGGACCCCGAGTGCTTCGAGGACATCAGACGACCCGCTGGAACTGGAGACGCTGCGGTTGCCATGCTTGGCGACAGGGATGCCGGCTGCCGCCGCGACCAGGGCGACTGTCGTGCTGATGTTGAAGGTGTGCAGCTGATCGCCGCCGGTGCCACAGGTATCCAGCAGGCCTTGCCTGTTCGTGGGGATCGCGAGCGCCTTGGCGTGCATCGCCTGGGCGGCGCCGACGAGTTCGTCCGACGTTTCGCCTTTCATGCGGAGTGCTGTGAGCAGCGCGGCAATCTGGGCATCGCTGCATTCTCCCTGCATGATCGAGGAGATGACCTGGCGGGTCGCTTCACTCTCCAGATTCTCTCCCTCGAGCAGTCGATTCAGAGTCTGGCTGAGAATTAAAGACATACGAGAAGTTCCTGGGGCTCAAAAGTAGTCAATCTGATTCGTACGGGAATTATATCACAGGCAAGACTCAGATTCAGCCAAGACACGAAGGGAATGCAGGAAGTTCGTTTGAATTAGCCGACAGGCAGCATTCCGTGATTGCGACTTCCCGGGGAAATTTACCTGCATACTTGTTGGTGTAGGAAGGAAACTGGTACAATCGCAGGCACTTGACTCTACTCATCGACGCGATCTCCAGGCAGCGGAGATTGCTGATTCAGAACAATTTTGAAAGTCGGGAGATTCTCATGCAGCGAAGTCGTATTCTTTTCTGCTGTTTGTGTCTGTTCAGCGTACTGAGCAGCGTGCGGGCGGATGATGTGGAACAACAGATCGCCAGAATCAAACAGGTTCAAAAAGAGGGGCAGGGAAATCAGGCTGCCTCCCAGGCGGTTCAATCGCTTTCCCAGGCAGATGCGTCGGCACTGATTCCGATTCTGTCCAGTTTCAAGGGGGCGAATCCCCTGGCGGTCAACTGGTTGTGCGGGGCATTTGAAGCAGTCGCGTCGAACGCGATTCAGCAGGGAAAGCTGCCTGAAGCAGAACTCGAAAAGTTCATTCTGGACAAATCCCACAATCCCCGGGCACGACGACTGGCTTACGAAACGCTCATCAAAGTAGACGCGAGTGCCAGTGAACGCATCATTCCCGGGATGATCAACGACCCCAGTGTGACTCTCAGACGTGATGCCGTGCAGCGACTGATTGATCAGGCCAAGAAACTGGAAAAAGACGGCAAGAAAGATGCAGCCAAGCAGGCCTACGAGCAGGCACTGAGCGGCGCGACCGATGATGATCAGGTGAAAGCGATTGTCAAACCGCTGCGCAGCCTGGGCGAGAAGATCGACCTGCAGAAGCATTTCGGTTTCCTGTCGGACTGGAAGATTATCGGCCCCTTCGATAACCGGGAACTGAAGGGATACGACACGGCCTACCCGCCCGAGAAAAATCTGGACTTCTCCTCGGCCCTGAAAGGCAAGGAAGGGGAAGTGAACTGGAAGTCGGTGAATACAGAAGACGATTACGGTATCTTCGACATCGCGAAAGAGATTTCTCCCTACAAAGGGGCCGTGATGTATTGTGCGGCTGACTTTTATAGCCCGGGGGAACAGGAACTGGAGATTCGCCTGGGAACACCCAATGCCTGGAAAATCTGGGTGAATGGCAAGCTGCTGTTTGCCCGCAATGAATATCACCGCGGGATGATCATGGATCAATACAGTGTGCCCGTGACATTCAAACCGGGAAAAAATGTGATTCTGCTCAAACTCTGTCAAAACGAGCAGACCGAAAGCTGGGCACAACGCTACCAGTTTCAATTACGAATCGCCCGTCCTTCCGGGACTGGTGTACTTTCCGAAAAACCAGAGGCAACGACGCAGTTAACACCGTAACTGCCGATCTGCAGTTTCTCCTCGAATTCAAACATACTTTCCTGACAGGTTAAAATTATGAATAAGAGTGCCTTTCAACTTGTGATGCCTCTGATTGCCATCGGTCTGTGTTGTGGAGCCGACTGGCCGCAGTTCCGGGGACCGCTGACTAACAATGTGGCGACTTCGGATACACCGCCGACCCTGGTCGACCAGGAGAGCATTGCCTGGACCGCCGATCTGGAAGGTCGGGGGGCTTCGGGGCCGATCATCGTGGGAGACAAGGTCTTTCTGACCAGCACCACCGGCTTCAAACAGGACCAGCTGCACGTGCTCTGTTTCGATGCAAAGACCGGCAAGCAGCTCTGGGACCGTCAGTTCTGGGCAACGGGGCGGACACAGTGTCACAACAAAATGTGCGTGGCAACGCCGACTCCTGCCAGTGATGGCAAGCGGGTGTTCGCCACATTTTCGAGCAATGATGTCGTCTGTCTGGACCTGGACGGAAACCTGCTCTGGATCCGTGGTCTGTCACACGATTTCCCCAATGCGAGCAACAGCCTGGGAATGGCCTCTTCACCCATCGTCGTGGGTGAGACTCTGATCGTACCCGTCGAGAATGACGACGATTCTTTCACCACCGGCCTGGATGTGAAAACCGGCATCTCCCGCTGGAAAATCAAACGTCCCCGGGTTGCTAACTGGACCTCGCCCGCGATTCTGAAAGCTTCTGACAGCGCCGAAACCCTGGTGCTGTTGCAGTCGAGTGAAGGCGTCGATGCGGTTTATCCCGAGACGGGTGATACCGCGTGGAGCTACGAACAGGGAGCCGGCCGTATTCCTTCGACCACGGTCGGAGACAATACGCTGTATATTCCTTCCAACGGTCTCACCGCACTCGCACCCGGGTCCAGCAGCGAACCTCCCAAGGTTCTCTGGCAGGAACAGAAGCTCTCTCCCGCGACGGCCAGTCCCCTGGTGTATGAGAAGAAAGTCTTCACCGTGAACCGGGCAGGCGTATTGACCTCTGCGAATCCGGAAGATGGCGAAGTAGTCTGGCGTCTGCGGTTAAAAGGTCCTTTCAGTGCGACCCCGATCGCCGCCGGCAAGCATCTGTACCTGGTCAACGAAAAAGGACTGTTACAGGTGGTGCAGGTGGGGGCAGACGAAGGTAAAGAGACGGGCGAAATCGATCTGAAAGAGACGATTCTTGCCACGCCCGCGATTGCGGATAACGCGCTGTTCCTGCGCAGCGACAAGCACCTGTGGAAGATCTCTTCCAAGTAGTCTTTCGAGAACTTAAACCGATTCGTACGCCTGTGTCAGCAGGCTGAGCAGACTGAAAAAAGGGATAACAGGTGTCACAACTGCTGGCCGTTGGACTGGGGGGATTTTTCGGAGCGATTGCGCGCTACAGTATCACGGAATTCATGTCACGAAAGTACCCCGGATTTCCCGCGGGTACCTTCGTGGTGAATGCGACAGGCTGCCTGTTGATCGGCATTCTGATGGCGATCGTCTCGCATAAGCAGATTCACTCTTCAGTGTGGGTGCATAAACATGTGAGCCTGTTTCTGATCACCGGCATGCTGGGCTCACTGACCACCTTTTCCACATTCGGTCATGAGACTGTCAGTCTGCTGCGGAATGCAGAGATGCATCATGCATTGATCAACATCGCCGGGAACCTGCTGGTCGGCCTGTTCGCTGTCTGGCTGGGCTGGTCGCTCGTCATGCTCTGGATTCAGAAGTAATCTGGACCGTACATGGGGGAAATCCAGGATTCCCCAGTCTTTCTGAGACCATTTCTGGCTGTTCGACCGCCTCAACTCAGTAGTGATACTGATATTATCTCCGCGAATGTTAAGATTTTCTGATTATAACGATTAAGACGCGCGAGGCTTTCAGCCGATATTAAGGCTTAACAGGGGGGATTCTGCCTGACCTTCTTACGCAGGCAGGCAGAATTTTTATTCCTTTTAACTCCAATGATATAACGGAGTTCACCCCGAAATGTCTTACTGGCTTCGCTCTCTGCGATTTCTGGCCAGCGCCTTCAGTGGCGTTTCCTCACCACGTCAACTGGCCCTCGGGTTCAGTATGGGCATGGTGATCGGTCTGGTTCCCAAAGATAATCTGATCGTCTTGATGCTGCTGTTCATTCTGGCAAGTTCCAAGGTCAATCTCTGCTCCGCTTCCCTGGCAACCCTCGTCTTTTCCTGGCTGGGTGTTTTGCTCGATCCGTTGAGTCATCTGCTGGGGAAAAAGGTTCTCAGCGCGCCGTCGTTACAGGGATTCTGGCAAAGCGTGTATGAACTCCCGCTGGCTCCCTGGACTGATTTCAATAATACCGTCGTGATGGGTAGCTTACTCTTGGGGCTCTGTCTGTTCTATCCGGCTTATCGACTGACGCGTCCCCTCTTCGAAAAATACACGCCGATCGTGGCTGAGCGGCTGAAAAGGTACTGGATTGTCAAACTGCTCTGGGGAACCGAAGTCGGTACCGTGATGGGAGAGGTTTCATGAAGTGGAATTACCTGCTCCCCCGCCTGACCCTGGCAGCGATTATCTGGGTCTTTTTTGCCTTCGCCTTTGATCCGCTCGTGCGCTCCGGCCTGATTCAAATGAGTCAAACCGTGACGGGAACGCAGGTGGAAATTTACGATCTCAAAACCGGTTTCTTTCCCCCGGCGATCAAGACCGGCCCGGTGGCAATCTCCAGTCCGGCCAAGGACAAGAGCTACATCGCCACGTTTTCTGAGATGGAACTGAAACTCGCGGGACGCCCACTGCTACAGCGGAACCTGATTGTCGAAGAGGCGGCCATTCTGGAAATGGAATTCAATTCGCCACGTTCCACTGTTGCAACTGCAGAAGAGAATTCGGAGCCGGGCAGTCACTTTCATTTGAACTTCGCCCCCTTTCGGAAAAAGTCAAAACAACTGGGTAAGAGCTGGCTGGATGTTTTGAAGCAGTCAGCTGTCGAGCAGCTGGATCCCGATCGTCTGGCAACCGTACGGGTTTCAAAGCAGGTCCAACTGGAGTGGAAGCAGCGTTTCGCACAGTATGAATCGAGGGTGGACCAGGTGAAGCTGGAACTGGATTCGGTTCAGGATTCGGTCAAAACCGCCGAGGGTAAGACCCTGGATCGAATCAAAACCTACGCGGAGTCGGCTGAACGTGTCGATCTGCTGGTCAAGGAAGGCAAGCAGATGCGGGAGGAACTCAACAACCTTCCTCAACTGGCACAACGCGATTTCCAGCGGATCGAAGAGGCCAAAGATCAGGATCTGGCTCAACTCGATTCGCTGATGGACTCCGTCTCTCCCGATCCAGAGAAAATTCTGCACGCGCTGATTGGTGAAGAACTCACAGCACAACTGGAAGAGATGACCGGCTGGTCGAGTATGATCTTTCAGACTGTCAGAACCATGCGCGACGAACCCGAACCGGAACGGATGCAGGGAGAATGGATTGACTTCCGACCCGCGGATGCACTGCCGAATGTGTTATTCAAGCAGATCAAAGTGAGCGGAAACGCGCGAGTGAATCAACAGAAATATCCGTTTCAGGCACTCGTACGGGAACTCTCCTCTGAGCCGACAGCGTATCGCCGTCCGATTCAACTGCAGGCACGCGTCGAGGCGGAAGGAGAAGTCAGGCTTGCGGGAGAACTCAAATTTTATGAGCAGCAGCCTACACACGACTTCCTCGTCAAGTTTGACCTGCCGAAACAGAAAATAATTCAACTTGAGAATTCCGATAAGTTATCGCTGGCACTGATCGCGGATCAGACCGAGTGCGAGTCGCGGATTTCGTTTCGGGAAAATGATTTCACGTGCCGGGTGGAATTTAAACAGACTCCCGTGCGGTTTCAGTTCGATTCCGAGCAGGCGGGCCTCAAGCCTCTGACACAAGTCGTCGCCCAGGCTCTCTCCACCATCGATTCCATCTCAGCGACCCTGGAGGGATCGGGAAGTTACAGCCAGCCTGTCTGGCGGTTGGAATCGGAAACCGGCGAGCAGATTGCCCGAGGGCTGAAGCTGGCCTGCCAGGCGGAAATCGGTCGTCAGAAGCAGGCACTGGCCCAACAGATTGAACAGCTGGCCCAGCAGGAGCGGGATCAGCTGATTGAAAAGCTGAATCGCCAGTACTCGGAAGTGATCGCTGAACTGGAAAAAGAAGAGACCCGGGTCCAGTCGGTTATTCAGAAAGTCTCAGGGCGGTCACTGAACATTCGCAGCCTGTTGCGTTGACGTCAGGGCGACAGAATGACGTATTTTCGGGTTGTAGAGGGGCGTGCCCCTGACAGCTGATCGAAAATGGTCTTGATTTCTTTCATATCCTGATATGATTAATGGTAGGAACGGAGTGCGTTGCAGGATGCGTTTATTCTCTTTATCTGCCTTTTCTGGCTGCACCCTCCTGTCCTCAACCAATCATCTCTGTCTGTCTGCAGCGGTAGAACCGGTGCTGAAAAATCCGTTAATCGTTTCTATGAAGATAAAACCTGTATTTCGCCGTTGAGATCAGCGGGAAATGCTTGACTTCAGCTATTTTAAATACAAAACTCATTTATTGACACTGACTTCAATTCAGACAAATTTCAGAGGGTCACAATCGTGTGTTGGGAAGATTGTTTGTAGTAGTACCAGCAGGGAGTCCTCAATGACCATCGTAGCAGTGAATGCTCATGCACCAATCTCTTCCGGAGAGATTCCCACGACAGACCCCCGGCGTGCCACCGATGTAGAACACAAGCAGCAACAGGTGATTTCGCTGCTTGAGGCTCATAACCTCGACGCGCTGCTACTGCAGTCTCCCGAGAATATGGCCTGGTTCACCGCGGGCGCCGAACTGACCCGTGCCGGATCGAACGATCCCTGTGCTGCGGTTTTCATTACCCCGGATGCCCGGTTGATTGCCTGCAGCAATGTGGACGCCAATCAGATTTTTGACCGTGCGATTCCGGGACTGGGCTTCCAGATCAAAACCCGCCCCTGGCACGAACCGTTGTCGCAACTGGTGCGGGACCTGTGTAAAGGTCGCAATGTTGCCAGCGACACTGGGGTTGAAGGAACGCTGAACCTCTCCGACGAATTAAGGACCCTGCGGTTCCCGTTTACCGAACTCGAAGGAGAACGCATCCGCGAACTGGGGAAACTGGTTTCGCATGCGGTCGAAGCGACTGCCCGCCGGGTTGAACGGGGAAACACGGAACAGGAGATCGCCGGCTGTCTTTCACATCGTCTATTGAAACATGGCGTCAACCCCCGGCGGTTACAGGTGATGGCAGACGGACAGAGTATCCGTTATCGACACTGGGGCTATGGCGAAGACCGCCTCGAGCGTTACTGTGTGATCTCGGCCGTCGGTTCCCAAAACGGTCTGCATGCGGCTGCGACACGCACCGTTTCATTGGGAAAACCTCCTTCCAGTATCATTAAATCGCATCATCTGGCACTGCTCATGCAGGCGACGGGAATGTATTTTTCCAAGCCGGACTGGGCTCTGTTTGACACGTGGAACCGGGTGAAACGCATCTACGAAAAATACGATTGCCCCGATGAATGGCAGCATGCGGACCAGGCGGACATCATGGGATATCAGTCGGCTGAGACGTCGATTCTGATCAACAGTGAGTTCAAGTTTCAGCCTGGTATGGCTGCATTCTGGCATCCCTCAGTTGGTCCTGCGATGACCGGGGATACCATCCTGATCGAAGAGAACGAGACCATCATGATTACGCCGATGGAGCAATGGCCCGCGGCCAAAATCATGGTGAAGGAAAACCAGCTGAGCCTGCCCGATATCCTGATTCTGCCTGACGCAGATTGAGCGACAGCACCGGCTGAGACAAACTGTTCTCAAATCGGTTCCCAATCACGCTTTGGCTCGTTTCGCTCTTGTCAAACTGCCTCAATCCAATCAAGATGCGGAGATAACGGTGTTCACTGTGAACCTGCAGCGGACTTCTCTCCTTCAATCCTGATCCTCATTGATGTGTGTTGACTGGTATGGCAGCTGCTGACAGCGCTGGTAATTCGAATGAGCCTGCTCCGGCTCCTCTGCTGGAGGAATTTCCGGAACCGCTGGAATTATCAGAAGATGTTTCGAAGATCCGGCGCAGACGGACCTCCCGACTCATGAGAGTCGCCTGGGTCGGGATTACAGTCCGGCTGTTTGTGATCGCAATGGAGCTGGTAGGACTCTGGTTTCTGGGGCATTCGGTCCTGCTGGTTGATGCCCTGGCGAGCTGTGCCGATGTGTTTACTTCCCTGGCAATCCTGTTCGCAATTCGCCTGGCAGAGCAGCCTCCTGATGAAGACCATCCGTTCGGACATGGTCGCTATGAGCCGCTGGCAGGATTCCAACTGGGCATCTTAATCTTTCTTGTCGGGACCGGAATGTTCTTCTATCAACTGGTGGCGGCGTTCAGCCATCTCCAGTATGAGGTGATCGGCTGGGTGAGCTGGACGATTCCGCTGTTTGCTGCTGTACTGCTGGAAGTGACCTGTCGTGTGGTGCTGCGTATGGCCCGTCAGGAGAAGAGCTCGGCGATGATTGCCGAAGCTTATCATTATCGAACCGATGCCCTGACCAGCTTCCTGGCGGCCCTGGGGCTCCTGATTGCCAGCTGGATCCCCGGTTACGGCCATTTGATCGATCACATCACGGCAATGCTGCTGGCGGTGATTATGGTCTATCTGGGCTGGGTCGCTGCCCGGGAGAACCTGCATGAACTCACCGATAAGATTCCCGATCAGAAGTATTTTGATCAGGTCAGGGCTTCAGCCCGGAAGGTGGCAGGGGTGCTGGACGTGGAGAAAGTCCGGATCCAGACAGCAGGACCTGACGCGCATGTTGATATCGATATCGAAGTCAACCCGAACGAAACTGTCGATCAGGCCCATCTGCTGGCCCAGCAGGTTCGCCAGCAGATTCAACACGACTGGCCCTCCGTGCGGGAGGTCGTGGTGCACGTCGAACCCTATTATGAAGATGACCATTGAGCAGGTTTCTGCTCGACATTCGAACGGTCCTCATCCGCTTTCTGAATTAGAAGCGGATGATCACGTCACCACCCAGCAGGACCTGGTAATCAGACTGGAAGTTACGGTAAGGTCCCTGAACACCGACCAGCGGAGCCTGGGTATCAGACCAGTCGAAACGCAGTTCCGGTCGCACGGTGACGCAGTGGTGTGGTCGCCAGTTGGCACCCACGGTCAGCCCGTAATAGTTTCCACCGGAGGCCAGGAACTCGGGGACCTGCAGGACCCGTGAGAAGTTCTGATCCCGGAAATACTCGAAGCGGGCACCCACGGCGAATTTATCGGTGATGTCGTAGAACAGGTACTGATTGAAGGAGTACCATTTTGCAGGAACAGCCTGAAACTGGTTATTGATGGTTCCGTTGTCCTGAATACCGAAATCACTCTGAAAGACGTAGGTCAGGCAGTCGGTGAAGTCGTGAGACAGTACAAAACTGATCAGGGTCCGGTTGGCGGTATTGCTGATTCCGTTGTCCTGATCGCCTGAAGTCAGGGTCAGGTTGATGCTGGTGTCTTCATTAGCGCTATTCCAGCCAATTCCTGCCAGCAGTTCCGCATCGTCATTCGGATCTTCCCAGGCATCCCAGCCCCGAGCGACACCAGCCAGTACCTGCAGTTGTTCATTGATCTGGACTGTGCCCAGGACACCGGTATGAGTGAAGGGTTCACCATACTGCATGCTGTAAGAGTGCGAGTAGAAGAAGTTCTTCGGAGCCATCACGCTTTCATAACCGATGGGTGTATAAAAGTGACCGGCTTTGAAGCTGACGCCAGACAGGAAGGGCAGATAGAATTCAGCGTACAACTGAGGCATCGCCAGACCGTACATGGCATAATTATATCCGCCGCTGCTCCGAGGTCCGTCAGAGCTGTTCCAGTGAGGGGCTCCATCAGAGCGGGTTTCCAGACCGAGGGCCGTTGTATAGAAGTAGTCGGTACCGTAGAGCAGGTCTCCCCGGAAACCCCAGTCGAACTCGTCGCCGCCGAAGTCAACGGGACGCTCGACGAACAGGTACAGCTGATTCATCTGGTATTCGTTGGAGCGGTCGTTGAAGGTGACAGGCAGGTTGAAGTTGTTCGAAGGTTTCTGGAAGTTGCCTGTAAAACCCTGGTCCAACCAGCCGCCGACGCGAACCCGCTGTGAGTTCATCGAAGGGTAGATCGGCGAATGACGCATCAGAAACTGCTCAAGGAAATTGCAGCACTGGCATTCGGGCAGGCAGATCTGATTCACACAGTCCTGAGCGGCCATGGTATCAGGAGCGCAAACTGCTTCCTCTGCTACATTTAGCGAGATCGGTTGGTACAGACTCTCTTCCGTGGCCGGAGCCGATTCGTCAAGGTAGCCAGGTTCCGGGTAGGTTTCACCACCGAAAACGATACTGTGAGTACTGATCGCGAGAGCAACCACAATCCATTGTGAAAATTTATTCATTCGCATGTTTTCCAACTCGTGCGATCACCAGATTGTTTATCTGCAGACCTGTCGTTGATTTTTTCCCTGAATCCAGCTGCAGGATGTCAGGACGAACCGATTCAGCTCAAACAATGTATTTGTAAGACCGAATGACCTGACTCCCTGGATTCAGGCCTCGGTCGAGGTAGAAATCCCGCGGGAGAGTCATAATCACTCTTCTTCACTCTAGTTCGGTATGTGGGATCAGCTCTGGCGAATCAATTTAGTGCTGAACAGGTCTCTTCATACTGATTTTCGGTTGCAAACGTTAATTTCCCCTCTGGATTGCCTATTTTACGGGGAAAGACCGTGCCTGAAGGTCCCTGTGTGTGACGTATCGGAATCGGTTGATCTGTTTTTGGGTTTTGTTCAGGTTTCTTAACAAGCGTGTTGCCTAAATGAAACTTTATTGTTGAGTTAAGGCATCAGCGTATCCTATCCCCCCTACTGAACATGAAACTCATTTTTGCGCTGATCTTTACGAAGGTCCTACAACCTGAACTAGATCTCCTAAACATTCCAGATTGCCTTTTTATTAATTGCAATTCCTTCACGCGTAGGCAAAGATATTTCATAAATTGCATTATTAGCTGAAAACTTGAGCTAAAAATGCGTACTCAAAAAGAAAAAAACGTATTTCGAGCAAGTGGCTGACTGTTAGGTTTAATTAGCTTAATCGTCAAAGTATGTGTCTATTTCGACAGTAAATATCCTCATCTGCCATACCTGTATATTCTTTGACCACTATCCAATCCAATACGAGTAAAAACACTATGAAGAGCCTCAAGAGATTATTTGGCCGCAACTCTACTCGCAAATTCAAGCGTCGTTTACCTTTTCGGATGTCTCGTCCGATTGGATATGCCAGCCACGTAGAGCGTCTGGAAGACCGGACCCTGCTGGCGAGCAACATCCTGGCGTCGCTGGAGAGTTCTGTCAACCAGCCAAATGATTCGACGGAACTGCTGCTGACGGTTGGTGCCGGCAGCTCGCCGACTTTGGGATTTGAGGTTCATGCCTCTCCCGGCTCTGCATTTAATCCGGCTGCGGTCCAGATTCTGGATGCGAACACCAATGCTGTGGTTCCGCTGCAACTGGCTGAACACGATCATGCTGGCACGTCCAGCTCACTGGTCCTGGCCACACTGGCGCCTGGTGATTACGCGATCTTCGTCCAGGGCCAGACGGCAGCCACAGGCAATTTCACCATCGACATCTTTATGCCGGGTGACTCGGACGGCAGTGGCTCTGTCAGTGATACTGAGTATCAGCAGGCTCTGGCTGCCTCTTACCAGCATCTGTTCGGATTCAATCATTTCACCTCGCAGATGATTACGTCGATGGGCCTGGATCCTACTCAGAACTATTACTCGGAAGAGCAGGATAGTGACAAAGATGGTGACATCGACAACTACGACCTGCAGATGATGAACAACAATCGCAACGTGCCCACGGTGCAACTGGAACTGATTGGGGACCAGGATGCGCCGGCTGTGGTAGCCGGTTTGGAAGTAGATTCCGGGGCTTCCGATTCAGATGGCATCACTAACGAACTGACGATTGTCGGTACTGTTTCTGACGAGAGTCTGATTACTAAATTTAAAGTCGCCCTGGATGGGGGCAGCTATGTAAATATCTTTGGTCTGCTCTCTAGCGGCGCCAACGGTGGTACTTTCACACTGTCACGCAGCTGGCTGGAAACCAACCTGAATGGTGGTGCTTCCCTGGAAGGCGGCACACACACGCTGCACTTCTGGACCATGGACGAACATGACAATGTCAGCCCGGCTGGTGCCTTCGATGTCAATTTTGAACTGGATACGATTGCGCCTACCACAGCGACTCCCATCGGGAACCAGACACTCAACGAAGATTTCGGCAGCTTCAACCTGGGCCCCTTCACTGATTTCTTTAATCAGAACGGGGGAACCTCGCTCAGCTACCGTGTTGATTCCATTACGAATGCCATTGTCAATTTTGATTTCGCCACAGACGAACTCATTTTGACTTCCCGGCAGGATGTGAGTGGGTCAGCGGATATTGTCATTCAGGCCATCGACGTCGCCGGGAATGCCGTGCTGTCGAATACCTTTACTGTCACAGTCAACGCTGTGAACGACCCTCCGGTGGCCGTAAACGATGAGTATACCACCAATAACGAAGATGATGTATTCAATGCAATCGGACCGGCGGCGGTCATTGCGAACGACACCGATGTCGAGAATGACACGCTGACCGTAGTGGAAGTAAACGGTTCCTCTGTGGATGTCGGAAATGAGATTACGATCGGCGCAGGTGGAAAACTGACTCTCGAGTCAGATGGTAGTTTTTCGTTTAATCCAGACGGATTCTATAACTATCTGGCTGTCGGTGAGACTGCGACCGAAACCTTTACCTACAAGATCAGCGATGGTAACGGGGGCACAGATACGGCATCGGTGACCATTACCATTCATGGCGCGAACGATGCACCCGTTGCTCAGGATGATGACTTTACGATTACTCAAAACGAAACACTGCATTTTAATTTTCACAGTGTGATCAGCGATAATGGCAATGGTGCGGACTACGATCCTGATACGAGCGACAGTATTGAGGTAACGGCCGTCAATGGTAGCGCAGCCAATGTGGGTAATGAGGTTGTGCTGGCTTCCGGTGCATCGTTGACACTGTTCAGCGGTGGGGGGATTGCTTATCAGCCCAATGGGGTGTTTGACTATCTGGCTCTAGGTGAGAACGCGACCGAAACCTTTACCTATACCCTCAGCGATGGAAACGGCGGCACCGATACCGCGACCGTGACGATCACCATTACCGGTGTGAATGATGACCCTGTCGCCAATCCCAATACAATTCTGACGGTAGGCGCAGATGAAGATAATCCTGTAAGCACTCCCGCCGGGGCGATTTTTGAATTTGCCACTGATGCGGAAGACGATTCCCTGCTGATAACAGAAATCAATGGCTCTGTCGGGAATGTGGGGGCTACTATTTCCATCGGACTCGGAGGATTGCTGACTGCGAATGCAGACGGCAGTTTCACATTTGACCCGAACGATAGCTATGACTTTCTAGCCGTTGGTGAATCTTACGACGAAGCATTTACGTATAAAATCTCCGATGGCAACGGTGGTACGGATGGAGGCACCTACACCATCAGGATTCATGGCATTAACGACGCTCCGATCGCAGAAAATGATGAGTTTGCGACAAATCAAGATACTCCGGCCAGCGGTGATCTGTTCGCCGATAATGGCAATGGTGTCGACAGCGATCCCGATTCGACTGACAGCTTCACTGTCAGCGAAGTGAATGGCGTCTCTGCGAGTGTGGGAAGTCAGATCACTCTGGGTTCCGGGGCTCTGCTGACAGTGAATGCCAATGGTACTTTCGACTATGATCCGAATGGGGCGTTCGATTATCTGATCCAAGGTGATCACTACTTCGATAGCTTTGATTATACGATTGATGATGGCAACGGTGGAACCAGCATCGCAACCGTAACGATGGACGTTCTGGGGCTGAATGATGCCCCAGTTGTTTCCAACGACAGCCTGGACGCAGATGAAGATGGATCGGCGGTTACGACGGGTGTGTTGGGTACCGACATCGACCTCGGCGCGACACTGACCTATCAGATTACCTTACAGCCCAGCGAAGGGACCGCTTACTCGACTGGTAATGGGACTCTTACATTTGATCCCGGTAGCGATTTTCAGGATCTGGCCGCCGGTGAAACCCGCCAGGTGACCTTCAACTTTACAGCCAAGGATGATAACAATGCGGTCAGTAATACGGGAACTGTGACCGTCACCGTAACCGGTGTGAATGATGAACCGACTGTCAGTGCTGCGGTCACAACGACCGCAACGGAAGATGATGTCAGCTTCAGCCTGGACCTGCTGACGAATGCCAGCGATGTCGACACGACCGATGTACTCAACGTGAGTAATCTGGTACTGGACAGCGGCGACGACAGCGGAATCACAGTTAACGGTAACTCATTGGACATTGATCCGAGTGCCTACAACTACCTGGCCGTCGGTGAATCTGCCGTGATTACTTATACCTATAACGTAATCGATGGTGAAGGGGGCTCCGTTGTTCAGACCGCCACAATTACGATTACGGGTGTGAATGACGCCCCTGCAGTGAGTGCTGCCGTCACGACAACTGCCACAGAAGACGATAGCACTTTCAGCCTGAACCTGCTGACGAACGCCAGCGATCCGGATACCACTGATGTGTTGAATGTCAGTGGTCTGTCACTGGACAGCGGCGATGACAGCGGCATCACGGTTAACGGGAATTCACTGGACATTGATCCGAGTGCCTACAACTACCTGGCCGTCGGTGAATCTGCCGTGATTGTCTACTCGTATAACATTATAGATGGCGAAGGGGGCACGGTTCCTCAGACTGCCACGATTACAATTACGGGTGTGAACGATGCTCCTGTAGTCAGTGCAGCCGTCTCAACGACCGCAACGGAAGACGACGGTACCTTTAGCCTGGACCTGCTGACGAATGCCAGTGATCCAGATACAACCGATGTGTTGAATGTCAGTGGTCTTACACTGGACAGCGGCGATGACAGCGGCATCACGGTTAACGGTAACTCTCTGGACATTGATCCGAGTGCCTACAACTATCTGGCCGTTGGTGAATCTGCCGTCATTACTTATAGTTACAACGTAATCGATGGTGAAGGGGGCTCAGTTGCTCAGACTGCCACGATTACAATTACCGGTGTGAATGACGCTCCTGCAGTGAGTGCCGCCGTCACGACAACTGCGACAGAGGACGACCTGAGCTTCAGCCTGGACCTGTTGACGAACGCCAGCGATCCGGATACGACCGATGTGTTGAATGTCAGCGGTCTTTCACTGGACAGCGGCGATGACAGCGGAATCACGATCAACGGGAATTCACTGGACATTGATCCGAGTGCCTACAACTACCTGGCCGTCGGTGAATCTGCCGTGATTACTTACACCTATAACGTGATTGATGGCGAAGGGGGCACGGTTCCTCAAACTGCCACGATTACGATTACGGGCGTGAACGACGCCCCCGCCGTCAGTGCAGCCGTCTCAACGACTGCGACAGAAGACGATGGCAGTTTCAGCCTGGACCTGCTGACGAATGCCAGCGATCCGGATACGACCGATGTGTTGAATGTCAGTGGTCTTACACTGGACAGCGGTGATGCCAGCGGTATCACGGTCAACGGCAACTCACTGGATATTGATCCGAGTGCCTACAACTATCTGGCCGTTGGTGAATCTGCCGTCATTACTTATAGTTACAACGTAATCGATGGTGAAGGGGGCTCAGTTGCTCAGACTGCCACGATTACAATTACCGGTGTGAATGACGCTCCTGTTGCTCAAGATGACGCTGTGGATGTCAACAAAGAGCAGGAGTATAACGGAAATGTCTTCGCGAACAACGGCAGTGGCGTTGATAGTGACCCTGATACCAGTGACACCTTTGATGTCACTGAGGTGAATGGGCAGACAGCCGCAGTGAATACGGAAATTACACTGGGATCCGGTGCCCTGTTGACTGTGAACGATGACGGATCATTTACCTATGATCCTAACGGTCAGTTTGATGGTCTGACTGGTTTAGCCACCGCGACCGATTCCTTCAATTATACAATTGATGACGGCAATGGTGGTGTCGATGTCGCCACGGTGACGCTGACCATTTCAGCCAACCAGGCCCCGATCGCCAATATTGACATCGTGGCAACCAACGAAGATACCGAACTCACGAACATCGACGTTCTGGCCAACGATACTGACCCGGATGGCGACGACAATAACCTGACTGTTTTCGGTCTGCCCAGCATGACCTCCAATGGTGGTGCGGCACTGACTCTGAACATGGACGGTACCATCAGCTACGATCCTACGGTTGCCTATAATTATCTGTCCGTGGGTGAGACTGCCGTTGATACTTTCACCTACACAGTCGAGGATGAGCGTGGCGGTTTCGCGACCGGAACCGTACAGGTAACCGTGACCGGTGTGAACGATGCTCCCACAGTGAGTGCTCCAGTCGTCTCGGCCAGTAACGAAGATGCTGGCGGCTTCAGTGTGAACCTGCTGGACAATGCCAGTGATGTCGATACGAACGATACGCTGACGATCCAGAATCTGGTACAGACCAATGCAGGCAATGCCGGCGGGATTACCCCCAGCGGTACATCGCTGAGTGTTGATCCGAGCTTCTACAGCTACCTGTCTGTCGGTGAATCCGAAGTAATTACCTATAGTTATGAGGTGATCGATGGCAACGGCGGTGTGGTTTCACAGACTGCCTCAATTACCATCGACGGACGAAATGATGCTCCGATCGTTTCGATGGGCGTCGAGTCTATTCCCACAGAAGATGATGGTGTCTACGCTCTCAACCTGCTGTCGCACGCCAGTGATATCGATCAGAGCGACACACTGCTGGTCGCTAATCTGACCAAGACCAGTGGTGATGACAGCGGAATTGTTGTCAACGGAAACCTGCTCCAGATTACCCCCAATGCCTACAACAGCCTGGCAGCCGGGGAAACCGCCGTCATCGAGTACTCTTATAATGTGATCGACGGCAACGGTGGCTCAGTTGCTCAGACTGCTACTATTACCGTCCTCGGTGTGAATGATGATCCGACTGCCTCGATCCTGACCATCACTTCTGCTGTGACTGAAGATGACGGTAGCTACAGCATTGATCTGCTGCAGAATGTAAGCGATGACGATACTACAGACGTTCTGTCGGCTACTAACATAGTCAAGTTCAGCGGTAACAATGTTGGTATCACCGTGAACGGTAACTCGCTCGACATTGATCCGAGTGCTTACGGCTATCTGGCCGCTGGTGAAGATGCCGTCATCGTGTACCATTACGATGTGACAGATAGTAATGGCGGCACGGTTCAACTGATTGCCTCTATTACCATCTCTGGTGCGAACGATGCTCCGGTAGCCGCTCCTGATGCCTTTGGCACAAATGAGGATACTGTCCTCAATGGGGGAAATGTCCTGGATGATAACGGCAGTGGTGCCGACAGTGACATCGATGCGAGCAACACGATATCCGTAACGGGGATCAGTGATGGTGGTGGAGCCGGTTCTGTGGGCAGTGCGTTTACGCTCGTCTCTGGTGCCGTGGTCACACTGCAGTCAGATGGGACGTTTACCTATGATCCCAATAATTCCTTTGAAGATCTGGCAGTGGATGAAACCGTTACAGACTCATTCACCTACACCCTCAGCGATGGTACGGCGACTGATACCGCAACTGTGACGATTACCATTACAGGTGTGAATGATCCTCCAGTGGCTGCTGCTGACGAATTTTCCACAACCCAGGATTTCGCTCTCACAGGCGAAAATCTCTTCGATGACAACTCAAACGGTGAAGACACTGATGTCGATTTCAGTGATGTATTGACCGTGATTGGCATCGGTCAGGGTGTGAATACGGGGACTGTGGGCAGCGGGTTCACGCTTGCCTCCGGTGCGGTTGTGACAGTGCTGGCTGACGGTACTTTCGACTACGATCCGAATGGAGCCTTCGATTACCTGGGGGCCACCGAGTCTGCCAGCGATACATTCACTTATATCATCAGCGACGGTAACGGCGGAACCGATTCCGCGACCGTAACAGTCTTCGTGTATGGACAGAATGATCCTCCGGAAGCGGTCGATGATGCTGTGACTACCAACGAAGATACAACTCTGCCGGATGGCGATGTTTTCATCGACAATGGTAGTGGCGTAGACAGCGATGTAGATACAAACGACACACTGACTGTTGTGGGTGTCAGTGAAGGCGGTAATACCGGCAGTATCGGCAGCGGATTTACGCTTGCTTCCGGAGCCATCGTCACGATGCAGGCAGATGGGAAGTTCAGTTACAATCCCAATAATTCATTCGAATACCTGGCTGATGGCGAATCGACAACCGATTCCTTCACCTACACCATCAGCGATGGGACTGTTACCGATACCGCTACGGTCACCATTACCATCGATGGTGTTAATGATGATCCTGTTGCCGTTCACGACAGAGTGACTACTGATGAAGATACAACTCTCGTCGGAGCCGATGTCTTCGTCGATAATAACTTCGGTGTGGACAGTGACGTTGATGCAAGTGATATCCTGACTGTAATTGGCGTCAGCCAGGGGATGACAACCGGCAGCATCGGCAGCGGATTTACGCTTGCTTCCGGAGCCATCGTGACCATGCAGTCGAACGGTACATTTACCTACAATCCGAACGGGGCATTTGAGTACCTGGCGGTCGGTGAAACGGCAACCGATTCCTTTACCTACACGATCAGTGACGGCAACGGCGGGACCGATTCCGCTTCTGTCGATATTCAGATCGATGGGGTGAATGATGCTCCCGTTATCAGTGCACCGGTAACTTCTACCAGCACAGAAGATGATGGCAGCGTTAACGTGGATCTGCTGACCAATACCACCGATGTGGATGCAACCGATACGCTCTCTGTAATCAATCTGTTGAAAACCAATGCCGGGAATGATGGCGGCATTACAATGACCACGGCTTCGAGCTGGGACATTGACACAAGCTTCTACGGCTATCTGGCTGCCGGTGAATCTGAAGTGATTACCTACAGCTACGATATCACCGACAACAACGGGGAAACAGTTTCCCAGACGCTGACCATCACTATCAACGGTGTCAACGATGACCCTGTTGCCCAGGCGGATGCGTTCCAGACAGATGAGGAAACGACCCTGACTGGCGTAAACGTATTCTCTGATAACGGTAGTGGTGCCGATGCTGACGGCGATGCTAGTGACTCGTTCACCGTGACCGGCATCAATCAGGGAGGCAGTGTCGGAAGCGTCGGCGGTGCCTTCATGCTCTCTTCTGGTGCGGCTGTTACGATTCAGTCAACTGGTGCCTTAGAGTACGATCCTAATGGTGCGTTTGAATATCTGGCCGTCGGTGAGTCAGCGACTGAAACGTTTACTTATACCATCACTGATGAAGAAGGTGGCACCAGCACCGCAACGGTTACGGTGACGATCCAGGGTGTGAATGACCCAGTCGATGCGGTAAATGACGACGTGACCACTTCCAAAGATGTTTCTTTGAACTTTGATGTGCGTCTGGATAACGGCAATGGCCCCGATCTGGACCCGGATACGAATGATAATCTGTCGGTCTTTGAAATTACCGATACGACGCTTGGCACTGTTAACGCAACGGTCGGCAATGCGATCACTCTCGATTCCGGGGCGACCGTGACGCTGCAGGCGGACGGTACACTCACTTACAATCCAAACGGTCAGTTCGCCAGCCTGATTCTGCCCACCGATACGGCAACAGATACGTTTACTTATACGATTCGCGATGGTAACGGCAGTTCGGATACCGCCACCGTCACGATGACGATTACCGGATCGAACGAGGACCTGGTTCAGACCGCACCGCTGGATGATGTTTACAGCGACGGTCTGTCGACGGTGACCATTGACCTGGATAATTACTTTAATGATCCGGATGCCAGTGATGACATCACCTACACCCTGCTCAGCAGTGGTTCATTTGCAGCAAACTTCTGGGTCGAAAGTGTGAGCATCACCGATAACATCCTGGAAATCACGTTCACCGATTATGCCTCTGACCAGGAACGACTGCCTACGGATATCACACTGCGTGCCGAGTCGACTGATGGGATTTCACCAACGTTTGAGCCGACCTTCCAGTTGATTCCTGACCCGCAGCAAACCATGGAAATCCGGTTGATCGCTACGCCGACGCTTTCCGGCGGTCGTGACTTCACGTACTTCCGTGCCGAAGGCGGTCTGGGTTCTCAAGGACGTGGTTTGTTCCATCTGACCAACGGGAATGCGGACCTTGAGTATTCGATTTATCTGACTGACTATGAAATTGATTTGGATGGTTCTCAGACTGGTACCATTGATGATGATGTGAAGTCGGTCCGACTGGTCGATACCACCAACGGAAACGCCGTGGTCTATACGATCTACAACTCAGTCGGTGCCGATGACAGTCCCATACTGGACCTGACTGATGACAGCCTGCACGGCACCTTTGCTGCCGGCGAGGGCTTCAACAGTACAATTCTGGATAAACTGTATGATGGCAGCCTGGCGATTCGGGTTGAACTGGATGGAACCGGCGGCACCATTAATAAACTCTCTGGTGCCAACATCACAGTTTCTCCCGAGGTGGCTGACGTCGGTGCGCTGCCTGCTGAAACGACGCAGTATGTCGAGGGGGCCAGCTACAATATTGAAATCTGGATCAGTGATCAACTGGCTCAGGTTCTGGCCGCTCAGACGACAGAAAATTCCTCGATTACTTCTGTTGTGCTTGATCTGTTATGGGATGACACAACGGCAGCCTTTGGTGATTTTGCCGATGTCACTGGTGTCGCGAGTGCCTTCCGACTCCTGACCCAGGTGGGTGGTATCAATAATGCCACCGGGGTAATTGAAGATTTCTCAGGGATCACCCTGATGCCTGGCATGGCTGACGGCTACTATGCCCGGGTCGGTTACGCGACATTTATCGCCAACGCCCCGACGGCAGACGCCGACCCGGTTGAGTATACCGTCAATATTACACCCGGTGAAGATTTGGTCAATCGCGGTACTGAAATCGATCTGAGTCAGATTGATATCATTGGTACTTCGGTGTCACATTTCGGGACCTCCGAATTCCTGATCCAGACGGATATGACCAACATCAACATCGAAGGTAAAATCACTATCGATGGGCAAGAGGTTACTCTGACTCCCCAGGATCTGGGGCTGGACAGTACGACCGTGAGTGGTCGCCTGGATGTCCTGTTCGACGACGTGGATAATCCTTCCACGATTCAGATTCTGGATTCGTTTATAGAGGTCAACCCCTCCGGGCTGGCCCTGCCTGATCGCACAGCAGCGAATAATGACCGAACTACAGAGGAACTGGCTGATTTCGGATTGGAAGGCGTGCTGTCGAATTTCAACGGGACTGGTAATCCGGCTGATCTGTCAGTTGCCATTCGGGATGCCCTGGTGCAGGTCCTCACCAGTACTCAGGCACTGGATGGCAGCGGTAACTTCAATATCTCCGAGAACTGGAATTTGACCAATGGTGATCTTTATTCCATGCTGGTTGTACCGAACTTTGGTAATTTTGTTGCCAGTGATACGGTTGAGTCCACAGCCGGTGAGACTATGTCCTTCTTCGATCCGGGTGCAGGCGTTCCAGCCGGTCTGACCGACTGGAGTCAGGCTAAACTGACGGAAATTTCCACCGGTCTGTATGAACTGGTGATACCTGTCAGCCGTGTGCTCAACTTCAACACCGAAGCGGGATATCCTGTCGAGCTGAAACTGACCGGCTACGCGACTGCTCGCTTCCTCGTGGATCAGGAGACGACCGATCAATATGGAGACACAATCGGCACGGCTCATGCCACCGGATTAGACACCTCTTCTGCAGCTACCACGGGGACCAATACCTACTACGGCGGCATCGGGAATAACACTTCCATTGCCGACCCTCTGCTGGACGTCGATATGTTCCAGGTCTACCTGGAAGCTGGTGACAGTGTGATCGTCGACATCGACGCCAGCCAGTTCGAGACAGGACTGGACAGCGTGGTGCGGATCTTTGATGCAGCCGGAAACGAAGTCGCCTACTCGGATGACGATCTGGCACCCGATGAAAACTTTGTCAGTTTCCTGTCCAACTTTGATTCCTATGTCACCTACACCAACACTACGGGAAGTGCGGGTAATTTCTTTATCGGGATCAGTGCTTATAACGACCTTGATGACCCGGTTTCATATGATCCAACGGATACCGCAGGACGCCCGACGGGCGTTGATCCTTCGGATGTGGGCAGTTACGACCTGCATATCACGGTCCAGAATGGTGCCGCACCGCTGCATGGAACGCAGGCTGTCATAACTGATGCATCACTGGAAGACGGGACAGCCGTTGATCTGGCGGTCGTTCGTGATCAGACTCAGCTGGATGCCTATGGTCAAACCAGCAGTCTGCCGACCAGCGATACCTGGATCGATGAGTGGAGTTCCTTCTGGGTGGAAATCTACGTTGAAACGGCAGATGCCCAGGGAATTACTGCAGCGATTGCCGATCTGAATTACAACACCGATTTCTTCACCGCCACGGCGATTGAATTTGGTACCGCGTTTGCTGACAACGGGCAGGCAATCATTGATGATGCCACCGGCGTCGTAACCGGATTGAGCGGAACGGCTCAATACGAGAAAGCAGGGCACCTCAAGAAGGCTCTGCTGGCCCGCGTCAAGTTTGAATCGCTGGAGCAGGATGATGTCTCGATTGACTTCGAGGATAAATTCATCGGTCCACATGCCCTGGGGCTCTCGTTGAGCAATGTGAGTGTCAGCCTGACAGATGACACAGAGACCACCCTGCTGGTGGGCGATGCTCCCGAAACAGACCTGTGGGCGATCGCCTATGATGTGAATGATGATGATGTCATTGACTTCAAGGATCTGACGATTCTGGCTTCGGTCTACAACCAGAATGTGCTCGATACGGATTCACCTTATGTCTGGGCCCTGGATGCCGATAAGAGTGGTGATGTCAACTTCAAAGACCTGACGTTCTTTGCCACCAACTATGGAGTTTCGAAAGGCGGGGACAGGGATGTAGTCTACCCGTCGAACTTCCTGCAACGCTGGTATGGTAAGACCACCAACATCAGTGGTGACTCTTCGATCGATCAGGTAATGGATACGGCACTGAGCATCTGGCAGGACGCTTTGGGAATGGATGAGCCTCTGGATATCCAGCTGGTGATCACTGACCTGGGCGGCACTCAACTGGGTGAAGGCCAGATCACCGCAGTCGACGAACAGGGACGACCTGTCGCCGGGATTGTGACACTGGACGACGATGCCGCCGGCCTGGGCTGGTACTCTGACATTTCGACAACTGCCTTTGGCGGTGGCGAGCTGGAAGGGGGCGTGTCTTACACGGCTGACATCAATTCCGATGCGGTTGGTCATTACGACCTGTTGACCGTGCTGCTGCATGAAATCGGTCACGTTGCCGGCTTCACAGACACTTATGCACCATTCGAAAGCCACGTTCAGGTGGGCGTAGGTGGTACGCTGAGTTTCGTCGGCAACGGATTTGAAGCAACGCTGACAGACGATGGCCTGCACCTGGATGATTCGGTACATGACGGCGACGTCATGAACGCGACACTGGATCCGGGTGTGCGGAAACTGCCTTCGATTCTGGATGCATTGATTCTGCAGACCGCTCATGAGACGGCTGCGTCTGGCGACTTCGAGATTCTGGTGGGCGTCAATGCTCCGCTGATGGCAAATCTGCCTCTGACAGGCAGCGATGAAACGGTTCTGCCAGAAGCAGTCCAGACGCTGGCTCCCCTGGTAGAACTGGCTCAGGTCAGCTTCGACGCCACTGGAAGCCAGAGTGACCCTGCAGGCTCGAATCTGCCTGTGATCTGGAATCAGGTCTGGAACACCTTGAATCAGCTCTCCCAGGGAGCAGAGCCGAGTGAACTGGATCTGACACTGCTGGAAGGCCTGAATGAAGAGTTCGTTCAGTCGCTGCGGGAACACGGCCTGTCGATCATCGAATCCGGCGAGATTCTGGGTCACGAATTGAGTGAGCTGGATCCTGCCGACTGGCAGCTGACAGGACTGGATCAGGATGGAGATGGCAACTTTGATGAAGTCTTCTCAGACTGGGCAGGTCCCATACTTTAAATCGCTAATTCACTGAATTTAAATTCAGCAGGCTCTGATATGTGACGTATGATGACATATCAGGGCCTTTTTTCTTAAGTGCAACGGCAACTGGCTGCTGTGGGAAAGATAGGCGATTGAGTTGCTTTTTGACAACATACAGTAATTTTCGTCAGGGTCGATGCCCTGTCTCGTAAGAGTTTGAAAGACTTAGGTTTCTGTTCTTGAATAGTGAACAGGCCGATGTTATGTTTCAGGTGTCTTGAGGGAACTCGGGACGAACTGATCTTTTTTTACCGGGATGAACTGCCTGTTACCGCAGGCGATCTTCATCCTCGGTCCGTACAGGTCCCATATCCGGAACCAATAACTTCTTCAGATTTTGTAACATTGAGGAGAAATCAAGCGTGAGTGCTAAGAAAGATGACAAACCAGCTGAAGCAACACCAGAACCAGCTGCAGAACAGGCTCAAGCCCCGGCTCAGCAGCAGCAGCAGGTCAAGGTTAATGATGCAAATGTCATTGCCAGCTATGCCAATTTCTGTCGCGTTTCCAGTACTCCAGAAGAGTTGATTCTGGACCTGGGACTGAACCCGCAGCCACTGGATCCCGCCAACACTGAAATCAACGTGGGACAGCGGATCATTCTGAATCACTACACAGCCAAGCGTCTGTTGAGTGCTCTCTCAATGGCTCTGCAGCGGCATGAGCAGGCCTTCGGTGTTCTGGAAACAGACATCCGGAAACGCGTCGTGCGTCAGCAGCAGACCTAGTCTATTGATGACAGCCTGAGTTTCTCAGGCAACGATCTTCTGAACCGGCCCGTTACCTGGTGTAACGGAGCCGGTTTTTTATTGCGCTGGCAGGCCGCAGGGGCGGGGCCTTGCATCCATTCGTCAGGTGACTGATATTCTGGTTTTTCCTGAAAAATTGAATAAAAGACTGGCAGCGGTTGAGTAGGAAAGCGTATGGCAGTTTGCTAACTTTATTTATGATACTGCAAGAGGTCTGGAGTGATGCGCTTTCAATCTCAGATCTTATAGGATATCGTAGAAGTAGTATCTTTTCGAAACCGTAACTGCGACAGAACTCCTGCTCTTTCAGGTTTCCTGAGATGCAGGAGGCGTATGTCGGTTGTTCTTAATTACAGCCCGGAGAGGGCAGAATGTTAGATAAACCAGATCCCGCTTCGTCCCATCATGACGGCAACGGGCACAGCGATGTTTCGCTGCCCGAAGATTTAATTAACGAATTAAGCTCGGAATCGTTAACCTTCGTAGAAGACCTCTACACGAGCTATCTGGAGTCACCCAGTTCGGTGAGCGAGGAATGGCGAAATTATTTTGCCAGGTTCCCCCAGAAGTCAGCCCGTAAACGCAAGCCGGGTTTCGGTCCCACATTCAAACGTCATTCGATGTTCAATCCGCCGGCTCCCGTCCGGAATGAAGCCATCGATCGTCAGACCATGAAGATCGCCGACCGGCAGGAACGTCTGGACCAGTTGATCCGTAACTATCGCGTGCGGGGACACATTCTGGCGTCGCTCGATCCGTTGGGGAAAAAGCGGGCAACACCGGCTGAACTGATGCCCGAGTTTTACGATTTCTCGGAGCGGGATTACGACCGCGTCTTTTCGACCTCCACTTTCGGTGGTCCGAAACAGCGAACGCTGCGGGAAATGATTCAGTGGCTGAAAAACACCTACTGCCGTTCGATCGGTGCGCAGTTCATGCACATCGACAGTCTGCGTGTCCGTGAATGGCTGCAGACCCGAATGGAAAGTACGGCGAACTTCCTCAAGTTCGAACGTCCCGAAGCGCTGCGGATTCTGCGTCGACTGACCGACGCCGTCGGCTTTGAAGAATTCATTCAGAAAAAGTATGTCGGCCTGAAGAGCTTCTCGCTGGAAGGGGCAGAAAGTCTGATTCCACTGCTCGACCTGGCGATTGAAAAAGCAGGTGAGCAGGGGGTCGATGAAATCGTCTTTGGTATGGCCCACCGCGGTCGTCTGAACGTGCTGACCAATATCATGGGCAAAAAGCCTCGTGAGATTTTCCGCGAATACGAAGATTCGGTTCCGGAAATGAGCGTGGGACGCGGCGACGTGAAATACCACCTGGGTTACAGCTCGGACTGGATGACCGAATCCGGACACAACGTCCACCTGACGCTCTGTTTCAACCCGAGCCACCTGGAATTCGTGAACCCGGTTGCCATGGGACGTATGCGGGCGAAACAGGATCGCTGGCATAACATTGACCGGACCAAGGGGATGGTGCTGCTGATTCACGGTGACGCCGCGTTTGCCGGCGAAGGCGTGGTGCAGGAAAGCCTGAACCTGAGCGAACTGCGGGGCTACCGCACGGGGGGAACGATTCATGTAGTCGTGAATAATCAGATCGGTTTCACCACCGACCCCGCACAGAGTCGTTCTTCGACCTACGCGACCGATGTGGCCAAGATGCTGCAGATTCCAATCTTCCATGTGAATGGTGAAGATCCGGAAGCAGTGGCCCAGGTTGTCCGTCTGGCAATGGATTTCCGCAAAGAATTCCATCGGGACGTGGTCATCGACATGTACTGCTATCGTCGTCGTGGGCATAACGAAGGGGATGAGCCTTCATTCACTCAGCCTCTGATGTACGATGTGATCGACAAGCGGCCGTCTGTCCGCGACAGCTTCCTGCAGCGGATGCTGGAACGAAAGTCGGTCACCGAAGAAGATGCCGACCGGTTACAGGAAGAAAGTGTTTCGCATCTGGAATCCGAACTGGCGGCTGCCCGGGTCGAGAATTATCCTCACAAGGTCGAACTGCCCGGCGGGATCTGGACCGGTTATCGCGGCGGAAAAGAACTGCCCGCGGATCAGATCGATACCGGAGTTCCTGAGGAGAGTCTCTCTAATTTGCTGCTGAAGCAGACCGAATTGCCCGATGGTTTTACGCCACACAAGAAAATTAAACGCTTGCTGCAGATCCGTAAGGATATGGCCGCAGGAGAGCGGAAGCTGGACTGGGGAACGGCAGAAGCCCTGGCATTCGCGTCACTGCTGACCGAAGGTTACCGGATTCGCGTCAGCGGTCAGGATGCACAGCGTGGTACTTTCAGCCATCGTCATGCCGTACTGCACGATGTGAAGACCGGTAAAAAGTACACCCCGCTCAAGCACCTGGTTTCAGGGCAGGGCACCGTCGAGATTGTGAACAGCCCGCTTTCCGAAGCAGGGGTTTTAGGTTTCGATTATGGCTACAGCCTGGACTGTCCCGATGGTCTGATTATCTGGGAAGCCCAGTTTGGCGATTTCGTCAACGCGGCTCAGGTCATCATCGATCAGTTTATCGTCAGTGCAGAAGACAAGTGGCAGCGCTACAGCGGTATGGTAATGCTGCTGCCTCACGGTTTTGAAGGTCAGGGGCCGGAACACTCCAGTGCCCGCTTCGAGCGTTTCCTGCAACTGGCGGCGGAAAGTAATATTCAGATTGCGGTACCGACTACGCCGGACCAGTTCTTCCATCTGCTCAGACGTCAGGTCATCCGCAAGTGGCGTAAGCCTCTGATCGTCATGACTCCCAAGAGTCTGCTCCGACATCGCGATGCGGTTTCCAGTTTCAGTTCGCTGACCTCTGGTTCCTACATGAAGGTGATCGGCGATACGAGCGATCTGAATCCGCAGAAAGTGAAGCGGATTCTGCTGTGTACCGGGAAGATCTATTATGATCTGAACGAACGCCGTCGTCAGACCGAACGTGACGATGTGGCCATCGTGCGAATCGAGCAGCTTTATCCGGTGCCTCATGAAGATCTGGAAGCAGCCCTGGCACCCTATCCGGAAGGAACCCCGGTTTACTGGGTTCAGGAAGAGCCGGAAAACATGGGCGCCTGGCGATTCATTTACTGCCGGTTCAAAGGAAACCTGTTTGGGCGTCATCCGCTGCACGGGGTTTATCGTCCCGCGAGCGCCAGCCCGGCAACAGGCTCTGGTCGCAGCCATCAGTTCGAACAGGAAATGCTGATTACAGAAAGTTTCCGGGACGATTCTTAGTCCCGGAGACTATCTCTGCTTGAGTTCAGCGATGACTTCGGCCAGGTGAAAATGGTGTTTGCCCAGTTTGCCGCCGTAGTTGCCCGCTGTGATCTGCAGCAGTCCCGGTAACTGCGTGGCTGCCTGCAGGCCGTCGCACATTGCCTGCTGGACGTCGTCGAATGTTTCGCCGTCGATGACGATTTCATAGACGCAGCCTGTACCCTCGGGGAGGTCAGATTTGGTCTCGGCGCGGAGGGTCGGGCAGTAAGCGTCGTTCGTACTGGCTTTGAGCGCAGAATACTTCGAACCGACTTTACTGCCACTGCGGACAATGCCTCCCGGAAAGGGGAGGATAACATTGTCGACGGCCTGCATGGCGGTAACTGCCGCTTCGGTTGCGAGCAGACCCGCAGACTGGTTCTTCGCGCAGATCAGCAGGTTGCCCCCGGCGACGCCTTTGAAGGAACCAACGCGATCTTCGCAGACAAATTCGCCATCCATGACGGGAATTCTCCAGAGGCGACGATCCTCCCATTTCTTGGAGATCTGAAACCCATCACCAAAGAAGCGGAGCTGTTTGCCCAGGGCCAGGGCTTTTTCGGGATCTGTCACCGGGATGCCGGCGTAGCAGGCGGTGGTGGGGCAGGTCAGGATACATTGCCCCACGCGATTGGTGACGGCTTTCTCGAGCGCAGAGCGACTGAAGGCGAAGAACATGAGGCTGACGCCGGGACGTCCATCAGGGCTCTCTTCAGGGGAGAGGAACTTTTCGACGCCGGCTTCGGCATCACAGGCGATGACACTGGTGGCGTAACCGGTGACTTCGGTTGCCGCGATTCGGACCCAGGATTCGGAGACCGCGGTTACAATAATACGGGTTCCGACCGTGGTGAATGCTTCTGCAAACGTGTCGCAGACGGGAACGTCGTTCCATGCCAGTTCTGGTTGAGTATTCAAGTTCGTGCCCGGACGCTGATAAAAACTGTGTTGTCCAATAAATCCTGCTCCTGATTATGGCGGATCGGGCGCAAAATTCAAAGGGTCAGCGTTCCTGAGACGGAGTCGGGCTTCCCTGGATCTGCAGTTCCATCTGAATCAGCTTGGGAACACTTTTCGCCTGCATTTTTTTCATGATCTTGGCGCGGTGGGCTTCGACCGTCTTAAAGCTGACATTTAACTTCTCTGCAATTTCGCGGCTGGAGAAACCCGAGACGACATATTTCATGACTTCATTTTCGCGGCGGGTGAGCGTCGCTTTGCGTTCCACGAGTTCTTTGTTCTGCTCTCGATTCGCCTTGTTTTGGATATCGCGTTCGATGCCTTTCTGGATGTAGTCCAGCAGAACCTGGTCGCTGACCGGCTTTTCCAGGAAATCAACGGCTCCCGCTTTCATGGCACGGACCGCCATGGGAACATCTCCGTAACCGGAGACGATGATGACGGGAATGTCATAACCACGTTCCCTGAGTTTCTCCTGCAGTTCGAGACCACTCATGCCGGGGATGCGGACATCGAGTACCAGGCAGCCGGGATGATCGGGAGAATAACTTTCCAGAAATTCGCTGGCGAGCTCATGGGTTTGAACTTTGAGCCCGACCGATTCAATCAGCCAGCGGAGTGATTTGCGAATAGCCGGGTCGTCATCGACGACAAATACCGTTGCTTCCTGTTGGATTGTCATAGCTTCAGCCACCACCACTGTTATCTCCATTTACTAAGGGAAGCTCGATGAAGAAGCTCGTTCCCTGTTTATTGCGACGGGGGTAAAGTTTCCCCCCGTGAGCTTCGACAATGGTCTGGCTGATGGACAAACCAACGCCCAGGCCTTTTTGTTTAGTTGTGTAGAATGTTTCGAAGATAGAATTTTCTTCGCCTTTTTTCAAACCTATTCCGCTGTCGGTCACACAAATAACAAGATTATCGTTGATATGAAGATCCGATTCAATCAGCAGTTTCCGTTGTTCGGGCGGCAGTTCGGACATGGCTTCGATGGCATTCAGCAGCAGATTCACGAGGACCTGTTCCAGCTGGATCGCATCACCGATGGTTCTCAGTGGTTTGGGGCTCAATTCCAGTTGCAGGCTGATAAAGTTCCGCTGGATCTCATGCTGGAGCAGGGCGATCGAATTTTCGATGACCAGGTTGATATCGAGTATCTTCTGCTCGACTTCACTTTTCTGCACGTGACGCCGCAGGCGTTTGATGGTTTCGCTGGCGCGCTGGGCCTGACGTGACATTTCCTCGAGTGGTTCGATCAGATCATCGAGTGAAGTAATGCCCGAGCGAATCCGGCGGATGCAGCCGTTGGTATAATTATTGATGGCGGCCAGCGGCTGGTTGAGTTCATGCGACAGTTCGGCGGCGAGTTCGCCCATCGTCGACAGGCGAGAAAGGTGTGCCAGTTCTGCACGACGACGGACCAGTTCCTGTTCGGCCAGTTTCTGGTGTGTAATGTCGGTGGCGATGACCATGGCTGCGATCGTTATCCCGCCACTGACCATTGCTCCGATACGACAGGAGTAGATGTATTTCTGCCCCGAGGATGAGACGCCTTCGGTTTCCATCTCCTGTGGTTTTCCGGTCTGGAACACCTGTTTGAGAATCGTTCTGGCTTTCTGGATGTCCCCGGCAGGCAGGAATTGATAGATGGAGGATCCGATGATTTCTTCCATGGCCCGGTCTGCGAGGGGATGGTTGAGATAGAGGATCGTGCCATCGATGTCGAGAGTCAGAATAGTGTCCGGGGCGTTGGTTACGAGCGAACGCCAGCGGGCCTCGGTCTGTTGCAGTGCCCGATAGAGGCGATTGCGTTTGGTGTATTCTTCATTGAGACTGGCGTGAGCCTGCTGCAGTTCTGCGGTGCGTGCAGCGACGCGGGCTTCCAGGTTTTCATTGAGTTTTTCGAGTTCATCCAGGGCCGCCCGTTCGCGGGTTACATCTTTCACACAGGAGAGCAGAAAGGTTTCGCCGCGGAAATAAATCTGGACCGCTGAGAGCATGGTGCAGAGCCGGGTTCCGTTGGGAATGATAAAATCGAAGTACAGCTCGCGGGCGGTTCCTTCACTTTTAACCTGCTCGATCATCTGACGACGCGTTTCTTTACTGGGCCAGAAGCCGATATCGAACGCGCTCTTTCCCAGAATCTCTTCCCGCGTGCACTGCAGGGCCGTCAAAAAGTTCTCGTTGACTTCGATAAAGATACCGGTATCGATTTCCGTGATACACATCGCGATCGGATTGACCTGGAAGATGGTACTGAAACGTTCCTCGGAACGCCGCAGTTCTTCCTGTGATGCGACTTTCTCGGAGATATCGACGGCGACCGTGAGAAATCCGGCGATTTCCTGCTGGTCGTTGTAGAGTGGCGTGTATTCCACGTCTAAGGTCTGCTCACCGACCGTCCTGACATGACGGTGTTTTTCGCCTTGCAAAGTCCGCTGGAACAGATCGATCAGTTCCGGGTCGTCAGCAAATTCAGCGAAGATCGATTTTCCGACCTGTTCGCCTGGTTCAAAACCGAGCTTGGTAAGCCCGCCCCCTTCGGAGAGAGTGATGATTCCCTGGCTATCGACGGCTGAGATAATAAAAGGGGTGATCGAGAGGATCTTGCGGAGCAACTGATGACTGTCGTCCGAAAGCTTTTCCAGGAAATCAGGACTCTGGATTTCGGGGAATGTCTCTGACAGCAGACGGGAGGTCAGACTGGTTTGATCCTGAGGTCTGGTTTGATCCACGATTCACCTCTCACTTCCCCTTTTCTGATCTCAGCGGCGGCGGAGCGCGAACGGGGCATCTGGATATCGTTTCGGAAGTGATTTCAACAGTACCGGCGAAACAGGAATTCAGCAGCACAGCAGCGGCGTAGTCAGATTCACCAATGTTTATGGTACCCTGACAGGTGACTGACTGTCAAACTGCGGTGGCTGTCTCTAGATGGAATCGATAGCTCCGCGGTTAAGCGGAAGGAAGATCGAACGTCTGTCCCGGTGTATTATCAGAACTGTTAAGCCGTTCATGGTCGGTAATATCATATTTGAGCGGCGTCACCGTCACGTAGCCCTCGGAGAGCTCTTTTATATCAGTACCTGCTTCGAGCTGGTGGTTGATAATGGGATCCAGGCCACTCCAGAAGTAGGGACGCCCGCGGGGATCGATGCGTTTTTCCATCACATCAAAGTGGCGTTTGACGCCCAGGGAGGTCCATTTGACGCCGCAGGGCCATTCGGGTCTGGTTTCGGGAAAGTTGATGTTCCATAGACGGTCAGCGGATGTCTCCTGCTGTGTCATTAACTGACGGATGATGGGGATGCTCTGTTCGGCCCAGCGATCATAATCCGGTTTGACATCATTCGAGAAGCTGCTTGCAGCGGAGACGGCAATTGAAGGGATCCCGGCAAAGGCACCTTCGATGGCACCCGCGACCGTCCCGGAGTAAAGTACATTGATGCCGACATTCGAACCGGAGTTGATGCCGCTGACGATCAGATCCGGTTTCTGTGAGCAGAACTCGAGAATACCAAGTTTGACGCAGTCCGCGGGACTGCCGGCGACCGCCCAGCCCCAATGCTTTTCTCCCTCGAATTCCTGATGTATCATCAGGGGGTGCAGATAAGTGATGCTCAAGCCGACGCCACTCTGTTCAGCGAGGGGGGCGACGACTTCCACGTCTCCCAGTTGTGTGAGTGCGGCTCTCAGGCTCCGCAGACCCGGGGCATGAATACCATCGTCGTTGGTTAACAGGATTTGCACGAAACTACCTCGACTCTCTATAAGAACAGGTTTGACGGCTTTCCCGAGAGGAAGCCGTTCCCTTGAATGTTAGCGTCAGACACGTCGAATTTTATTTTAGCCTAAGGGACGATTTTATGACACCACGCAGACTGTTTGCGGTCATTCCTGCCGCGGGACACAGCCGGCGGATGGGTACGCATAAGCTGCTGCTCTCCCTGGGCGGAGAGACGGTCATTCAGCGGTTGATCCACGGATTGGCGACTCCCTGGATCACCCGCACGGTCATCGTGGCCCGCGGTGGAGATGAGGCGCTGGCGGAACACCTCGCAGGAGAAGATGTGGAACTGGTGCAACCGGAGGTCGATCCGTCGGATATGAAAGCCAGTGTGCAGGCGGGACTAGAGTGGATTGAAACGCACTATGCACCCACAGAAGAGGACAGCTGGCTGCTCATTCCCGCCGACCATCCGGTGCTTAAACGGACGCTGGTTGAGCGGCTGTGCGAAGTCTGGTCGCAGAGTGATGCGCGGATTCTGATTCCTTCTTTTGAAGGGAAGAAAGGGCACCCCGCATTTTTTCGCTGGTCGGTCGCGCAAGAGGTCTTTCAACTGGGAGCCACGCAGGGAATCAATGCGCTCTGGAAAGAGGGGAGTGCCGCGCCGGTGCTCTGGGAATGCGACGATCCGGAGATATTAATCGACCTGGATACTCCCGCCGATCTGGAAGCGGTTCGCGCGCGTTATGCGTCCGATTTTGAATGATCAACGCGCTTTGATATCTATATATACTGAAGCGTAACGCGTCTCAAACGGGTTTGGCGTGTGGTTTTCATGACACATGTTGAGTGATGGCAGTTGTTTAAGCTGCTCTGATGTTGCATTTGTGAAACTTTGCAGGTGATAACGATTATAAACAGCGCTGCCAATCGACCTCTTAACTAAAGAGCGATATCACCCTTTTTTCCTCAAGTTGCCAAAACTATTTGTTCTATGCTTGAGTGCTAAATAGAACAACCCGCTGTGATTTTGGTTTTTCCATACGGGACATCAGCTTTTGATTTGCATCTTTTTTCAGGTGATGTCAATAATGCAGGCAGTCATGTATGAAATGAAAAATCGGAAAACGCACGCTTTCATCATGTGACGAACTTTTTTGGAGGGGGAAAAATGAGAAAAACACTGGCCCTGGCACTCGCCGCTGTGGCGATGCTGGCTGTCAACGATTCCGCACAAGCCTGCAGGTATTTTGGCGCAGCGAGCTACAACTGCTGTCCGACCACTGCCTGCCAGCCGACTGCCTGTTACACCGCTTGCCGAGTCGAGCGGAAGACATGCTATCGGACCGAGTACGATCAGGTTATGGAACCTCAGCAGTACACGGCTTATCGTACGGAATACGAGACAGTTTACGAAGACAAACAGGAAACCTGTTATCGTATGGTCAACGAAACGGTCTATCGCGATGTCGAATATACGGTTCAGAAGCCCGTGTATGAGACTGCAGAACGCGAAGAACGTTACACCGTGCGACGTCCCATCGTTGAAACTGCGTACCGTGACTGCAGCTACCAGGTGCAGAAACCGGTCTGGGAAACACATGAGCGAGAGTGCCGTCGGACTGTAATGCGTCCGGTTGTCGAAACCATCGAACAGGAATGCCGCCAGACGGTCATGCGTCCTGTGACGGAGACGATCAACCAGGAGCGTTGCTACACCGTCATGAAGCCTGTGACCACCTACCGGACGGTTCATCGTATGCAGGGAGTCTGGGAAACCCGTCAGGTTCAGAAACCGGGACGCTGCCGTCCCTGCTGGACTACTGACGCCTGTGGTATTCCCCGGATGACCATGGTTCAGGTTCCCGGCAAAACTCATTGCCGTAAGGTCTGGAGACTGCGCCGCGTTGCCTGTCAGGTACCCTGTACACAGTATGTGCCTCAGGTTGTCCGTCAGAACTGCCCGGTTCAGGTAACCCGTTACGTTCCCGAAGTGATCGTCAACAAGGTACCTGTAAAGGTCTGCAAAATGGTTCCTGAAGTCGTTGTGACCAAGGTACCTTACCGGACCTGCCGCTGGGTAACGGAAACCGTTGCTCAGAAGGTTCCGTACAAAACCTGCCGCTGGGTCTGTGAAGAAAAAGTACGAAAAGTACCCGTACAGACCTGCCGCATGGTATCGGAAAAATGCACCCGCAAAGTGGCTGAATGCGTCACTCGCAAAGTGCCTTACACCGTGACACACCGTGTTGCCCGCTGCGTACCCAAACAGGTACCAGTCACCTGCACACGTTATGTTGCCAAGTGTGTGGCCCGCAAGGTGCCTTACGAAGTCTGCACGATGGTGCCTACCACCGTCTGCCCGACCACTTCGGCCTGCTCGACCGGAAACTGCGACCTGTCTCCTGCTCCCCAGAACCGGGGATCAAACAAGCCGGTTGCTCCGACTCCCGAGCCGGAACCCGAAGCAAATCCGAAATCCGCTCCTGCTAAACCACAGGTTTCAGCTTAAGCGGTCTGACGATTCCCAAGTGTTGTGAACGCACAAAGGCAGGTTTCATCCGAAACCTGCCTTTTTTCATTGCTGCAGACTGCTGGTGACCCTGACAATGATTACGATCAGATTACGTTTATCTTTCCCGAGTCTTTGGTGAAAGCTCTGGCCGACGTAGAAGCACACGACATGACGGCAGTGATTGAGACTTGGAAGGAAACCAGCGAAGTTCCCTATGATAACGACCAGGATCTTCAGGAGCTGCTGGCAGCTCTGTGCCGGCTCTCAAAGCTTGCCCTGGAGCGTGAAGAAGATCTCTATCTCTGGAATTGTCTTTGAAGCAGAGAACCGGTGGTTGACACAATATGGAGGTCCGGATCAGACACGAATCTATGTGAGATTATATCTGAGACCAGGTAATAGAACCGAGGCAGATCTCTTTCGAAACCTGCCTCGGTATTTTGTCTAATTCTCATGGTCAGAATAGTCTGACCCCGGTCATGTCTTACCAGCCACCTTCAGACTGCAGTCCTTCCGCTCCGCAGACAATATCGCAGGTGGTGTTCAGATCGCAGTCATCGAAGGAATCATCGAATTCACTGCCAACGGTGTAGCTTTTGGTTTTGCCACGTGAACCGGACCAGAAACCGGTGACGGCGTAGGTCTGATTTAACGCACCGATGGCATTGGAAACATCGTTCAATTCGGTGTTCACGGCGACGGCAACTTCGCTCAGTCCAACAATCATGGCCAGAACGCCAATCGTCAGAACCAGAACCAGTTCAGCAGAGATGACGAAACCAGCTTCGTCGTTGTACAAACGGTGCATCACGCGCAACATGAGAGAGTCCCCTTAACTTTGGTAGTGTGCGCTGTCCCGACTTGCGATCATGAACAGCTATGTGAGAGAGATTGATTGTGAGAGAGTAATTTTTTCAGCAGAGGGCTTGAGTGATTTAACTCAAACTGATCTGCCTGCCTCGCATTAATGCAGGAGGCGTGCCAGTTCACCGGGAAGTGCCAGTGAAGGGCAGGGATGGTGAAAGTGTATCTGCTGATATAGAAATGATTTAGGAAGAAGTGACTCGTCGTCAGACCTGGTCAAACCACACAGGACGGATTTCGAAATCTGTTAACAGGGTTGAACAGAAAGTTTAAACAAAGTGTAAGCAGGACGAAGCGTAAAAAAAGAACCGCTGGACGTCCCATCGGTTCTGAGTGTCTGAAATTCATGTTCGCTCGATAGCGGAACAGATCAGGGTGTGACGCTTTCGGAAGCCGTCACTGCATTGGTGCCGGTCACCAGATCACAGGTCGTGTTCAAATCGCAGTCATCTGCATTGTCATTGAACAGGGAACCTGCAACATAGCTTTTGTGTTTACCGTCACAAGTGGCAGTCGCCGCATAACCGGTATAAGCATAACTTTGATTCAGAGCGCCAATCGCATTGGAAACATCGTTGAGTTCCGTGTTGACCGCGACCGCGACTTCACTCAATCCCACAATCATTGCCAGGACAGCGATGGTCAGCACGAGTACCAGTTCCGCTGAGATGACAAATCCACGTTCATCTTTCCATAAGGCCCGCAACATGATTTATCCCCTTTGTGAGAAAAAAAACTCTGCCCGGATGAATCCGGGCAGAGCGTGTAATTTTGATGAGAGATCAAATTACGGAGTTACGCTTTCTGAAGCAGTAACAGCGGTTGTGCCGGTAACCAGGTCACAAGTTGTGTTCAGGTCACAGTCATCAACAGCGTCGTTGAACATTGAACCAGCGTAGTGGCTTTTGTTCTTTCCGCCAGTTCCAGCGAAGCCGGTGTAGGCGTAGCTCTGGTTCAGAGATCCGATTGCGTTTGAAATGTCGTTCAGTTCAGTGTTGACAGCAACAGCGACTTCGCTCAGGCCAACGATCATAGCCAGAACAGCGATGGTCAGTACGAGTACCAGTTCGGCTGAAATTACGAAACCTGCTTCATCGTTCCAAAGTTGATTTAACATTCTAGTGAGTTCCTTGGTTTTAAACTTTTAATGAGAGACGGATTTGCAGAAGGGGCTCCCTGGGGAAACCTTCCGCGACTAATTGCTGGCTAAAGCGGACGCGATAACCAGGTCGTGACCCAATTCGGAGACAACGCTCCACTCAGGCACAGTTGTGGAATGCACTGGCCGGTGCATTTCACGGCACAAACTGCAGATTTGTAGGCTTAAAATATTGTTAAAACGCACGTTATGACCCGCGGAGCAAAGGAAGCCCAGTCATGATGTCGTGGACACCATACGCATTGAATGCTCTCTCACCTTCATGCAATGCAGTTGCTTCTCTTCTTCTCTCGGGGACAAGTCGCAAGAATTTGAAGAAGCCTCAACACGGGTCACAACGCTGCGAATCGATTGTTTCTTTTCAGTTTTGAATTTTATTTTCGTTTCGGTTACGGCAGGTACATAACGCAGCAGGTGTGCCAGAAACGGACGGACGGGGATGTTGCCGGGGGGCATCAGGGGCGGTGGTGGGAAGGAAACGCGGATGTGTAATCGCTATAACTGTAGGTCAAATGACTATTTACAGTAATCAGCCACAAAATAGGATCCGGATCGGGAAAAGTCCGGTTGGTTGATTTCCGGCAACAGAATTTATCAATGGATCTGAACACTCTGTAAAACCAGGGGGCTACACGATGAGTTTTTTTTTAAACATCGGGACTCTGCAGTCGTTGTAAATGCTGCAGAGCCCCGAGTTTAGGGATAATACTGGCTGTGCCAGTTATTCAGCTTGTCTCTCTGCGCCTACCGGTCGGCAGCAGATTCTGATGTGATGAGTCTGGTCGCGACCAGATCACAGGTGGTATTCAGATCGCAATCATCAGTCGCATCGGTGAAACGGGATCCGGTGTACCCGCTTTTGATTTTACCGCCACTTCCCAGAAACCCGGTGTAAGCGTAGCTCTGGTTCAGCGACCCGATGGCATTCGAGACATCGTTCAGTTCGGTGTTAACTGCGACCGCAACTTCACTGAGTCCGACGATCATGGCCAGTACGGCAATGGTCATCACCAGTACCAGTTCCGCGGAAATTACAAATCCGTGCTCATCATTCCATAACGCTCTCATTGTTCAGCCCTTTCAAAATTTAAATAGAAATGGATCCCACACTGGATCCGAAAACTCTCGAACTATTCCCGGCGACTACCTTCAGAGCCGATGAGACTTGTCGCGACCAGATCACAAGTCGTGTTCAGGTCACAGTCATCCGTGGAGTCACTGAAGCGGGAGCCCAGGTAGTAACTTTTCTCCTTTTCAGAAGCAGCATCGAAACTGCTGAATCCGGAGTAGATATAGCTCTGGTTCAGTGACCCGATGGCATTGGAGATGTCATTCAGTTCTGTGTTGACCGCGACCGCGACTTCACTGAGTCCGACAATCATGGCCAGCACGGCGATGGTCATCACCAGTACCAGTTCCGCAGAAATTACGAATCCGTGTTCGTCATTCCATAACGCTTTCATTATTCAGCCCTTTAAAAAGAATGTTTAAAGTGGACCCGGCGCGAGGTCCGGGAAAGCGACTCTCCAGGTACTACTTGGGAGAAGCACCACTTTCCGGAGTGGCGCTGCGCAGGCCGCCCACCAGATCACAGGTCGTATTCAGGTCGCAGTCATCCGTGGCATCAATGAAACTGGATCCGGTATAACCACTTTTGGTTTTACCGCCACTTCCCAGGAATCCGGTGTAGGCGTAACTCTGGTTCAGTGATCCGATGGCATTGGAGATGTCATTCAGTTCTGTGTTGACCGCGACCGCGACTTCACTGAGTCCGACAATCATGGCCAGCACGGCGATGGTCATCACCAGTACCAGTTCCGCAGAAATTACAAATCCGTGTTCCTCATTCCATAACGCTTTCATCTTTCAGCCCTTTCAAAAAAACAGTTCAGCATGGACTCCGCGCGGAGTCCTGAAAAAAACACACTCTCTCTTTCTCTCACTCTCAAGGTTTCAGTGCGCAGTCGCATGACTCCATGGGAGTGGACTGCGAAATTTGCATTTGCAGACCCACGCTGAAATTTCAGCATGGCCAAATAAAAAAGGCTCTAATCAGGATGGTCCCGCGCGGTGTCGGGGCTATCCCAAATAGAGCCAGAGTCAGTTGTGTCTGTTGTTCAATCTGAAACTGCGATTTTGCAGAATCAGCAATGGAAACGGCAGCGCTGCGCGTTACCAGGTCACTCGTTTAATAAAGGTCAAAATCAAAATTACATCTGAAAAGCGGGAATCCGATTCGCAACATCGATTTCGCTTATCCAGCAACGGGCAGCACGATTTCTCATGCAGCGATGGTTTCAGTTCGGAGAACCGCAGGTCTCAGAGAGAGCATGGGATCGGGGTGTAGACCGCGACGACGACTTGAAAATGGCCCACGCTGATCGCCCGGGCCTCGCGGGTCTCTACCAGTTCTCCCTGATCTCAACTACCGGTTTTTCTAATATTCATTTCACGCATCAATCCGCTATCCATAAAAAAAGGCTCTGTTCGGGGAATGTCCCGTAAAGAGCCAGGATCATCCCAAACAGAGCCAGAATCAGTTGTAGAAATCTATTCTGAAATTACGGTGTCGTAGCTTCAGAAGCAGTGACGGCTGCAACGCCTGTCACGAGGTCACATGTCGTATTGAGGTCACAATCATCGACAGCATCTATGAAGCTTGAACCAGAGTAAGAGCTTTTCACTTTTTCACCGATGGGTGAAACACTTGAAAAACCGGTATAAGCATAGCTCTGATTCAGTACGCCGATGGCATTGGAAATGTCATTCAATTCCGTGTTCACGGCAACCGCGACTTCACTGAGTCCGACGATCATGGCCAGTACAGCGATGGTCAGCACGAGAACGAGTTCCGCAGAGATTACGAAACCAGCTTCGTCATTCCAGAAATTTTTCATTGTAGTCAGGCCCTTCATGAAAAAAGCTCTGTCCAGGTATGTCCCGAACAGAGCCTGGATTTACTGATGTAACCGAATCCGGATTACGGAGTGGTTGACTCAGAAGCGGTAACAGCACCAGCACCAGTTACGAGATCGCAAGTGGTGTTCAGGTCGCAGTCATCGGTAGCGTCTGAGAAAGTAGAACCGGCGTAGAAGCTCTTGGATTTTCCACCGCCAGAACCAGTTCCTGCGAAACCAGTGTAGGCATAGCTCTGGTTCAGAGCGCCGATTGCATTTGAAATATCGTTCAGCTCAGTGTTTACAGCAACAGCAACTTCGCTCAGACCAACAATCATGGCCAGCACAGCGATGGTGAGAACGAGAACGAGTTCCGCAGAAATTACGAAACCAGCTTCGTCATTCCAGAATTGATTCATCATGTCAGAGTTCCTTGTTTTTACTTGAGAGTAAGAGATTAATTCCGATCCTGATCGAGATATCAGTCATCGTGAGAGTCAGCAGTCACGCCGCGTGCGTCACCACTTATGCACAAGCCCAACGGGAATCAATACAGCCCGAGTGGCTGTACCAGACCGTTGCTGGCCAGGAACTGGTTGTCATGCAGGGTGAAATTCAGAGAACCGGTTCACTCTGAACTCACTAGATGACTCAAACCCCTATTGCTAAAGGTCCGATTACACAATTCCTGTATGCAGGGTTATGATGTTTGCACAGGACATGCCGAAGGCAGAATCTTTATAAACGGTAGAACTCGTAAACAAGGAATCTTGTTACTAACACCTTTTATTGTTGCAGTTTATCGCTGAAAACTGCGGATGGCATGACAATGTTCAGCAGGAAGGGAGGGCAAGAAGTGTAAGGAATCTGAAACACGGCTTTACAAATGGTGTTTCAAAAAAACAACAAATGTGCCGTTCCAGAAAATTCGGTCTGTGGAATCAAACACCGGAAGAGAAGGTTCTCTCCCGGTGTCCGTCTCGATCAGCTCTCAAGCTTAACGTACTCAGTCAGACTTATCTGATGGTGGCTTCGCTGGCAGTGACAAACTGAACTCCGGTAACCAGATCACAGGTCGTGTTCAAGTCGCAGTCATCGACAGCATCTTCAAATCGTGAACCGGCGTAATAGCTCTTTGATTTCCCGCCGTTCCCCAGGAAACCTGTGTAGGCATAGCTTTGATTAAGGGCTCCGATTGCGTTTGAAATATCGTTCAGTTCAGTGTTTACAGCGACAGCAACTTCGCTCAGGCCGACAATCATGGCCAAGACAGCGATGGTCAGTACCAGTACCAGTTCCGCAGAGATCACGAAACCAGCTTCGTCATTTAAAAATTGTTTCCACATTGTTTGAGTTCCTCTGTTGAGATAGAGAGTTTTGTTTTGATTCATTTCAGAATCGGGAGAGACATCAAGGTCGGTTCAGAATTCCCCCGGGGGCTGAAGCCGGGGTGACAGCAGCGATTCGATTGAGTGTCGAATCGCATCTGCTGACAGGAACTGCCAGCATCCCAGGACTGGATTGTTACCGGTTCATTCTAAATCCAGATACAGGGAAGAAATCAGTTATTCTGAACTTGACCTCTTTACCGGTTGTAACGATTGCAGAGATCGTGCCAGATCTTTCAGATTTGAGGATCGCAAGAGGCATCCGTCAGTGGGGAGGCTGTAATCAGTTAGAGATACGTAGTTTAGGGGACGAGTTACAGGACGGGATTGAGCGGGCGAAGTGTTGAGGTCAGCGATTTTTGTAAAGAGATCTGAACACCGCTTTACAAATCGTGTTTCAGAATTCCGACAAAACCGTAAATTGAATATGATTTCAGGAGCAACAGGACGTTTTTAAGCCAGGCTTTGATAAATCGCGGTGAGCGGTCACTCGGTGGGATACATTTAAGATGGGTTTTCAACGATTTAAATCGGAGTCTGAAAGAACCGGGAATTCAGGAAAGCAGTTTGAGTCATGCAAGTTACTATCACAGCCGTCGGGCCGGACAATCGCGGATTAGCAGATCCCATCGTGCACTATGTGACCGGTGTGGGGGCCAATATTCATGAAATCCAGATGTATGACCATGATTCAGAACGCCTGTTTGCCATGCTGCTGCGTATCGACTGGCCCGTTGATGTGGAGCCGATCGCGGTGCTCCGGGAACGGATCATGCAGATCGGTGCGCAGAAGGGGCTGACCTTACGCGTCTGGGCGCGAGAGGAGCACGATCGTCCTCCCCGGATCGCGATCTGTACGACTTATCGCAGTGAGCCTGCTGCAGCGGTTCTTGATGCGATCAAGTCCGGTGTCATCCAGGCAGAGCCGGCGGTGATCATCGGCAACCGGGATCGCTGCCAGTCGCTGGCGACTGAGCATGGACTGGACTTTCATAACATCGGCGACGAGCGGGGGAACCCGGACTACGATCAGATGGTGTCGCTGTTCGATTCATACGAAGTTGACTACGTGCTCCTGGCCCGGTACATGCGGGTGCTGCCCCCCGGGATCTGCTGGAGTTTCGCCGGCGGCCGCATCATCAATCTGCACCACGGTCTGCTGCCGTCCTATCCCGGTTTCCAGCCTTATGAAGATGCTTTTAGCCATCATATGCTGACCTTCGGGGCCACGATTCATTTCATCATTCCGGAACTGGATGCGGGCAATCAGATTATTCATCAGAACGCGTTTACGGTGGCACCGGGAACTTCGCTGAAAGAGATCAAGCGGATCGGGGAGACCGAACATGAGCCCGAGTGCCTGGTCGAAGGAGTTCGCCGGGTCGTGGATCGCGAGGTGGAACTGCACTTCCATCGCGTGGTGGGGATGGCTGGGAAAAACTGAGGAAGGGGACGTTCAGTCTTTCAGTTTTGATTTGACCAGTTTGAAAACGTCGTCGAACATCGGCTCTGTCAGTCGGCCGGTAAACGTATTCTGCTGGCTGGGATGATAACTGCCGACGAGCCAGTGACCATCGGGAAACTGGTACGCGGCTCCGTGTCCGAAGGCAGGTCGTTTGCCTGGCAGTCTGTCCTGGCGTTTTTTGAAGTCGAGGACCGCTTTCCAGCCGATCTGTCCCAGAGCGAGAAAGACTTTGACGGGTAGCATGTCGACCGTCTGTTCCAGCCAGGGGTGACAGTTTTCAATCTCTTCGCGCGTCGGTTTATTCGCGGGAGGCGCACAGTGGCAGGTGGCTGTGATCGCGCAGTTGATCAGTTCCAGTCCGTCATCACTGCTGACCGCTTCGGGCTGCGTCGCAAAGCCTGCTTTATGCAGGGCGCGGTACAGCCAGTCCCCACTGCGATCGCCGGTAAACATGCGGCCGGTCCGGTTGGCACCATGGGCTGCGGGGGCCAGGCCCACAATCAGCAGCTCGGCCTGTGAATCACCGAAATTGGGGACCGGTTTACCCCAGTAGTCCCAGTCGAGAAAAGCTTTCCGTTTTTCAGCCGCGATTTTCAGACAATGGGTCCGCAGACGATCGCAGAGGTCGCAATTGGTGATGTTCCGGTTTAACTGGTTCCACTTGGTTTTCGACATCCGGCTTCTCGTCTGACTGCTGATCAATGGTTCTGGTACAGGTTAGGGGGATCGTACTGATTATTCCCGCCGCAACGATCAAATGCGGCAGCGATAGATCATCAATAGCAGTAAACGGGTAATGCCGTCAAACGGGACTCTATATTTAAAGAGAACATTTTAAAATCGAGGCTTGAAAAACCGTCGAAAGCCTCTTTACGATAGTATCACAGTGCGGTGCCTGCCTGTATCAGACAGTGGCGGGTACGGCGCGTTTGATTTTCTGCATTTGAATATGCCCCTTTCAGGAACAGCGATTGTGTCGAAACTTCAACTCCCTTTGATGTCATTGATAGCCGCAATTCCCGGTGCTTTGTTAACGTACATGCTGGTGATGGCATTTCTGAATCATGCGGAAGCCATGTCGACGACACTGCTGGGAGTGGCCGGCCTGACACTGCTGATGAGTGCCATGCTGACGCTGATGCCCGTCGGTGCCCTGATCTTCGGACCCAAGGGGGCAGGTAAGTCGAAGAGCAAAGCGAAGGACGATGCAGAGTCGGATCTGGTTGATGAAGAGGAAGACGACGAAGAACTGGTATCTGATTCCGGAGCCGAAATCTCAGACGAGTTTGAAGCAGACGAATTCGCTGATGACGACGATGACCTGATGGCCTCGGGGGATGATATGGAAGTCGACGAAATGGACGACTTCAGTGACAGTGAATTCGACGATGCGGCTGACAGCGAGTTCGACTTTGCCGACGATGAGTATGAATTCGACGAAGACGATGAAGAAGAGAACAAATAACGTTTACCTGTTCTCTCCTTCTATTCGCTCGAACTGATTACTGCTGCAGATGCTGCTGGAAGAACTGGTCCATATCGGCGACCATGTCATTGAACCAGGGATGCTGGTTCCAGCAGCCGTGCTTACCCTTGGGGTAGACCTTAATGCCCGTCGGTACCCCGGCTGTTTTGAGCTTTTCCCGTGAGGGAGCGTTGCGCTCGGGGTTGTCAAACTCCCCGGTCATAAACAGCAGTGGTGGTGTCTGCCGGGAAAGATGCAGGTAGGCATCGCTGAGTTCGTAAAGCTCGGGTGCTTCATCAATCGTTTTGCCCAGCCACTGATTCGAATTGGATTTCTTTGGGTCCTTGCGCGAACGCTCGGCAACGGAACCGGAGGCCATCATCATCGGTCCTGCCATCACGATGGCGGCCTGTAATTGAGAAGACCGGTCAGCATAGCCGGCATCGCCCTGGAGCGCTTTGACGTGCGGTGCCGCTGCCATCAGCCCGACCAGATGTCCGCCTGCAGAACCGCCGACGGCACCGATCTGCTGAGGATTGACATGGTATTTAGCGGCTTCCGCTCTGAGAAAACGGACGGCAGCATTACAGTCCTGAATTCCAGCCGGGAACTTTGCTTCATGTCCCAGTCGATAACCGACGGCCATCGTGACATAACCCCGTTCAGCCAGGGCGATCGCCAGGGCCCGGAACTTGGTTTTATCACCGTTGAGCCAGCCACCGCCGTGCACGACAACGACTGCGGGAAAAGGACCTTTACCGGTCTGGGGCACAAAAATATCTGCGAGCAGTTTACGCGGTCCGGCCTGACCGTAGACCACATTCAGGTGAGGCGTGACTGAATCTGGTACGACCGTGGAGGGGCGGTTACCGCTATTGGCCGAAACTTCCGGTTCGGGCATGCAGCCATAGGCGTTCATGCGCTGACGATAGAGTCCCCCAAAGCCGGTGATGTAGAGCGACCGCATGTCCTGATCGCCGAAAGTGCAGTTGATAGGGCGGGTGGGCGTGTGGATTTTTCCGAGCAGTTTGCCCTCGGGATTCCAGATCCAGATGTCGGCAGCACCGGCACAGTACACGTTTCCGGCGCGGTCGATGGTCATCCCGTCGGCACCCTTGTCGGGGCCATCGTTCATTTTGGCAAACAGGCGTCCGTTTTTGACTTCGCCCGGCTTGGTTACATCGTAAGCCCAGATCTCTTTGGGGACGTATGCAGCGACATAGAGTGTCTGACCATCGGGAGAGAGGGTGATACCGTTAGGAGTTTTGATTTCTTTGATGGCGACCGACTGTTTGCCTTCCGGTGAAATCCAGATGACTTCCCCCGAGCCGGTGAGTGTGTAGTAGATGCCACCGGTCTGATCGACGACCAAATCGTTCGGGCGACGGGGCGGCTTGACATCATTCGGCTGACCATTGATGCGTTTCTTCTGTTTGCCTTCCAGAACTGAGATCTGGCTGTTGCCGTTATCTGAGAGGTAGAGTTTGCCATGATCATAAAAGCTCGCGCTGATCCGGCCGGCGTCGTTCAGGAAGACCTGGACTTTACCGGTGCGGGGCTGATAGCGATACAGCTTGCCTGCTTTAACATCGGGGAAGTAGAGCGTGCCGCGTCCATCCCAGGCAGGACCATCGGCGAGCTCGAATTCGGTCGCAATCGTCTCCAGCGGGGATGACTTATCGATGACAGATTCCTCAGCAGAAAGAGTGATCTGTACGAAGAGTACAGAGAGCAGGGCAAGGGCGAGCTGTTTCATAGGTGTTTCCTGATCGAAAGTGAAACGGATTGAGGTTCCTGGCTGGCGGAAGTGGATTGATGGTCAGAATAGACGAAATGGTCACCAGTCCCTGTCAGCTATGCGCTGTGGGACCAGGCTTCCTGTTCCGATCAGCCCCGGGTTGCGGGACTGTGGAAAAAAGCGGGCGCGACTCCTACAATCGGGAGCACACACGGCCGGGACAGGGAAGCGAACCTTTGTCGTCTGTTGAGCATCAAACAGGTACCTCGGGATTGGTATACTGGAATCAACGTGAGTCTGTTTATTCTCAGAAATTTGAGGAAACAGATCAATCGTTATCCATGAGAATGCTCGGGTTCCCCTCAAGAAACCCGCGCGTGTTCACAGAGATTCAGGCTGGAGAGCAGAAAGAACAAATCAGTATGAGTGAGACCGACCAGACTTTGATCGAAACCCGTTTTTTGAGGTTGATCAAGCGGGGACGCTGGGAATTTGTGCAACGTGCCAATGCGTCAGGAGTGGTCTGCCTGTTCCCGTTGACCCGGGATTACCGGGTGATTCTGATCGAACAGTTTCGTCCCCCTGTGAATTCCCCGGTGATTGAATTCCCGGCGGGACTGGCGGGTGACATCGCAGGTCAGGAGGACGAACTGCTGGAAACCGCGGCACTCCGGGAACTGGAAGAAGAGACCGGTTATGCAGCGGGGCGAATCATTTCACTTGGATCAACGGTCTCTTCGGCCGGTTTGACGGACGAAGCGGTTCATTTTTTCCTGGCCCTCGATCTGGAGCAGGTCGCGGAGGGGGGCGGCGATGAATCGGAGAAAATCACCGTCCATTCCGTGCCGTTTGCAGAAGTTGAAGATTGGCTTAAAGCGGCCGAAGCACGCGGCTGTCTGCTCGATGCCCGGATTTATGCAGGCCTGTATTTTCTCTCCAAACATGTGCCGACGACTTCCTGAGCCGTTTGCTATATTCTCAAGACAAATGAGCTATAATGGCGACGGACCAACATTTCAGATCCTCTTGAATCTGCTTTTTTAATCATAGAATGAGACTCCCATGAGTGAAGAATGGATAGCCGACCGGATGCACCTGATTGACGCCTCCGGAATTCGCAAGGTGTTTGACCTGGCGGCGAACATGAAAAATCCGATCAACCTGAGCATCGGGCAGCCCCACTTTGATACTCCCGATGAGATCAAAGACGCGCTCTGCCAGGCAGTCCGGGATGGGAAAAACGCTTACAGCCAGACACAGGGGATCGCCCCGCTGATCGAAAAGATCCAGTCGCGGGTGGATGAGATGTATCATCATGAGGATCGCCAGGTCTTTATTTCCAGCGGCACCAGTGGTGCATTGATGCTGGTGTTGAATGCCCTGGTCAACCCGGGCGATGAAGTCATTGTGTTCGATCCTTACTTCGTGATGTATACGCATCTGACCCGCGTGGTGGGGGGCAAACCGGTGTTTGTAGAGACTTACCCGGATTTCAAGATCGACGTGGAAAAAGTCCGGGCCGCGATCACCGACAAGACGAAGCTGATCCTGTTCAACAGCCCGAGCAATCCGACCGGACACGTGGCCTCGGAAGAGGAAGTGCGGGCCCTGGCGGAACTGGCGGCGGAAAAAAACATCGCGCTGGTCAGCGACGAGATCTACCGTTCCTTCTGTTATGACGATCCTTTTGTGAGCCCGGCTGCTTATAACGAGAAGGTGATCGTAATCGACGGAATGAGTAAGTCGCATTCGATGACCGGCCATCGGCTGGGCTTCGTGCATGGTCCCAAAGCCGTGACGCAGCAGATGATCAAGCTGCAGCAGTACACGTTCGTCTGTGCCCCGCATCCGGTGCAGTGGGCTGGACTGGCGGCGCTGGACTACGACATTTCGGGACGCGTGGAAGAATATAAGGAAAAGCGGGACCTGATGCGGGATCTGCTCTCGGACCGGTTCGAAATCGCCGGTGCCCAGGGGGCGTTCTACATGTTCGTCAAAGCGCCATGGGGAACGGGGACCGAATTCTGCACCGAAGCGATCAAGAACAACCTGCTGATCATACCGGGCAATGTGTTCAGTAATCAGGATACGCATTTCCGGATCTCCTATGCCCAGGAAAATCCGGTTCTGGAGGCCGGGGCGGAAATTCTGAATCGGCTGGCAGACCGCAAGGGCTGAATAATCCGACCGGAAGCAGGTCGTTGGCAGGGCCGGGGGAAGTTTTTTTGTACAAATAAAAACTTTCTCTATACCTGAAAGGGTATCACCTCTATCATGGAGAGAGTGTGAGACTCTCATTCCCTTCCGAATAGACTTACGATACTGCCTGACAACGACTTATGCCTTCCGATCAACCGCAGAAAAACGGTCCTGGGGCTCCCGCCGGATCCGCACGCGAAAAGTCTTCTCCCCGCTCTGCTGAACTGCAGGGAGGGGAATCCGCCCCGCTTGCGCACCTTGACGACTCCGATCTGAGTGAGGACACGGTTTATCAACCGGGGACGACGCCTCAAACGGGTAAAAAGCAGATTGAATCGGTCAATCTTGTCGGCAGGCAGCTGGGTGATTTCAAAATCCTGCGCCGCCTCGGGCAGGGGGGAATGGCTACTGTCTATCTGGCTGAACAGGTCTCTCTCAAACGCGAAGCAGCCATCAAGGTGATGCACAGCGAACTGATGAGTGATGAGACCCACATCAGGCGCTTCGAACGCGAGGCGAAAGCGGCCGCGGGGCTCACCCACCCGAATATCGTCCAGGTTTATATGACGGGCGATTTCGAGGGAACGCATTATATCGCCCAGGAATACGTGCGGGGGATCAATCTCAAGGAATACCTGGCCCGTAACGCCCCTCCCGATTGTGCGTTGATCCTCAAAATCATGCGACAGGTGACCGCGGCCCTGCATGCCGCTGCGGAGAAGGGGATCGTGCATCGGGATATCAAACCCGAGAACATCATGATCACGTCCCGCAAGCTGATCAAGGTAGCCGATTTCGGACTGGCCCAGATTGCCCAGTCTGACGAGCGGGTCCATCTGACCCAGGTCGGCACCACGATGGGGACGCCGCTGTATATGAGTCCGGAGCAGGTCAACGGCAAGGCACTCGACCAGCGGAGCGATATCTATTCGCTGGGCGTGACCTGTTACCATTTGATCTGTGGTCGGCCCCCCTTTCACGGGGAAACGGCCCTTTCGATTGCCGTGAAGCATCTGAATGAAGCAGCTCCATCCCTGAAGAAACGCCGGCCCGACCTGCCGGAAGAGCTCTGCGATCTCGTGCATCGTATGATGGAGAAAGATCCGAACAAACGTCCGGCCAACGCCACCGAGCTGATGCAGGAAATCCGCAAGATTCCGGAGCAGTCCTCCGGCAGCGAAACACGCGACTGGCGGTCCCGACTGCCGTTTCAGGGAAATCAGGGGTTACAGAAACAAATTGCCACGTTTGTGCTGGCTTCACTCTGTCTGGGAGGCGTTGCCGCCGCCGTGGGCTGGGTGAATCGCCCCGGGAATCCCCTGGACGCGCCTGTTGTTAATGCTGAGGGCCAGGCCAGTGGTTCTGCGGTGGCGATTGGTAAAGAGTCCTCCGCCATGCTGCAGTATCTGCGGGCCATGCGGATGAAGGATAACATCAACAGCGAAGATGGCTGGAAAGCGGTGATTGAGTATTATCCGGAGAATGAAATCTACAAGCCACTGGCACAGATTCGGCTGGGCCTGTTAATGCTCAAGGGGGGGCGGTATGCCGAAGCCCGGCCGATTTTTGAGGAACTGATGGCTTCCGGTCAGGCCCGTTATCAGACGAATGGCTACGCCGGACTTATGGCTCTGGAAAGTCTGGAAGGGAACCCCATCAACTCACAAAACACCTGGGAAAATCACGTTCGCGATCATCTGGATGATCTGGACCGGGAAATGTTTGAGATTGCTTATCTGACCCTGACCCGCAACCAGAGTGCTCCCGGCGTTACCCAGAATGATGATTACCGGAAGCTGTTCGAACAGATGAATAACGAAGGTGAAGAACTGCTCAATCCCTGAGTCAGACTCGTTGCGCTCGCCCATTTCGGAAAGGATCTTTAATTACCGGACGATCCGGTTTCCCGTAGAGATGTCATTTCTGGACAGATACTCTATAATGCAGCTCAACCAACGTTCGAGTGTGAATCCGGTTCGGATTTCCTGCTCAAACCAATCCAGAATACCAGTTCTATTTCAGCAGAGTCGGGCACAGCTGTGGCGATTTTACAGATACTTAAAGGGAAAGTTCCCGAACAGATCATCGAGCTGAGCGGAGAACGGGTGATAATGGGGCGACATCCCAATTGTGAGATCGTCCTCGATAATGTCGCCGTCAGCCGCTACCACGCCCAGATTCTGGAAAGCCACGGTTTCTACTACCTGGAAGACCTGCACAGCCGCAACGGCACTCTGCTCAACGGCACGGTCATCGAAGGTCGGACCGAACTGCACGAGAACGATACGATCAGCATCTGCGATATCCAGATGCAGTTCCTCGTCGATTATGAACCGTCTCCCGATTTTATCGATTCGGCTATCCAGCAGACACTCGAAGTCACCAATCGGTCGCTGAAAGAAAACCAGCAGCTGGCCCTTGATGATGGCACGACGGAAGGTGTTCTCGACGGGTCCTCGATCATCAGCCAGCTGGATCTGAATACGAGCAGCCAGCTGCGGATCAGCGTCAAACCCGAAGTCAAACTGCACGCGGTACTGGAGATCAGCCAGATTCTCAGCCGGGCTTTGAAACTGGACGACGTACTGCCGCGTATCCTGGACGGTTTGTTCAAGATATTTGCCCAGGCGGACCAGGGCTTTATCATGCTGCAGAGTCCGGAACGCAAAAAGCTGATTGTCAAAGCAACGAAGGCCCGTCGTCGCGAAGACGAAGATTCGATTCGCATCAGCACGACGATCGTCCGCCAGGCGATCATGAGCGGTTCGGCCATCCTGAGTGCCGACGCGGTCGAAGATGATCGCTTCAAAATGAGCGAGAGCATCACGTCGCTTCGCATCCGTTCCATGATGTGTGTGCCTTTGATGTCGCAGGCCGGGGATGTGCTCGGCGTGATTCAGATCGCGACCCGCGATATCGGTCAGCAGTTCAACAAGGACGATCTGGACGTCATGGTGGCGATTGCCCAGCAGGCAAGCCTTGCAGTTGACAATGCAAAGCTGCACGAAGACCTGGTCCGGCAGCGGGACATCGAACGGGACCTGGAGTTCGCCCACCAGATCCAGCTGGGGTTACTGCCACACAATCGACCGAAGTACAAAGAATACGAGTTCTTTGATTTTTATGAATCAGCCCAGAGTGTCGGCGGCGATTACTTCGACTACATCGAACTGCCCGGCGGAAAACTGGCGGTGACGCTGGGAGATGTCGCCGGCAAGGGGGTTCCGGCTGCCATTCTGATGGCCCGCCTGTATGCCTCGGCCCGCTATCATGTGCTATCCCGAAATGCAGCGGACAAGGCACTGGCCGAACTGAATGCAGAAATCGCTTCCAGTGGTGTGGGCCTGCGGTTCATTACATTCATTCTGGCGGTACTGGATCCGAAGAAGCATACGGTTTCAATTGTCAACGCCGGTCATATGGCGCCGCTGTTGCGACGGACGTCCGACGGAACCGTGAAGCAGGTGGCTCAGGAAAAGTCAGGCATGCCGCTGGGCGTGATGAAGACGCAAACGTTTCATGTGGAAACGATCACGCTGGAAAAAGGGGATACACTCCTGTTGTATACCGATGGTGTGACCGAGGCCATGGACCAGAAGAACCGTCTCTATCACCGGGATCGACTGGTCAAGTATCTCAAATCGGCGCCTGAAGAAGTCGAGCCCCTCGTCAAGGGACTGCTCTCGGATGTGGAGTCGTTCCGCAAGGATTCGATGCAGAAGGACGACATGTGCGTTGTCTGCTTCCGCCGCAAATCATAAAACAGAGACAGAGCCACGCACCAACAGGATGTTCCGCTCTCACGTTCAACCACTCACCGGATGAGGTCCGCTTTGACTACTGATGTATTATCCATTCTCGGCAAGGACGGCAAAGTTGCCCGGCGGCTCGACCATTACGAGGAACGCCCCGAGCAACTGGAGATGGCCGAAGCCGTCGTACGGGCGATGGAAGAGAAGCATCACCTGCTGGTGGAAGCGGGAACCGGGGTGGGCAAAAGCTTTGCATACCTCGTGCCCGCGATCCTGGAGACCTGCCGACAGAACGAGACCCGTACGGGCAAAGACCGTAAACGGCTGATTGTCTCTACCAATACGATCAGTCTGCAGGAACAGTTGATCAATCGCGATATCCCGTTCCTGAACGCCGTGCTCCCGGTAGAGTTCTCTGCGGTGCTGGTTAAGGGGCGGTCGAATTACATCAGCCTGCGTCGACTGAAAGGGACCGTTGAGCGGGCCGGGAATACGTTCTCGAATGAAGAAGAACTGAGTCAACTCGATCAGATCGCGCAATGGTCCCGCAAGACAAGCGATGGCAGCCGGTCTGACCTGGATTTTCGTCCGCATCCCAAAATCTGGGACGAGATTCAGAGCGAACACGGCAACTGCCTGGGCAAACGGTGTGCGACTTACAATGAATGCTTTTATTACCGTGCCCGCCGCCGCGTCTGGAATGCGGATGTACTGGTGGTGAATCATGCCCTCTTTTTCTCAGACCTGGCGATCCGCCGGGAGGGGAGCAGCATTCTCCCCGATTACGATACGGTAATTCTGGACGAAGCCCACACCATCGAGGCGGTCGCGGGGGACCACCTGGGGCTTTCGATTACCAACAGTCAGTTCGATTACCTGTTCAGCAAGCTGTATAACGACCGGACCCAGAAGGGCCTGTTGATGCATCACAACCTGGTCGACTGCCAGCAGCATGTGATGCGGTTGCGGTTCATGGTCGAGGACCTGTTCGATCATCTGCTGGAGTGGCAGTCCCGACAGGGGCTGGCCAACCGTCGCATTCGTCAGTTGCCGCCGGTCGAAAATACGGTCACCCACGAAATGAAACTGCTGGCTGCCCAGATTTCAGAATACGCATTCCGTTTGAACAGCGAAGAAGAAAAGATCGAACTGCAGTCGGCCGCCGAACGCTGTTCCGCACTGGGTGATGGCTTACAGAGCTGGCTCACGCAGCAGGCCGATGCCGATTCGGTCTACTGGGTGGAAGTCTCTCGCGGACGCAACCAGCGCATCAAGATGGTCAATGCGCCCATCGACGTGGGACCGGTGTTGCGGGATGAACTGTTCAACCAGGCTCAGACGGTGATTCTGACGAGTGCCACCCTGGCGGTCGGCGATCAGGATTTCAGTTTTACGCGATCGCGGCTGGGACTCAATCAATGCGAAGAACTGAAGCTGGGAAGCCCCTTCGATTATCGGGAGCAGGTGCGACTGATTCTGCCCGACCCGATGCCGGATCCCGGGGAAGCGCCGGCGGAGTATGAGCGTGCGGTGACCGAGAAGCTGAAACAGTATCTCGAACAGACCGACGGCCACGCCTTCGCGCTGTTTACCAGCTACAAGATGATGAAGAATTGTGCCGACCAGATTTCAGGCTGGCTGCAGGACCACAACCTGGCTTTGTATCTGCAGGGGGAAGGATTGCCCCGCTCGCTGATGCTGGAGCGGTTCCGAAATAATCCCCGTGGCGTGCTGTTCGGGACCGACAGTTTCTGGCAGGGGATCGACGTGCCCGGCGATGCGTTGACCAATGTGATTATCACCAAGCTGCCTTTCAGTGTGCCCGATCATCCTTTATTGGAAGCCCGGGTCGAAGCGATTCGGAATCGGGGAGGGAATCCGTTCATGGATTATCAGATTCCGGAGGCGATCATTAAGCTGAAGCAGGGATTCGGTCGTCTGATTCGGACTGCCAACGATCAGGGGCAGGTCGTAATTCTGGACCCGCGGGTGCGGACCAAGCGTTATGGTCAGAAGTTTCTGGAGAGCCTCCCGGATTGCACCGTGATTATCGACCGGGATGACTGAGCGCGGTGGCGGTCTGCTATTCTGAGCCGAAGACGATATCGCTGCTGCAGAAGGAACCGCCGAAGTTATTGGCAAGTGAGACCACCTGGTCCAGTCCATCCATAAACAGATTGCGACTCAGGTCGGTCAGGGGGTGCAGGAACAGGGACCAGAGCACACCGTCGCCGATGGCGTAACGCGCGTCGAGGGAACGGTCGAAATTGGCTTCCATTACGTCCCAGAGGTCCTCTTCGTCCAGATCCTCTTCTTTGATGATCGGCGTCATGATACGGACCCGGTCGTGGATCTCATCGACGATTAAAAACAGGATGCGTTTGTGGTACTCCACTTTCCAGCATCCGTCACCGGTCTCCAGGGGAGTGCTGACATCTTCAATGATTTGAGAAATCGATTGCGGGGTTAAGGAATTTTTTATGGTTGCAATCATTGTCCTGCTCCTTGAACAATTCTTAAAACGGTTGAAATCGAGAACCGGTTTCAGCAGCAGTTTGAACCCGGTCGTGGGTTTCCTGTCAGTCACAAAGTTCAATCAGAAATTGATGCGTCATGCGCGGCGACAGTACCGAAACCAACATGATTTCAATGTTCCCTGCACCTCTATTGTTTATCAGTTCGAATCTAAAAAGCAACATTTTTTTTATTCCTCGTCAGAAAACTATTTTTTGGCGATATCAAATAATCAGTGACCGACTACAATCAGGGTTTAGTTCACTGTGGACGTTTTCCCTCATCATGAGGAAACGGGAAAGCCCTCCTTTCTCTGACTATCTGGATTTCCATTGACCGATCAAGATTCTGCAAAATCCGCAACGATCTCTGAACTGGAGAAACAGTATCGACAGTTACTCGACAATAATTGTCTCGAGTGGCAGAACCAGCGCCAGTTCTCACGCTGCCTGGGTGTTGGCGGACAGGGTGTCGTTTACCTGAGCGCACGCGAAGGTGCAGACGGGTTCAGCATTCCAGTGGCTCTCAAGCTCTTTTCGCCCAAACGGTATGCCGACTGTACTGCCTATCAGAGCGAAATGGCTCGTTTGTCACAGGTCGCCGCACGCGTGGCACGCGTTCAGGAAAATCACCTGGTTGCCGTGCAGAATTTCGTGAAGCGGAACGAAATTTATATCATGGAGATGGAGTGGGTCGATGGCTACGACTTGCGGAGCCTGCTCACTCCTGCCACGTTCAAACAGATTCGGGAACAGGTCACCCGTCGTCGCTGGAGGACATTGAATAACAATGTCTTTACGCGTGGTGTGCAGCAGCCGCGGCTCAAGCCGGGTGTCGCGGTGGCTATTCTCCGCGAGTGTCTGGCTGCACTCGCTGCCCTGCATCGCAATGAAATTATTCACTGCGATATGAAACCGGCGAACATCATGCTCAAACGGAGCGGGAACGCCAAGATCATCGATATCGGATCCGCCATCGATTTAAATAATCTCCCGGAGAATCATGCCTGTACGCCTACGTATGCGGCTCCTGAAGTACTCTCCGGGAATCGGGCGACCGCCCAATCCGATCTGGCCAGCCTGGGTTACATTCTGATTGAAGTCATCACCGGTTTTCAGCCGTTTGCGAATCTCAAGTACGCTCAGCTGGTCAAAGCGAAACAGAATATTCTGCAGCAGTTGCCCCAATGGTTTCCGGCGGAGGAGTTCGCGTTGAGTGAACCACTGATGAAGCTCATTCACCGTCTCGTGCATCCCGATCCTGCGGAACGGTTTCCCAGTGCGGAAGCAGCTGAGTTGGGAGAAGATGGTGCCGCGGAATTTCATCGACTGCTGGTGAAAAGTGATCTGCCGAGTGATTATGAAAACGAACTGCGGCTCTGGATCGAAGAAGTTGAAACCGACTATTTCGAGTCGACCCAACCTGCCGGCGATCCCGGTACGACTGTGTTCACCACTCGCGCCTGGGATGGTGACGATGATCCGGATTTTTCACTTAAATCCTGAATACAGAGTTGCTGCTGATAATTTACAAAGCTAATAAAAGATCCCTCTCTCAGCTGCTCTGAGATTGCAGAATCCCGTTTAAAATCCGAGATTCCTGATTTGCCGTACCCCGCGGATGCTGCTATTTTAACGTAATAAATATATTGACCCCTTAGCATCGATCGAGGTACTCCGTGAAACAGCGACTCATTCCCTGCCTGCTCCTCTGTATCTGCCTGATAACACAAGTGGCTGCTGCAGCCCCGCCCCCATTGAAACTGAAATCAGGTGATCGCGTGATCTTCCTGGGTAATACCATGATCGAGCGGTCCCAGAAATTCGGTCGCTGGGAAAGCGTGTTTTTACGCAGCTTTCCGGAAGCGAAACTCTCTTTCCGGAACCTGGGCTGGAGTGGTGACACTGTCTGGGCCGATTCACGCGGTATCTTTGATCCCCCGGCTGTCGGTTACCAGCGGATGATCAAGCAGATTGAAGAACTCAAACCAACATTGATCGTGCTGGGCTATGGCGGCAATGAAGCATTCGCCGGTGAAAAGGGGCTGCCCGCTTTCGAGAATCAGCTGCATAAACTGCTGACCGATCTGAAGTCCACTGAAGCGAAGATTCTCATCGTCTCTCCCCATCGTTACGAAAACCAGGGAGCACCTCTGCCCGATCCGGCCGAACACAATCGGGATCTCAAGGCTTATGCTGAGTCTTTGCAGCAGATCGCTCACAAAGGCAATTATTATTTTGTCGATCTGTACAATCAGTTGATCCCTGAACCAGCCGGTGATTCGGGACTGAAGTGGACGACGAACAGTATCCACCTGACAGATGCGGGTTACCAGAAGGCAGCCGAGATTATCGCGGCCGACCTGGGATTACAGCCTGTCACACTCACGCGTGACGTCGATCAGCAGGTGCGTGATTTAACCTTTGAGAAGAACCGCCAGTATTTCTACAACTGGCGCCCGCAGAATATTACTTATCTGCTGGGGTTCCGCAAACATGAGCAGGGGCAGAATGCCAAAGAACTGCCGCAGTTCATTCCTCTGATTGAGAAGAACGAAGCGGAGATACACAGTCTGGTCTCCCAGTAGCTGCTTGAACTCTCTGTCTTCTGTTTTTCTTATTTGATTCATCTGATCTCTAAAGGATCGATTCTGTGATAAAATCAGCCGCACTATTTCTGCCTCGCATTGTCGTCTGTTTTGCCTGTCTGCTGACCCTGTTGACCGGTTCCCTCGCCTGGGCGCAACGGGATCTGACCGATATTCCGCCCCCCGATCCGGAACTGGAGCGCAAGTCGTTCAAAGTCGCGGAAGGGTTTGAAGTGAACCTGTATGCCGCCGATCCGCAGATCGCCAAACCGATTCAGATGAACTTTGATCCGCAGGGACGGCTCTGGATTGCTTCATCGGAAATCTATCCGCATATCAAACCGGGTGAAAAGGCCAACGACAAGATTCTGGTCGTTGAAGATAAAGATGGAGACGGCGTTGCAGATAAGACGACCGTGTTCGCTGACGGCCTGCTGATCCCCACGGCCGTGATGCCGGGCGACGGCGGTGCTTATGTCGGCAACAGCACCGAACTGCTGCACCTGAAAGACACAGACGGAGACGACAAGGCGGATGTCCGCAAAACCGAGCTGACCGGTTTCGGTACCGAAGACACACACCACATTCTGCACACCCTCCGCTATGGGCCGGGCGGACACCTGTATTTCAATCAGTCAATTTATATTCACAGTCACATTGAAACGCCTTACGGTGTGCGTCGCCTCAATGGTGGCGGCATCTGGAAGTACCGCCCGGAGTCGATGGACCTGGAAGTGGTCATACGGGGGATGGTCAACAGCTGGGGACATCACTTTGATCGCTGGGGACAGTCGTTCTGTACCGACGGTGCTTATGGTGAAGGGATCAACTACACGTTTCCCGGCGCTGCGTTTGTGACGGCGGTCGGCATGGATCGAATTCTGAAAGGTCTCAATCCCGGCAGTCCCAAACATTGTGGCCTGGAAATTCTGAGTGGACGCCACCTCCCCGAGGACTGGCAGGGAAATATGATCACTAACGACTTCCGCGGGCATCGCGTCTGCCGGTTTGTGGTGACGGAAAGTGAATCGGGCTATGTTTCGCGCGAACAGGTCGAGCTGATTAAAACTGATCACGTCGCGTTCCGTCCGATTGACGTCAAGATGGGACCCGACGGTGCGATCTACATTGCCGACTGGTACAACCCGATCATTCAACATGGTGAAGTCGACTTCCGCGATCCGCGTCGCGATCATACGCATGGTCGTATCTGGCGCGTGACTTACAAAGGCAAGCCGACGCTGCCCCGTCCGAACCTGGTAGGCGCCTCGACTGAGGAACTGCTCGAGTATCTCAAAGCACCGGAAGAGTGGACCCGTCAGAATGCCAAGAATGTGCTGCGGGAACGGGGCCGTGCGAAAGTCGAAGGGGAACTGAAAACCTGGCTGAGCAAGCTCGATCCGCAGGACCCTCAGTATGAACACAATCGTCTGGAAGGTCTCTGGGTTGCCGAGTGCATCAGCAGCCCGCAGCCTGAGTTGCTCAAGGCCTGTCTGCAGGCGAAAGACGGGCGTGCCCGGGCAGCCGCAGTTCGTATGGCGAAGGAATGGAAAGACGAAGTGCCTGACACCTACGCTTTGATCGCACCCCTGGCGAATGACAAGCATCCCCGGGTCAGGCTGGAAGCGGTACGGGCACTCTCTGCCTACGATCAGCCCGGTGTGCTCAACGATGCGTACCAGGCACTCGATCATCCTGTGGATGAGTTTCTGGATTATGCACTCTGGCTGACCACCCGCGAGACTCGTGAGATCTGGCTGCCGCAGGTGCTGGAAGGAAAATCCGGTCTGCAGAAAGATCCGCGGAAGCTGACCTTTGCCCTGACAGCGATCAATTCTCCCGAAGTGACTCCCGTGATCACAAAGCTGATTAAACAGGGACAGATGCCGGACAGTCAGCTGCAGAGCAGTCTGAATCTGATGGCGAAGTTCGGGAATGACAAGGACCTGCAACAGCTGTTTGCCCACGCCCTGGATGCGAAAACGAAACCGGCTCAGCAGGCCGCGATCCTGCGGGCACTGGCCCAGGCATTCCAGACCCGGAAAGTCCGCCCTGCAGGGAATCTCGGAGAACTGCAGCTGTTGTTCGGTTCAAAAGATACCGCTGTGCAGCAGGCCGCCATCGATTGTGCCGGTTTGTGGAAGATCGAATCATTGCAGACCCCGATTCGCGAACTGGCTGAATCAGGAAAAACACAGGCTGGGCTGCGCAACACGAGTCTGTTCGCACTGGCACGCCTGGGCGGCAAGGAAAACCAGACGCTGTTACTTAATCTGAGCCAGAAAGATCCCTCAGTGGATCTGCGGATTGCTGCCATCGCGGCGCTGGCGGAAGTGAATGTCAAACAGGCTGCAGCGCAGGCAGTGAGCCTGATGAACGGCGATGCTGCTCCCGCGCAGCTGTCGGCTGTGGCAAATATCTTCCTGCAGCGGAAGGGGGGCGTGGGTGTTCTGGTGAATGCTCTGAAAGGAAAAACGATCTCCAAGGATGCTGCGATTCAACTGAGCCGCCTGGTGCAGTCGTCCGGTCGGGGGAACCCGAACCTGGAGAAAGCGATTGCCACTGCAGGGGGGCTGTCCAGCAGTGGCGCACCGCAGCCGGTTAAGCTCTCACCGGAAGAGATGGCACAACTCATCAAGGAAGTACGGACCAGTGGAAATCCACAACGCGGGGAAGCGATTTTCCGCCGCGAGAACCTGTCTTGTCTGAAATGTCACGCGATTGGTGGTGCCGGCGGTAAGGTCGGTCCCGATATCATCAGCCTGGGAGGAAGCTCTCAGCCGGATTACATTGTCGATTCACTACTCGATCCGAATAAAGCGGTCAAAGAGAACTACAATGCCGTGACGGTCGTCACCGTGCAGGGGAAGGTCCACTCGGGCGTCCTGGTGCGACGGACTGACAGCCAGCTGGTCCTGCGGGATGCCAACGACAACCTGATGAATGTTCCCCTGGATCAGATCGACGATGAAACGCCGGCGGCGTCATTGATGCCCGTAGGGCTTCTGGACAAGCTGACGCGTCAGGAACTGGTGGACCTGGTTCGCTTCCTGTCGGAACTGGGTAAAACGGACGCGTATACGATTGGCAAAGATCGCGTGGTACGTCGCTGGCGGGTGATGAAGAATACTCCCGAAGCGATGAACGCGATCCGCAGAACGCGACATGCGACCGCGGCGACCGACAACCCGGCGTTTGTCTGGGAGCCGGCTTACAGCCGCGTGGATGGGAATCTGCCCCTCGACCAACTGGAAGAGATCGGTAGATTGCACGTTTCGAAGCGGGCCCGCGGCGCCGCGTTTCTCCGCTGTGAACTGGATGCCACAACGGCCGGCAAAGCGGTTCTGAAATTGAACTCGGTCGATGGATTGAAGCTGTGGATCGGTGAAAAGCCGGTTGCCCTCCAGCCGGAAACCGAAGTCGAACTCCAGAAGGGCATCAACACTCTGACGTTTGCGGTCGAACTGCTGCCAGAACGGGATGTGCTGCGACTGGAGGTCGAGGACGCAAAAGACTCTCCGGCACAGGTGCAGATTGTGGGCGGGAAGTGAGTTCTGGTTGTGTGATTAAAGTGTGAATTGAATCAACGTGGATCATTTCAATGATTGACGAGAGGTAACGGGCGTATATACTGAGGGTGCGCTAACATGTCACTTTCAGTTCATAGTTCCTCCTGATGTCAGGTTACCTGCCGTGAGTACCCAGCCCCCTCGCCGTCGTCGTCGCCGTCCCCAGAGCACCTCCGAATCAGATCCCCAGATGCCCCGCCGGCGCAAGAAGCGTTCGGGGTCGAGTGGAAAAAAGAAAAAATCTTCGAAGAAGAATCAGATTATGCTGCTGAGGATCGGACTGTTCGCCGCGGCGGGGATCGTGCTACTGATCGGGATCTTCATGATGGACTGGAAGGGGATCGGTAAGTCATTGGGGCTACCGAGTGCCCAGGAGCGGCTGCTGAATCGTGTGATCGCGATCAAAGAGGAGCAGGCTGATCTGCTGGCCTCGATCAGAGACGAAGCCAGTGCCCGATCAGCCGGAGAAAGCATGAAGGACCTGACTGTGCAGATAGCCGAAACTATGCAGGAAGCTAATGACCTTAGAAAGGATAAAAGCCAGAAAGTCACCCCGGAAGAAGACAGGGAATTGAGAGATCGGTTCATGTCATTGAATAAGGATCTCGATGCTCGTATCAAACAGGAGACGGAGCGGATCATGAAAAATCCGAGCCTGCGTCCGATTATGGCTGAGGTATTCCAGGATGCCCGGTTTGCCTTGATGGAAGCCCAGTCAGAGATGCGGAAAAAGTCCCTGCAGGCCGGGGCCAGTGCCCCCGGTTATTCTGCAGTCACCAGTTGGACGAGTCTGTCTCCCGGGGATGACATACAGGCGCTGCATATGAATGTCAACTGGCAATCTGGTAAAGTGGTGGAAGTGGCCGACGACGGCAAGGTGAAAGTCCACCTGAATATCCATAGTGGCATCAACAGTTTCGACCAGTTTTATGAACGCGACAAATTGCGGATTAAAGATTGATGTCTGACAACCTTCCTGATCCAGAAGCCGGTTAAGCGCCCTCGCGTGAACTGTAAAACGCGAGTGCGTTTTACATTTTCATTTCAGTGTGATTGCGGTTATGATGAACCGAGGCAGCAGGAGGCCGTCGGGGATTTATTAACGCAAGAGAACGGCGCCGGTTTCAGTCTATTAAGACAGGGAAGGCCGGGGGCCGACGCAATCGATTCTTCATCACATTGAACAGGAGCGCGCGATGTCAACCACAACAGCCAGTGAACTGTATCCCGAAGTCAAAGCCTTTCTGGAAGAGGGGACACTGAAGGGAGTCGTCGGGGGGAAAGAGGTCGAATCTGCGGGTGGCGAGACGTTCGTGACGTCGGATCCGGGATCGGGCAAACAGCTGGCAGAAGTCTTCAGCTTTCAGCCAGGCGACATCGACATGGCCGTGGATGTGGCTGATGCCGCTTTCCGCAAGACCGGCTGGGCCGAAATGCCTCAAAACGAACGCAGTGCTCTGCTGCATCGTCTGGCGGACGCCGTCGAAAAACACAAACCGATGATTGCCCAGCTTGAAGCGCTGGACGCCGGTAAGATTGAAGCCCAGGCCCAGGGGGACGTGCAGAACTTCGTCGATACGATGCGGTACTTCGCCGATCTGGCCCAGCACGTGCAGCGACGATCGGTTCTGGCCGTTCCTCAGCACGAAGCCTGGACCGTGCGTCAGCCTTACGGGGCCTGCGGATTTATCTTCCCGTGGAACTTCCCCTTCCTGCTGATCGGCTGGGGGATTGCTCCGGCACTGGCAGCGGGAAATACGGTGGTCATCAAACCGGCGGAAGATACGCCGATGTCCGCTATCTACCTGGCTCGCCTGGCGAAAGAAGCTGGTATTCCGGATGGCGTGATCAACGTTGTGCCCGGTTACGGAGCGGTTGCGGGAGCGGCGCTGTCGGGGAATCCCAAACTGAAGCGGATGTCGTTTACCGGATCGCCCGAAGTCGGTCGCCTGGTGGCGGAGTCCTGCGGTGCGAACCTGGTGCCCGTCAAACTGGAGCTGGGCGGCAAAGGGGCTGCGGTGGTCTTCAGTGACGTCGATGTTCCCGATACGGCTCAGAAGCTGGTGAATGCGATCACCTTCCACACCGGTCAGGTCTGCTGCGATGCGACCCGCTGGTTGATTGACGAAAACATTTACGATCACTTTGTGAGTGAATGTGTCGATCGTCTGAAGAAGGTGCAGGTCGGTTATCAGCTGAATGAAGACAGCCAGATGGGACCGGTGGTCAATGCGAAGCAGCATCAGCGGGTGCTGTCTTACCTGGAGAAGGGGCAGGCCGAAGGGGCCGAATGCGTGCTCGAAGGGGGCGCTGCTGAGGTGCCCGGTTACGAAGGTTACTATGTGAAGCCCGCGTTGATGGCCGGTTCGCTGGATAACGTGGCGGCCCGCGAAGAGATCTTCGGGCCTGTGGCTTACCTGGCTCCGTTTAAGACTGAAGAGCAGGCGATTCAGATGACCAACTCGACCGACTACGGTCTGGCGAACAGCGTCTGGACCTCGGATCTGTCTAGGGCGTCACGTGTGGCGGAAGCGATGTGTGCCGGCAACAGCTGGATTAACGCTCATAATGTCTTCGCACATGGCGTGCCTTATGCCGGGATCAACAAGAGCGGCATGGGGGGCGGCGTGCTCTCCGTGGAAACGCTGTTTGATTACTGGCGAAGCCTGTCGGTGGTTCGTCCACTGTAAGGTGATGTATAACTGAACTGAAACGCCCTGCAGGTCGATTCTCCTGATCAGATCTGTGGGGCGTTTTTTATTGCGCAGCTTGACTGTTTTTCATCTGAAAAAGCGGATTTAACTGCAGGCCCGCTAATTAGTTGGCGTTCACGCGAACATTGCTTGACAGGCCTTATCCGGCGCCTCTAAGATCAGTATTAGCGATGCACTCGCTGGGACCCACCTGTTCTCCCGGACCATGATGGCATGGTTCGGCTTCTGAGAGACGCACCAGCATCGCTGTAAGATGATCATCTACGGGGCATGAAGTATGCGTTCCCTTTTGCTGCGAAGCGCGCTGCTCGTACTGGCGGTTGGCGTTACCTGTCTGACACTGTTTGCCGAGGCAGATCCGAAGTCGAAACCGACGACGACGGCTGAAACTGTTGCGGCCGAAGCGGGCATCGACTTCAATCGCGATATCCGTCCGATTCTGTCCAACAACTGTTTCTTCTGTCACGGTCCCGATGAAAAGCATCGCGAGGCCGATCTGCGACTGGATACCAAAGCGGGGGCGTTTGCCTCTGCAATTGTGCCGGGCAAGCTGCAAGAGAGTGCCCTGATCGAGCGGATTATCTCAACAGACGATGATATCAAGATGCCGCCTGCGGATTCGGGCAAGTCACTCAAACCGGAAGAGATCGAGTTGATCAAACGCTGGGTGCAGTCGGGAGCTGCCTGGCAGGAGCACTGGGCGTACGTCAAACCGGAACGGGCGAAGCTGCCGAAAGTCAAACAGGCCGACTGGCCGCGGAATGCGATCGATTACTTCGTCCTGTCGCGACTGGAAAAGGAAGGGCTCAAACCCTCCCCGGAAGCGGACCGCCGGACGCTGGTGCGTCGGCTCTACCTGGATCTGCTGGGGCTGCCACCCACGGCAGAGGAAGTCGACGGGTTTGTGAATTCCAAAGATCCTCAAGCTTACGAGAAACTGATTGATCGTCTGCTGGAGACGCCTGAGTATGCAGAGCGGATGACGCTGAAGTGGCTCGATCTGGCCCGCTATGCGGACACGAACGGTTACTCGATCGATGGGGGCCGGCATATGTGGCTCTGGCGGGACTGGGTGATCGATGCGTTTCACAAGAATAAACCGTACAACGAATTCATTACCGAACAGATCGCCGGTGACCTGTTACCCAATGCGACGCCCTGGCAGCAAGTGGCGACGGGCTTCAACCGCAATCACATGATTACGCACGAAGGGGGGACGATTCCCGAAGAGAACCTGGTCAACTATACCGTCGACCGGGTGAAGACGACGTCGGAAGTCTTCCTGGGACTCACGATGGGATGTGCCCAGTGTCATAATCATAAATACGACCCGATTACGATGAAGGACTTTTACCAGTTCTACGCCTATTTCAATCGCCTGGACGATCGCGGGCTGGACGGGAACAGTGGGATCAACGCCGGTCCCAAGCTGGCGGTGAAGACCCAACTGTCCTTCGCTGCGGAAGAACTGAAGTCGCTGGATCAGGAACAGGCACAGGTCGAACAGGCACTCGCGCATCCGGATGAAACACAGCTGGCTGCCTGGGTTGCCCAGACGAAACAGGAACTCGCACAGCGGGGAAAAGGCCTGAAGCTGCACGAGCTGAGTGTGGTCAAAGTGTCTGATCCCAATACGCGGAGTGCCTTCGAGGTCAGTGATGAAGGGCATGTGCTGGCGCTGGCAGCCAGTGGTCGGTCACCTTCGATTTCGCTGAAAGTCGGCGCGGACGTCGACAAACTGGACGGCTTGCGGATTGTGTTTTACCCGAACGAGAAACTGCCCGAAGGGGGCATCGGTCACGGTAAGAAAGAGTCGTTCCCGGGGGGCTTCATTCTGACCAGCTTCGCTGCATCGGGAACCGCGATTCCCTCCGATCAGCTCGACCTGTATGCGATGTTGAATGTCGCGAAGATCACCGCGAGCCGATCTCACCCCGATTACCCGGCGGCTGACTGTCTCGATCCGCGGGATCACAACGGCTGGTCACCCGCACCGGAAAACCAGCAGCAGCAACATCTGACAGTGACCTTCGATCAGCCTTACGATACGAAGGATTCGAAGTATATTACGGTGATGCTGGTCTGGGGCGGCGGTCAGTTTGGCGGACGCGAGGCGTTGATGGCCGGTGATTATCAGGTCTTCGGGATGACCGGGACCGATGACGGGACCATCATTCCCGAAGCGATTCAGCAGATCCTGGCGACAGATGCGACGGACCGCAATGCGAAACAGACGGCGGCTCTGAAAGCTTACTATAGTGGGATCGCTCCCGAACTCGAGAATCTGCGTTATCAGCGGGAGAATCTCAAGGAACGCCGCAAGATGCTGACCGATTCGTTTGAGACGATGGTCATGAACACGGCCAAAAAGCCACGGGAAACCTTTATTCTGAACCGGGGGCAGTACGATCAACCGACCGAAAAAGTGTCGATGGGTGTGCCTGGCTTCCTGCCGGGGGCGGCTCAACAGGAATCGGAGGACCGCCTGGCGCTGGCCCAGTGGCTGACCTCGCGTGAGAATCCGCTGGTGACCCGTGTGGCGGTGAACCGGTTCTGGGAGATGCTGTTTGGTCAGGGAATTGTTTCAACGTCTGCTGACTTTGGTTCGCAGGGGGATCCGCCGACACATCCGCGGCTGCTGGACTGGCTGGCAGTGGAGTTTTATGAATCGGGCTGGGATGTCAAACACATCATGAAGCAGATTCTGATGTCGGCGACCTATCGTCAGTCTTCTGCGGGAACGCCGGAGCTCTGGAAAGAGGATCCACAGAACCGACTGCTGGCCCGTGGTGCCCGGTTCCGGCTGCAGGCGGAAGCCATTCGGGATGCGACGCTCAAGGTCTCCGGACTGCTGGTCGAACGTGTGGGCGGGGCGAGTGTGAACCCGTATCAGCCGGAAGGGTTGTGGCGGGAAGTGAGCCATTACGGCAGTTCGCCGGCGACTGCGCAGGTCTTCGTACAGGATCACGGCGAAAAACTGTATCGCCGGAGCATGTATACCTACTGGAAGCGAACGGTACCACCGCCGAACATGCAGACCTTCGATGCCCCCAACCGCGAAGTCTGCCTGGTGAGTCGGGCTCGCACGAACACGCCGCTGCAGTCCCTGGTGCTGTTGAATGATGTGCAGTTTGTGGAAGCGTCTCGCAAGTTCGCGGAGCGCATCATGCTGGAAGGGGGGGCTTCACCTGAGGAACGAATCACGTTTGCATTCCGCGAAGCCCTGGGACGACCGCCGGCGGAGTGGGAGTTAGAGACCACGCTGGCTGCTTATCAGCGCGAGCTGAAAAACTACCAGGTGGCACCTGAAGCGGCGCGATCGCTGTTGTCGCAGGGGGAATCGACGAGCGATGCGAGTCTGAACCCGGCGGAAGTCGCGGCATGGACGACCGTGGGAAGTATGCTGTTCAACACTTATGAATTTATGACGCGAGGGTAAGCATGGACCCGGTATTTGAATACGAACGTAATCTGACACGACGGACACTGCTGGGACGCTCGGCCCGCGGCATTGGTGGAGCGGCATTAGCGAGCCTGCTCTATCCGGAACTGTTCAACCAGAGTGCCTCCGCAGAGGCGATTCCGGCTGCGGTCCAACAGGTCGCGCCCCGGGCGAAGCGGATTATCTACCTGTTTCAGTCGGGTGGTCCTTCGCATGTGGACCTGTTCGACTATAAGCCCGTACTGCGGAAGCTGCACGGTTCGGATCTGCCCGATTCCGTGAAGGGGACACAGCGCGTGACCGGCATGACGGCCCGGCAGAAGTCGTTTCCCGTCGTCGCCCCGTTCTGGGAGATGAAACAGTGTGGAGAGCATCAGACGTGGATCAGCGAACAGCTGCCGCACACGCAGACGATTGCCGATGATATTACGATTGTCAAATCGGTGAATACCGAGGCCATCAATCACGATCCGGCGATCACCTATATCAATACGGGATCACAGCAGATCGGCCATGCGAGCATGGGCGCCTGGTTGAGTTACGGACTGGGAAGTGAAAACGAAAACCTGCCCGCCTACATGGTGATGCTGTCACAGGGCACGGGGAAGAATCCGGGGCAGCCGCTGTTTGACCGGCTGTGGGGTTCGGGATATCTGCCACCCAGTCACCAGGGCGTGAAACTGCGGCCCGGATCGAGTCCGGTGCTGTACCTCTCCAATCCGGCGGGCATCGACCGTAAACAGCGGCGGAAGCTGCTGGACGACCTGGCGACATTGAATCGGGGGCAGGCGGAAGAGATCGGCGATCCGGAAATTCAGGCGCGGATCAATTCTTACGAAATGGCGTATCGGATGCAGACCTCGGTTCCCGATCTGATGGACCTCTCGAGTGAGACGCAGAAAACGTTTGAAATGTACGGACCCGAATCGCGGAAGCCGGGGAGCTTTGCAGCGAACTGTCTGCTGGCCCGCCGGATGACCGAGCGGGGGGTACGGTTTGTGCAACTGTTCCACCGCGGCTGGGATCAGCACGTGTCGCTGAAGAGCCAGTTGCCGAACCAGTGCCTGGACGTGGACCAGCCCTCCGCGGCGTTGATCAAGGATCTCAAACAGCGGGGCCTGCTGGATGAGACGCTGGTGATCTGGGGAGGCGAATTCGGGCGGACCGTTTACAGCCAGGGTGCCATCGGCAGCCCAAGTGCCGGTCGCGACCATCATGGACGCTGCTTCTCGATCTGGATGGCGGGCGGCGGGATTAAGCGTGGTTTCGAATACGGGAAGACCGATGACTTCTGCTACAACGTCGTCGAGAACCCGGTACACATTCGGGATATGAACGCGACAATCCTGCATTGCATGGGGATCGACCATCGCCGACTTACGTTTAAGTATCGCGGCCTGGATGCGCGGCTGACCGGTGTGGAAGAGGCGCATGTGAAACATGACCTGCTGAGTTGAACCTCGAAATACGCGAATGGTTTTGCTACCACGAAAAGCACGAAATTCACGAAAAGAGGGATTGTTGAATTGTGCGTGTTTGCTGGACCCAGCTGACGGGAAAGAGCGAATTATGCTTCGCCAGGCGGGCAGCCACATAGGGCCGCCCCTACTTTTAATGTTAAGCAACCAAGGGTGGCCCCGGATGTAATCCGGGGTTGTCGGAGACAACAGGAAACTGTCTGGGGAAAACTGTGCAGGTTCTTTCGAATACCATTCTTTTGTTTCTGTAAAGACCTCGACGGTTTTCGATTAAGCTACCACGAAAAGCACGAAAGACACGAAAAAAGAGGGACTGTTGGATTGTGCGTTTTAGCTGGACCCAGCTGACGGGAGAGAGCGAGTTATGCTTTGCCAGGCGGGCGGCCACATAGGGCCGCCCCTACGTCGAATGTAGAGTACCTTTTGAATTCGTCACTTCAGATGGGTTACATTCGTTTGAGTTCGAGGCTGAGTGCTTCGTTTGATCCGTTCGGGTCTACTTTGACGGTCAGGGGTGACTGGTTCGGATCTGAGTAGACGCGGGGGATCTGGGCGTCCTTGGCGACGGTTTGGGTCGGTTCGGAACGGGGAGCTGCTTTGCCGTCTGCATCGGGAGTGGTTTCCGGTTCCTGCATTGTGGACTGGTGGATCATGACCCGAAACTCGCCGGCGATGGATCCATCTCCCTCTTCATAAGTCGACATGACAAAGCTGCCATCTTCTTTGATGACGCCCCCTGCGGCTTTGCCTTCCAGGGCCGTGAGGGGGACAAAGGTAATGGCTCCGCCTCCGGCCATCGGCTTGCCTTCGAAGAGCACGACCCCTTTAGTGGGATAGACCTTCACTCTGTCGCCGTTTCCACATCCCGCGAGTGAGGTGACCAGACAGAGGGAGAGGCAGACGGCGCTTCTGAGCGACGGTAAAGAGATCATGCTGAGCCTTTCATGAGAACGGTGGAACTGCGAACCAACACATCAGATTATCGAAACGCTGAGAGTGAGGTTACAGGTCTTCGATGACTTCGCGCCCGCCGCGTGTGCTGAGGGCCTGCCAGAGCAGGAGGTCGATGTTGTCGGAGAAGAATCGTACCGAACCATCGGCCATCGCTCCCTGAACGCCCCCGGTATGGTAGCTGCGGGCCGCGGAGTACATTTCGGTATAAGGGGAACCGATCTGGACGCAGGGCATGCCCTCTTCGGGGTAGCTGCGACATCCCCAGATTCCATCGGGAGCAGAACTGTTAGGACTGGTCTGAGTACTGAAAATATTCGCTCCCATGACGCCGTAAGGCCAGGTACCGCGGGTGTCCTGACTGGACGGTCCCGTTGAACTCTGCAGACGAAACTTCAGTTCGCTGAGGGCTAGAGTATTGGATGTGCCGTCAATGATATCCCGCATGGCGAGACTGGAGTTGTTGCCGAAGACACCGCCGACTTTACCGTCGTTGGTATGAACACGTCCGTAACCCGCTTTACCGTAATTGGCGCAGTAATTACCCCGGGCCAGATTTTCCAGACCTGTTCCATTCGCAAACTGTTCGGTGTTTTTCGGGTGCGAAGGGCAGAGCATGAAGTTAACCTGTTTGCTGCCGACATACATGCCCTGGGAGGTATAGGTTCCGTTCCCCAGCCAGTCCTGAACTTCGTTGCGTTCGTTGGCAATTGTCATCACGTCATCGAACATCGCCGACTGTTCCATGTCTGGCAGAATCAACAGGGCCCAGGAGGCACCGATGGCGACTGCTCCGGAACCGTGGGCCCCATTGGGATTATCGCCGGCACCGTTCACACTGCCGGGAGGAAACAGATTGTGGGTTGAGTGATAATTATGTAACGCCAGTGCGAGTTGCTTGAGGTTGTTCTTACAGGTCGATCGTCGGGCCGCTTCGCGTGCCTGCTGGACTGCGGGGAGGAGCAGGGCAATCAGGATGGCGATGATGGCAATGACGACCAGCAGTTCAATGAGCGTGAATGCAGCACGCTGCTGCACTAAGGGAAAACAACGGCAGAAGCTACGGTTTCGCATCGCGTGTTCCTTGTTTGACAGAAGGGATATGAAAGATAAATAACGCCGACCTGAGGTCGGATGTATCTGCTGAAGCAATCATCAGGATTGCGGGGAATCACCTTCAGAGAGATACGCTATCGAGGCTGGATTTGACGTTCAATATCATTGTGACCTGAGCAGCGTTTATTCATCGATCATTAACCGGTTGTTAATGTGGAGGTCTGGTGAGCGAGCCTTGACCACAAAGGAGGAGGGAAGGGGCTACCACGAAAGTCACGAAAAGCACGAAAAAAGAGGGACTGGTGAATTGTGCGTGTTTGCTGGACCCGGCTGACGGGAGAGAGCGGATTGTGCTTCGCCAGGCGGGCGGCCACATGGGGCCGCCCCTACATTTGCGCGAATCCTGCGGGAAATGAATCATCTTGCGGTAACACAGGGTTCTGGTTTACATTACGCGCGGAGGGGGTTACTGCTGCTGGTTGCCGGCTGGAAATATTTCTGCTGTAACATGTTGTCCTGAAAAGGATTAGGTGGAAATATTCTTGCGGCTGCGGTCGAACAAGGATTGTGATGTGATGCTGAATCTGTCTTTCCGCCTGCTGTCTGGTGGGCTAATGCTGATGTGTTGTCTTTCAGCGTGCATCCCCGTTCCGATGCCCAAGCCTGAGCTCTATCGGCCATTGACGGACTTTACACCCCAGGATGGCGTTTACGATTTTGAGTCGCAGCAGGCCCGATTTAATGTGGCGATTGATGATAACCCCCGCGATGCGGATGCCCGGTTTGCCCGCGCACTGCTCTATATGGGGGTCGGCCGGTACGCGTCTGCAGAAGAAGACCTGACGATTGCGATCGAGGTGGCGGAGAAACAGCCCGACTACGATACAGAGCGTCTGGCGACGATCTATGTGCATCGAGGTCTGATCCGCTGGAGTGATGAAAAGGTCGCACTGGCCATCGACGATTACTCGCGGGCGATCGAACTGGCGCCGAAGAACTGGGAAGGCTATTTCCATCGCTGGCTGGCGTACCACTTCGAGGGTGAGGAAGAGAAAGCTGAGCAGGATCGTCAGCGTGGTATGAAGCTGGAGCCGGATATATTTGATAAGGAATACGTGCTGCGGTATGACGGCATTGTGTTGTAGACCGCGAAGGGCTCGAAATTTAAGCTACCACGAAAGGCACGAAAGACACGAAAAAGGGCATTCTTGCGCGATGCTGAATTGTAGTGGGACCCGGGCTTTATTATTCGATAGCCTGAACTGTCAGTTTCCTGCTCGCTGGGCCCGGTTTCAGGCTGTTCGTCCTGATCTCTTTCGATGGATCAGTATTGCTTCCATTTTCCTCGATAGATCACAAAGCGGGTGATGCCCTGGTTGGTGACTACCAGCAGGCGTTTGCCGTTTTTCATGTCATAGTAGTCCTGGTAGTTATCGTCGTAGAGGATCAGGGCTTTGAGGGGTGCTGTGGGGGTGAGCGGGAGATCGACTTTTTTACCGGCTTCAATGTCCGCCTCGGGGATCTTGACGTTCAGCGGGGGGACCTGCTTCGCCATGGTGGTTGATCTCTTGAGCGCATCCCCCTTTTTCACGAAGGCACAATACTTACCGGCGTTGATGAACTTTTTCATTTCCTCACGCCAGTTTTCATTGTACTTGAGGCCGATCTTCAACCGCTGCCAGTCGTAGTCTTCATTGTAAAAGAAGATGCTCAGGCCATTGGTCTCATAGAAGTTGTCCAGATTCGGGTTCCCCTGATTTTTCTGCGGTAGCTTTGCGTTCTTTTTGGGCCTGAGTCTGATCGGCTGGCTTTTACGAATGTGTAAATAGGCTTTACGGATATTTGTCGCCAGTTGCTCATTCTGTTTGTCCAGCTTGAGCTGCGAATAGCCGGCGTAGCCACAAAAGGCGAGTTCGCAGATGTAGTTGTAGTAATAGACAGGCTCGGCTTCCTGTTCCTGTCGTTGCAGATTTTCGTAAAGGACTTTGGAGGGAAAGAAGGAGTCGCCGGGCAGAAAGTTGTCATTGGTGGCGTGCGCTGGCGATAGCAGCGTGAGTAGACTGAACGAAACAGCCAGGCCTGCGAGAGGGAGACGTTGCATGAGCGAGTCCTTCTGAAACGGCGTGAAGTGGGAGATGCTTTCATTTTGGAATCTTTCGGGGAGAGATGCAAAACATTTCTGGTTGGATCTGTAAACCTCGAATGATATGAATCTGTTTTTACCACGAAATGCACGAAAGACACGAAAAAGGAGGAACAGGAGCCGAGATGGTTACTGGTTCTGAATGATCATCTTTTCTGGATGGAGCCGGCTTGTATGATTTCTGTTTGTTGCTGTCTTCTGACTTGCCAACAGTGCTACATCGATGCGTGGAGGTGGGGATTAAGAGGAACCATTGGCGATGTTTTTCTGGCCGTTTCCTGCTAGCTGCGCTTGGGCCGAATATTATTCGGGTGCCGCATCATTCTTTGTTGAATGGCGTCTTGTGGCGGTAATCTGGTCAGTGTCAACTCTGGTTACCGGCGGCTAGTAACTCCGCTCTTAAGTTCGTTCCCACCAGAGCGGTTTTTTATGCTGTTTTCCTGATTTCTGTA